>CAYVXO010000119.1:0-18755 GCA_964454485.1 uncultured Rubrivivax sp.
GACGCCCGGCCGGCGGCCGGCGGCGGGCTGGCCGACTGGGCGGCACTGCGGCCGGCACCGGCGGCGCCCACCCCTCCAGCGGCCGCCGCCGACCAGCCGCTCGGCCAGGCGATCGCCCAGCTCGGCGGTGCCTACGTGCTGGCCGAGAACGAGCAGGGCCTGGTCGTCGTGGACATGCACGCGGCGCACGAGCGCATCGTCTACGAAAGGCTGAAGCAGGCGGCCGACGCCGCCGCGGCGCTGCCTTCGCAGCCGCTGCTGATCCCGGTCAGTTTCGCGGCCAGCGCGGCCGAGGTCGCCACCGCCGAGACCGAACGCGAGGCGCTGCTCGCGCTCGGGCTCGACATCGGCGTGCTGGGCGCGGGCACGCTGGTGGCGCGCAGCCGCCCGGCCGCGCTGCCCGACGCCGACCTGGCCGAGCTGACGCGCGCCGTGCTCGCCGACCTGGCCGCGGTGGGCGCCAGCCGCGCCGTGCAGCGCGCGCGCGACGACCTCTACGCCACCATGGCCTGCCATGCCGCCGTGCGCGCCAACCGCCGCCTCACGCTGCCGGAGATGAACGCGCTCCTGCGCGAGATGGAAGCCACCGAACGCAGCGACACCTGCAACCACGGCCGCCCGACCTGGCGCCAGGTCTCGATGAAGGAGCTGGACGCGCTCTTCCTGCGCGGCCGCTGATCAGGCCGGCACGACGGCCGGTGCCTGCAGCAGCTGGTCGACCTGGTCGGCGCGCTGCGGCTTGGCCAGCAGGTAGCCCTGGCCGAAGGCCACGCCCAGGCGGCGCAGCGTGGCCAGCTGGCCCGGCGTCTCGATGCCTTCGGCCACCACCCGGCGGCCGAGCGAGCGGCCCAGGTTGAGCACCGCGCGCACGATCTCCACGTTCTGCGGCCGCTCGTCCAGCCCCATCACGAACGAGCGGTCGACCTTGAGGCTGTCGATCGGCAGCGTGCTCAGGTAGGCGAGCGACGAATAGCCGGTGCCGAAGTCGTCGATCGCGATGCGCACGCCCAGGTCGCGCAGGCGGCCCAGGGTCTGCAGCGCCAGGTCGATGCGGCTCATCAGCGTCGTCTCGGTGATCTCCAGCGTCAGCGCGTGCGGCGCCAGCTCGTGGCGCTGCAGGCATTGCTGCACCTGCTCCACGAAGTCGGGCCGCACGAGGTCGCGGCCGGACACGTTCACCTGCAGGCCCAGGTCGGCGCGGCCGGGCCCGCCGCGGCGCCAGACGGCCATCTGCGAGACGGCCTGCTCGAGCACCCAGTCGGTGAGCGCCTCGATGTGGCCGGCCTCCTCGGCCAGCGCGATGAAGACCGCCGGGCTCACCGGGCCGCGTGTCGGGTGGGTCCAGCGCGCCAGCGCCTCGACGCCGGCCAGCCGGTAGGGCGAGAGTTCGTAGATCGGCTGGAACAGCAGCGCCAGCCGGCCCTCGCCGATGGCGTGGCGCAGGTCGGCCTCGAGCGCCAGCTTCTCTGCCACGCGGCGGTGCATGGAAGCGTCGAAGCGCGCCACGCGGCCGCGGCCGGCGGCCTTGGCCTCGTACATCGCAAGGTCGGCGTCGCGCAGCACCTCGTCGACCGTGCGGTAGCCCAGGTCGCTGAAGGTGATGCCCACGCTGGCGCCGGGCATCACCTCGGTGCCGTTGATCGAGACCGGCCGCATCAGCGCGGCCAGCACGCGTTCGGCCAGGCGCAGGCCGTCCTCGGTGGCGGCCAGGCCGTCGAGCAGGATCGCGAACTCGTCGCCGCCCAGCCGCGCTACCAGGTCGTTCGGCCGCACGCAGGCGGCCAGGCGCTGCGCCACCTCGCGCAGCAGCTGGTTGCCGGCGATGTGGCCCAGGCTGTCGTTGACCACCTTGAAGCGGTCCAGGTCCAGGAACATGACCGCGAAGCAGGCCCCGCCGTCGGTTCGGCTGCGCTCGACGGCCACCTCCAGCCGTTCGTGGAAGCAGGCGCGGTTCGCCAGGTCGGTCAGGCTGTCGTGGAAGGCGATGTGCTGCAGCCGGCTTTCGGCCAGCCGGCGCGAGCTGATGTCGTGCAGCTGGTAGATCAGGCTCTTGCCGGGGCCGGCGGGGTCCTCGTATTCGCCGCAGTGCAGCGACACCCACAGCTCGTGGCCGTCGCGCCGGCGGCAGCGCAGCTCCATAGAGAAGGCGGCGCCGTCTTCCTGGGCGATCAGCGCGTCGGCCTTGCGGCGGAAGAGCTCGGCGTCGGCCGCGTGCAGCAGCTCGCTGAAGGGGCGGCCCAGCAGTTCCGATTCGCGCCGTGCGGTCAGCTCGCACAGCGCCTGGTTGACCTGCAGCATCGTGCCGCAGGGCCGCACGATGGCCATCGCGATGGCGGCGTGCGTGAAGGCGGCGGTGAAGCGCTGCTGGTTGATCTCGGCTTCCTGGCGCGCCTGCGCCAGCTTCGCGTCCTCGCGCGCGCGCTCGGCCTCGCGGCGCGCGAAGCTCACGCGCAGCAGCATCACCAGCGAAAGCGCCACGATGGCGGCCACCACCGCCACCGCCAGGCCGAAGCGGCGCGCGTTCAGGTGCACCAGCCCGGCGGCGAAGGCCGAGCCCAGGTAGACCGCGGCCATCCAGCTCGCGTCGGCGAGCCAGGCGCGCGGGCGCAGCGGCTCGCCGCGCTTGAGCGCCATCATCGACATCAGCGGCAGCGTCGTCAGCAGGAAGGGCAGCAGCGCGACCGCGATCAGCGCCGCCATGTCGACCAGGTCCGGGTCCCAGCCGGCCGGCGCCGCCAGGCGGCGCAAGCCCTCGAAGGCGGCACCGGTGACGGCCATCGAGGCCATCGCGGTCGTCGGCGTGCTGATGCGGCTGGACAGGCGGCGCGAGGTGCGCAGCGTGCCCACCAGCCCCTCGAAGCCGGCCGCCAGCACGGCGCAGGCGGGCCCCAGCGCGGCCAGGATGCCGAAGATGAAGACGTCGGCCACGCTCACCGAGAAGGCCGAGCGCGGCACCTGCAACGTGAACAGCGCCGCCAGCACCACCAGCAGCACGCCGAAGGCGGTGGCGCCGAGGTTTGCTTCGCCGGCCACCCGCACCGCGGCCCAGGCGCCGGCCAGCAGGCCGGCGGCCACGAGGCCGAACCACACCCGGCGCGCCGCCGGGGTGTAGTCGAACAGGTGCGCAGCGGCGAACCGGGCCCACGGGCCGGCCGGGGCACCGGGTTGGGTGGGTTCCGGTGGAGGGTGACTCATGCGCAGGAGCGGCCACCCGCTGAGGGGGCCGTTCAGATCTTCGTCGCCGGGTGGCGGAACTTGAGGCGGCCGCCCCGGTGCCAACGGCTATTCGCCGCGGAAAGCGGGGTCGGCGGCGGCGGCCGGATCGGCGAGCGATTCGCTGAGCAGGAAACCCTCGGACAGCAGGAAGCCTTCGCTGAGCAGGAAGCCCTCGCTGAGCAGGAAACCTTCGGAAAGCAGGAAACCTTCGCTGAGCAGGAAACCCTCGGACAGGAGGAAGCCCTCGCTGAGCAGGAAGCCTTCGCTCAGCAGGAAGCCTTCGGAGAGCAGGAAGCCTTCGCTCAGGATGAAGCCCTCGGCCGTCACGCGGCCGGGCTGGGCACCGAAGCCCTGCGCCAGCATCGCGCCGCCGCCCGCGGCCACGCGCGCGGCAACCGCCGGCACCGGCATCGCCAGCACGGACGCGGCGCCGGCGGCGTCGGGCACGATGGCGTCGACCAGGCGCACGCCCGGCGTCAGCAGCGGCTGCGCGCCGACGTCGGACTGCAGCACCGCCGAGGGCACCAGTGCCAGCGTGTTGCCGGTGAGCTTGATGGACTGCCAGGTCACCTCGTTGCGCATCAGCACCTCGCGCGCCCAGGTCAGGCCCGGGTCCCACACCGGCTGGTAGCGCGTGAAGAGCGCGTCGCCGCTCACCAGGTGGGTGCCGCCGGCATAGGCCAGGCGGCTCCAGGGCACGGCCTCGCCGTTCAGCCACGACGCGGGCGAAGGCAGCGCTGCGCCCGGCGCGAGCAGGCTGTCGCCGGCGGCGATGGCGCCGGTGGCGATGGCGCTGCCGAGGTCGGCCCGCAGCGCGCGCGCCAGCCGCAGCGCGCCTTCCACGTTGAGCAGGCCGGTGCCCTGCTCCAGCAGGTTCGCGCCCGCCAGCGGCTGCGCGGTGTACTGCAGGATGGCCTTTACCAGCGGCGGCGTCAGGCCCGGGTTGGCCTGCAGCAGCAGCGCCGCGGCGCCGGCGACGGCCGGCGCCGCCACCGAGGTGCCCGACAGCGACATCAGCGTGCGCTTGGGTGCCTGCGCGGCACCGTCCACCTGCGCCAGCGCCGGGTTCTCGCGCGCCAGCAGGGCCCAGCTGCCCGGCGTGCCCGCGCTGTCGCTGCTGAGCGCGCCGACGATGCGGTTGCCCGGCGCCACGAGGTCGGGCTTGAGCAGGTTGTCGACCCAGCGGTGGCCGCTGGCGAAGGTGAACGCGCCGCGCGTCGGCCCGCGCGAGCTGAAGCCGGTGACGCTGTCGTCCGAGCGCGCCGCGCTCGCGTGCAGGTTGGCCGCGCCGACGGTGATGACCGAAGGCTCGTGGCCGGGCGAGGCAATGGTGCCGTAGACGGTCTGCCCGTCGGCGTTGCGGCCCGCGTTGCCGGCCGCCGCCACCACCACGATGCCGGCCGCCACCGCGCTGCGCGCGGCACGCGCCAGCGGGTCGGTCAGGAACGATTCGGTCGAGGCCGCGCCCAGGCTCAGGTTCAGCACCCGGATGCGCGCCAGGCGCGCGCGCTGCACCACCCAGTCGATGCCGGCCAGCGCGTCGGCCAGGTTGCCGGTGCCGCGCTCGTCGAGCACGCGCACGTCGAACAGCGTCGCCTTCGGGGCGACGCCGCCGCTGTCGGGCGACTGGTAGCCGCCGGCGCCGGCGGCCACCGAAGCGACGTGGCTGCCGTGGCCGTAGGGGTCGGGCAGCGGGTTGGACGGCAGCAGCTTCTTGTCGCCGTTCTTGTACCTGGTGCCGTCGACGCTGGCCTTGAGCGAGGGCGAGTAGTCGACGCCCTTCTTCCAGCCGTCGCCGAGCGCGGCGCGGCCGATGGCGACGAAGTCCACCGCGGCCCGCACGCGCGTGACGCCAGAGGTGTCGAGGAAGTTCTGGTGGCCCCAGTCGATGCCGGAGTCGAGCACCGCGATGCCGACGCCGCTGCCGTCCCAGGCGCCGCCCGAAGGCGTGGCCGCGGGCGCGCCGCTGGCGGCCTGCAGCAGGCTGGCGCTGCGCGCGGTGCTGCGGTTGGGCGAGACCGAAAGCACGTCCGCCCGCGCCGCGATCGCGTCCAGCGCGTCGACCGGCAGCATCGCCGAGACGGCGCGAACCGTCAGGTAGTCGTAGTGCACCGAGCCGCCGCGCGCAATGATGTCGGCGCGCAGACCGTGGGTGTCGGCGGCATTCGGGTTCGCAACCACCAGCACTTTGACGTGGTTCTGCCCCCCCAGCGGGCGCGCCCAGGGCGCCGCCGGCAGCGGGCCGGTGCCGGCGAGGCCGCGGAGTTCCGGCGCCAGCTTGGGGCTGGTCGCCGCCTGGGCGCTGCCCAGCAGCAGGGCCAGCGCGGCGGCCGCGAAGTGGCGCCACCCGATCCGGGGAAGAAACTGAAATGCCATGCACGCCTCGGCGGGCGCACCGCGGCCGCCCCGGGAAGCCGGGGCGCGCAACGGGCGCTCTCGACGATCAGATCGGCCGGGTGGCGTCAGGCTTGAGCGGTCGCGGCGTGACGACCGTCACGCGCGGGGCTACGAGTGGATGTAGCTCTCCAGCTGCGCGATGGTGACCTCGTGGTCGGCGATGATGTCGTCCATGATGTCGCGGATGCTGATCATGCCCAGCACCGTGCCGCCGTCGACCACCGGCAGGTGGCGGATGCGCTTCTCGCTCATCAGCGCCATGCACTGGTGGGTGTCGGTCTTGGGCGAGACGACGAACACGTTGCTCGTCATGATCTCCGAGACCTTCATCTCCTTGCTGTTGCGGCCCTGCAGCGCCACCTTGCGCGTGTAGTCGCGCTCGGAGAGCACGCCCACCAGGCGGCCGCCTTCCATGACCATGAGCGCGCCCACCTCGTGCTGGGCCAGCAACTGCAGCGCCGCGAAGACGGTGTCGTCGGGGCGCACGTGCCAGATGGTGCCTTCACGGTTGCGGATCAGCTCGGCGACGGGTTTCATGGCGGCGGCTCCCGGTTCACTGGACGCGTCACGAGCCTACACCACACCGGCGTCATGGTCCAATCGGGCGATGTCCGACGATGATCCGGGCGCGCCCGCCGGCGTGCGCGTCTCCAAGCTGATGACCGAACGCGGCCTCGCCTCGCGCCGCGAAGCCGACGAGTGGATCGCCGCCGGCTGGGTGCGCGTGGGCGGCGTGACGGCCGTGCTGGGCCAGCGCGCCGCGCCCGATGCGGTGATCGAGGTCGACCCGCGCGCGCGCGCCCAGCAGGCGCGCCGCGTCACCGTGCTGCTGCACAAGCCGGTGGGCTACGTCAGCGGCCAGGCTGAGGACGGCCACGAACCGGCGGTCACGCTCGTCACACCCGCGAACCGCTGGGCGAAGGACCCGGTGCGGCTGGACTTCCACCCCGGCCACCTGCGCAGCCTGGCGCCGGCCGGCCGGCTGGACATCGACTCCACCGGCCTGCTGGTGCTCACGCAGGACGGCCGCATCGCCAAGCTGCTGATCGGCGACGAGACCCGGGTCGAGAAGGAATACCTGGTGCGCGTCCAGCACCTCAAACCCGGGCGCCTGCCCGACAGCGAGCTCGCGCGCCTGCGCCACGGCCTTTCGCTCGACGGCCACGAACTCAAGCCGGCGCGCGTGAGCTGGCAGAACGAGGACCAGCTGCGCTTCGTGCTGCGCGAAGGGCGCAAGCGGCAGATCCGCCGCATGTGCGAACTCGTCGGCCTGAAGGTGCTGGGGCTGAAGCGGGTCCGCATCGGCAGCGTCGTGCTGGGTGCGCTGCCGCCCGGCCAGTGGCGCTACCTGGGCGAGCACGAACGCTTCGTTTGACGCCCGCCGGGCGCCGCGCCCGGGGCGGCTGGTAACCTCGGCGCCCATGGATTCCTCTTCGCGGCCGGGCGCGGCCGTCGTCCCGTCGCGCCCCACGGTCGCCTTCGCGGCCATGGCGCTGGCGCTGCTGCTGGGGCTGCAGCCGGTCACCACCGACGTCTACCTCCCCGCGCTGCCGATGCTCACGAAGGCGCTGGCGGCGCCGCTGCCGGCGGCGCAGATGACGATGGCCGCGCTGATGCTGGCCTTCGGCGTCGGCCAGCTCTTCTGGGGCCCGGTGGCCGACCGCGTGGGCCGCAAGCCGGCGCTGCTGGCGGGGCTGGTGCTGCACGCCGCCGCCGGCGTGGGCGCCGCGATGGCGCCTTCGATCGAGTGGCTGGTGGCCTGGCGCGCCGCGCAGGGGCTGGGGCTGGCGGCGGCGGTGGTGATCGCGCGTGCCATCGTGCGCGACCTCTACGAGCCGGTCGAAGGCGCGCGTGTGATGTCGCTCGGCCTCACCGGTCTCGGGCTGATCGCCTTCGCCTCGCCCAGCGTGGGCGGCTGGGTGGCGGCCGGCTTCGGCTGGCGCGCCTGCCTGGCGCTGGTGGCCGCCGGCGGCGCGCTCACGCTCGGCTTCGTCGCGCTGCGGTTGCCGGAGACGATACGCCAGCGCAACCCGCAGGCGACGCGGCTGGCGCCGCTGGCCGTGCAGTGGGGTCGCATCGCGCGCCACCCCACCTTCCTGGCCTGGGCGCTGCTGGTCTCGTTCACCTACGGCGGGCTCTACACCTACCTGGCCGGCTCGTCGTTCATCTACATCGGCCTGCTCGGGCTGGGGCCGGGCGCCTTCGGGCTGGCGCTGGCCAGCGGGTCACTCGCCTACATCGCCGGCACCTTCGTCTGCCGGCGCTGGATCCTGCGCTGGGGCGTGCAGGGCGCGGTGCGGCGCGGCGGATGGCTCTCGATCGCGGCCGCCGCGGCCATCGTGCTGCCGGCGCTGGCCGGCGTGCAGTCGGTGCCGGCGGTGCTGCTGCCGCAGTGGCTCTTCGGCTTCGCGCACGGCATCCACCAGCCGTGCGGGCAGGCCGGCGCGGTGGGGCCGTTCCCGCACGCGGCCGGCACCGCGTCGGCGCTGGCCGGCTTCGCGCTCGCGCTCGTCGCCTTCGCCGACGGCCGCTGGCTCGGCAGCGCGCTCGCGGCCACGAGCACGCTGCCCTTCGCGTTGACGGTGGGATTCTGGTCGCTCGCCACCGCCGCGGTGGCGCTCACGCTGGTGCAGCGCCTGCCCGCGCGATGAGCCTGCGCGCCGTCTGCCTGGCCGGCCCCACGGCCGCCGGCAAGTCCGCCGTCGCGCTGGCCTTCGCGCGCACGCGGCCGGTGGAGATCGTCAGCGTCGACTCGGCCCTGGTCTACCGCGGCATGGACATCGGCACCGCGAAGCCGGACGCGTCGGAGCGCGCCGCGGTGCCGCACCACCTGATCGACATCCTCGAGCCGACCGAGGCCTGGTCGGCGGCCCGCTTCGTCGCCGACGCCACGCGGCTCATCGGCGAGATCCGCGCCCGCGGCCGCCTGCCGCTGCTGGTGGGCGGCACGATGCTGTACTTCAAGGCGCTGCGCGAGGGCCTGGACACGATGCCGGCGGCCGACCCCGCGCGGCGCGCCGCGATCGACGAACGCGCCGCGCGCGAAGGCTGGCCCGCGCTGCACGCCGAGCTGGCGCGCGTGGACCCGGCCACCGCGGCGCGGCTGGCGCCCAACGACGCCCAGCGCATCCAGCGCGCGCTCGAGGTCTGGCAAAGCACCGGGCGGCCGATCTCCGCGTGGCAGGCCGGCACCAAGGCGGAAGCGGCCGACCTGCCGCTGGTGGCGCTGGAGCCGCAGTCGCGCGCCTGGCTGCACGAGCGCATCGCCGAGCGCTTCGACGCCATGCTGGCGGCCGGCTTCGTCGACGAGGTGCGGCGCCTGCGCGCGCGCGGCGACCTGCACCCCGGGCTGCCTTCGATGCGCTGCGTCGGCTACCGCCAGGCCTGGGCCGCGCTCGACGCAGACCGGCTCAACACGCTGCGCGACACGGCCATCGCCGCCACGCGCCAGCTCGCCAAGCGCCAGCTGACCTGGCTGCGTTCGATGCCTTCGCGCACCGTGGTCGCCTGCGACGCGCCCGACGCGCTGGCGCAGGCGCTGGCCGCGCTGGCGCGCGTCACATCGGCGGCGTGAAGCCGTTGCGGCCGGCCAGCACGCGCAGCGCGGTCGGCCGGCCGTCGCGCAGCTGGGCGGTGACGATGACGCGCGCGCCCGCCACCAGCAGGCTGCGGTCGCCCGGCTTGAAGGTGACGACGGGCGCCTCCGGCGGCACCACCACGGTCTTCTCGCCGTCCTTGTAGCGCAGCTTGAGCTGCCGGCCCTGCGGCGCCGCGGCCACGTCGGCCACCGTGGCGTTGGTCATCATGCTGCCGGGCTGCAGGTCCCAGGGGTAGTGGCCCTCGTTGCTGCCGCGCGCCGACTCGGGGAACACCAGCACCTCCAGCGCGCGCAGCGTGCCGTCGGGCTGCGGCATCGAGCCGACGCCGACGAAGCTGTGGGGCTGGATCGCCGCCAGCTCGATCGGCAGCACCTCGTTGACCGCCAGGTTGTCGGCCAGCGCGAGGCGGATCACCTCGCCGCTGCGTTCCTTCACCACCAGCGTGGTGCCGTCGAAGGACTCGACGCTCGCGCGCAGGCGCTGCACCGGGTTCGCGGGCTGCTGGGCGAAGGCCGCGGCAGCGGCCCCGAGCAGGACAGAGACGATCCACGGCTTGGACATCGGCACCGACCTCCCCTGGCGGTGCGTGCTTGTACCGCCAAGCGGACAACCCTGCACTCTCGTGCATCATCGGCGCCAGGATGCTGCTGCTCGAAGGTCTTTCCAAGTCGTTCGGCGAGACCCGCGTGTTCGGCGGCGTCTCGCTGTCGCTGCAGGCGGGCGAGTTCGTCGCGCTGCTGGGCGAATCGGGCGTCGGCAAGTCGACGCTGCTCAACTGCATCGCCGGGCTGGAGGCGGCCGACCAGGGTCGCATCGTCGTCGGCGGCGCCGACCTCGCGACGCTCGACGAAGCCGGCCGCGCGCGCCTGCGCCGCGCCCACCTGGGTTTCGTGTTCCAGGCCTTCCACGTGCTGCCGCATCTCACGGTGGCGGAGAACGTGGCGCTGCCGCTGCTGCTGCTGGGCCGGCCCGACGCGGCGCGCGTCGATTCGCTGCTGCAGGCGGTGGGCCTGCAGGGGCTGGGCGCGCGCCACCCGGCGCAGCTCTCGGGCGGGCAGCTGCAGCGGGTGGCGATCGCGCGCGCGGTGGTCCACGCGCCGGGCCTCATCCTCGCCGACGAACCCACCGGCAACCTGGACCCCGCCACCGCCGAGCGCGTGCTCGACGTGCTGCACGCGCAGGTGCGCGACGCCGGCGCGGCCTGCCTGCTGGTCACCCATTCGGCCGCCGCCGCGGCACGCGCCGACCGCGTGCTGCGCCTGGGCGCCGACGGCGTGTACGCCGCATGACGCTGCGCCTGGTGCTGATGCTGGCGCTGCGCGAATGGCGCCACCACCCGTGGCGCCACGCGGCGGCGCTGCTGGCGGTTTCGCTGGGGGTGGCGCTGGCGTATTCGGTGCACCTCATCAACAGCTCGGCGCTGGCCGAGTTCTCGGCCGCGCTGCGCGCCGCCAATGGCGAGCCCGACCTCGTGCTGCGCGGCCAGCGCGAAGGCATCGACGACGCGCTCTTCGAACGCGCCGCCGCCGACCCCGCCGTGGCCGCCGCCAGCCCGGTGGTCGAGTTCGACACCTACGCGCGTGCCGCCGACGGCAGCCGCGTGGCGCTGCACGTGCTGGGCATCGACGCGTTGCGCGTGGCGCCGCTGGCGGCAACGCTGCTGCCGCATCCTGCCGCGGGCATCGACGCGCTGGCGCTGTTCGACCCCGGGCGCGTGTTCCTCAACGCCGCCGCACGCGCGAAGCTGGGTGCCGGCCCCGGTGCCTCGCTGGCGCTGCAGGCCGGGCCTTCGTGGCAGACGCTGGAAGTCTCCGGCGACGTGGCCGCCGGCGGCCCGCCGCTGGCGGTGATGGACATCGCCGGCGCGCAGGCGCGTTTCGGCTTCGCCGGCCGCGTCTCGCGCATCGACCTGCGGCTGGCCGCCGGCGCCGACCGCGCCGCGCTGGTGGCGCGGCTGGCGCTGCCGCCCGGCGTGGCCGCGCAGGCGGCCGGCGACGACGAGCAGCGCGTGGCCAACCTCTCGCGCGCCTACCGCGTCAACCTCACGGTGCTGGCGCTGGTGGCGCTGTTCGTCGGCGCCTTCCTGGTCTTCAGCGTGGTCGCGCTGTCGGTGGCGCAGCGCACGCCCACTTTCGCGCTGCTGGGCGTGCTGGGCCTCACCGCCGGCGAACGCCGCACGCTGGTGCTGGCCGAATGCCTGCTGCTGGGCGCCGCGGGCAGCGCGGCCGGGCTGCTGCTGGGCGCGGGCATGGCGGTGGCGGCGCTGCGCTGGCTGGCGGGCGACCTGGGCGGCGGCTACTTCCCCGGCATTGCACCCGCGGTGCACGCCGGGCCGCTGGGCGCGCTGGCGTTTGGTGCCCTCGGCATCGCCTCGGCCGCGATCGGCGGCTGGTGGCCGGCGCGCGCGGCCGAGCGGCTGGCGCCGGCCCAGGCGCTCAAAGGCCTGGGCAGCGTCGACACCGGCGCCGCGCCGCTGTGGCCTGCGCTCTCGTTGCTGGCCGCGGGCACCGCGCTCGCGTTCGCGCCGCCGCTCTTCGGGCTGCCGCTGGCCGCCTATGCGGGCGTGGCGGCACTGCTCTTCGGCGGCGTCGCACTCGTGCCGGCGGTGGTGGACCTGCTGCTGGCGGCCTGGCCGGCGCCGCGCGGCGCGCTTGCGCTGCTGGCGCTGCGGCGCGCGCGCTTCCAGCGCCGCACCGCCAGCGCTGCAGTGGCCGGCATCGTGGCCAGCCTGGCGCTGTCGGCGGCGCTGACGGTGATGGTGGCGAGCTTCCGCGAAGGCGTCTCGCGCTGGCTCGACACCGTGCTGCCCGCCGACCTGTACGCACGCAGCGCCGCCAGCAGCAGCGCCGCCGCGCAGGCCTGGCTGGAGCCGGAGGTCGTGGCCGCCGCCGCGCGCCTGCCCGGCGTGCGCCAGCTCGCGGCGAGCCGGGTGCGCGCGCTGCAGCTCGCGGCCGACCGGCCGGCGGTGACGCTCATCGCGCGCGCGCTGCCCGAGCCCGCGCAGGCGCTGCCCTTCGTCGAAGCCCCGCTCGCGCCCGCGCCCGGCGAGACCGGCGTCTACGTGAGCGAGGCGATGGTCTCGCTCTACGGCGCCGCGGTCGGCGCCACGATCGAGCTGCCGATTGCCGAGCCGCCGCCGCGCCTGCGCGTGCTGGGCGTGTGGCGCGACTACGCACGCCAGTTCGGCGCCGTCGCGATCGACCTCGAGGCCTACCGCCGCCTGAGCGGCGACGCGCGGCTCAACGACCTGGCGCTGTGGCTCGCGCCCGGCACCGAGGCCGCCGACGTGCAGGCGCGGCTGCGCGCGCTGCTGCCCGACCCTTCGATGCTGGCCTTCGCCACCACGCGCGAGCTGCGCGCGATCTCGCTCTCGATCTTCGACCGCAGCTTCGCCGTCACCTACTACCTGCAGGCGGTGGCGATCGCGATCGGCCTCGTCGGCATCGCGGCCAGCCTGTCGGCGCAGGTGCTGGCGCGGCGCAAGGAGTTCGGCCTGCTGGCGCACCTGGGGCTGACGCGGCGCGAGGTGGTCGCCCTCGTCGCCGCCGAAGCCGCCGCCTGGCTGGCCGCGGGCACGCTGATCGGGCTGGCGCTGGGGCTGGCGGTGAGCCTGGTGCTGGTGTTCGTGGTCAACCCGCAGAGCTTCCACTGGACGATGGACCTGGTGCTGCCGAAGGCGCGCCTGGCCGCGCTGGCGGCCGCGGTGCTGGCCGCCGGCATCGCGACCGCCGCCTTCAGCGCGCGCCGCGCCGCCGGGCGGCCGGCGGTGCTGTCGGTGAAGGAGGACTGGTGAGGCGGCGTGCGCTCCTGCTGGCCGCGCTGGCCGCGCCCGCCTTCGGCGAGATCCGCCGCGGCCGCGCCTTCGCCTTCCCGCGCGACCACGGCGCGCACCTCGAAGCGCGCACCGAGTGGTGGTACGCCACCGGCTGGACCGGCACGCCGGAGGCGCCGCGCTGCGGCTTCCAGCTCACCTTCTTCCGCAGCCGCACCGGGCTGGCCGAAGACCTGCCCGGCCGCTTCGCGGCGCGCCATCTTCTCTTCGCCCATGCGGCGGTGACGGACCTGCAGGCGCGCCGCCACCGCCACGCACAGCGCATCGCGCGCTGGTCGGGGCAGCGCGATTCGGCGCTCGCCTTCGCGAGCACCGAAGACGCCGAGCTGCGCCTCGCGGACTGGTCCTTCGTGCGCGAAGGCGGGCGCTACCGCACGCGCCTGCCGGCGGCGGACTTCGCGCTCGACCTGCAGCTCACGCCTGCGCAGCCACCGATGCTGCAGGGCGACGCCGGCTTCTCGCGCAAGGGGCCGCTGGAATCGCAGGCCAGCCACTACTACAGCGAGCCGCAGCTCGCCGTGGCGGGCGCGCTCGACTTGGCCGGCACGCCGCTGGCCGCGACCGGCCGCGCCTGGCTGGACCGCGAGTGGAGCGACAGCTACCTGGCGCCCGAAGCGGTGGGCTGGGACTGGGTCGGCTTCAACCTCTTCGACGGCAGCGCGCTCATGGCCTTCCGCGTCCGGCGCGCCGACGGCAGCACGCTATGGGCCGGCGGCGGCTGGCGCGCGGCCGGCAGCACGGTGCGCGACTTCGCGCCCGCCGAGGTGACCTTCACGCCCGGCCGGCGCTGGACCAGCCCGGCCACGCAGGCGGCCTATCCGGTGGAATGGACGCTGGCCACGCCGGCCGGCCGCTTCGGCGTGCGCAGCCTGCTCGACGCGCAGGAACTCGACAGTCGCGCCAACACCGGCGCGGTGTACTGGGAAGGCTTGTCCGAACTGGTGGATGCCGCCGGCCGCCGTGTCGGCCTGGGCTACCTGGAGATGACCGGCTACGCAGCGAAGCTGCGCATGGGGTGAGGGAACCTCAGAGCGGCCCGGCGGCCTGGTTGTCGCCCACCGAAGGGCCGATGCGACGCAGCCGCGCCGGGTCCACCGGGGCCGCGCGCACGCAGTTGCCGCCGGCCTGGCGCGCCGCCTGGACGGCGCTCTCGGCGTCGGCGATCAGTGCCGCCAGTGTCTGGTGCGCCGGCCGCAGCGCGGCCACGCCGACGCTCGCGGTGACGCGCAGCGCCTGCGGCTCCCATTCGACCTGCAGCGCCTCGGTGCGCTCGCGGATACGGTCGGCCACGTCGAGCGCGCCCATCGCGTCGACCTGGGTCAGCCAGACCGCCACCTGCGGCCCGCCGAAGCGCGCCAGCGCGTCGCCGCCGCGCAGCGTGGAGGCGATGTCGTGCAGCACCGCGCGCAGCACCGCCTCGCCGGCGGCCTGGCCCTTGCCGTCGGCCAGGCGCTGGAAGCGGTCGACCTCGACCAGCAGCATCGCCGGCTCGCCGCCGTAGCGGCGCGCGCGCGCCCATTCGCGTTCGGCCAGGGCGATGAACTGGCCGCGGCTCGCCGCCCCGGCGGGGTCGGCGCCTTCCTTGGGCGCGGCCTGGCGGCGCGCCTGTTCCAGTTCGCGCAGCAGCTTGCCGACCACCAGCGCCATCGGCAGCGCGCCCAGCGCCACCGCCACCGCGGCAGCGAGCGGCGCCGCCGCTTCGACCGAACCCACCAGCTGCGCCAAGGCCCAGGCCAGCACCGCCGCGGCGCCCGAAAGCGCGAGGCCGGCGCCGGCGGCCACCACCCACAGCCGCACGCGCGGCGCAGCCGGCGTTTCGGCGGGGGTTTCCGGTGCGGGGGTGGGCAGCATCGACGGCGGCGGGAGGCAGTTCCCTTATTCGACCACAACGGGCGCGACTTGAGCGCTGCAGGCGCGCACCGCCGCGGACGGCAACGGCCATCGTATGCGGATTCGCCGGGGCCCTGCCGCGACACCACCCGGATGAGGGGCGCCGCCGGGGCCCCTTGCCTACACTGCGGCCATGTCCCAAGCCTCCCTGCCGGCCGGCGCCGCACCCGCGCGCCAGGTCAAGTCGCTCTCCGGCCTGCTGCCCTTCCTGCGCCCCTACCGCGTCCGCATCGCGCTCGCCGGCCTGTTCCTGCTGCTCGCCGCGGCCAGCACGCTGGCCTTTCCGTTGGCGCTGAAGTCGCTCATCGACCAGGGCCTGGTCGCCGCCGACCCGGGCGATCGCGTGATGGGGCTGCGCAACCACTTCCTGGCGCTCTTCGGCGTCGGCGCCGCGCTGGGCGTGTTCTCGGCGGCGCGCTTCTACATGGTGAGCTGGCTCGGCGAGCGCATCACCGCCGACCTGCGCAACGCGGTGTATGCCCACGTGGTGCGCCAGAGCCCCGAGTTCTTCGAGACCACGCAGACCGGCGAGGTGCTGAGCCGCCTGACCACCGACACGACGCTGGTGCAGACGGTGGTGGGCTCCAGCCTCAGCATGGGCCTGCGCAACGTGGTGATGGGCCTGGGCGCGGTGATCGCGCTCGTCGTCACCAACCCCTGGGTGATGACGCAGGTGCTGGGCATCCTGGTGCTGGTGGTGCTGCCTTCGATGGTCTTCGGGCGCCGGGTGCGCAAGTTGAGCCGCGCCAGCCAGGACCGCGTCGCCGATTCGAGCGCCATCGCCGCCGAGGTGCTGAACGCGATCCCCGTCGTCCAGGGCTACGTGCAGGAATCGCGCGAGGCCGGGCGCTTCGCGGCCGCGACCGAGAACGCCTTCGAGGCCGCGCGCAAGCGCACCCGCGTGCGCAGCTTCCTCGTCGCGTTCATGATCAGCGCCACCTTCGGCGCCCTGCTGTGGGGCCTGTACCAGGGCACGCAGGCGGTGGTGGCCGGGCGCATCAGCGCCGGCCACCTGGGGCAGACGGTGGTGTTCGTGATCATCCTCGTCGGCGCGGTGGCGGTGCTGTCGGAGGTCTACGGCGACCTGCTGCGCGCCGCCGGCGCCACCGAGCGGCTGATGGAGCTGATGGCCGCGAGCTCGCCGGTGGCCGACCCGCCGGCGCCGCGGCCGCTGCCGGCGGTGCAGGGCGGCTCCTCGGTGCGCTTCGAGCGCGTGGGCTTCCACTACCCCTCGCGGCCCAAGCAGGCCGCGCTGGCCGACTTCGACCTGGAAGTGCGCCCCGGCGAGACGCTGGCCCTGGTCGGCCCCAGCGGCGCCGGCAAGAGCACCGTACTGCAGCTGCTGCTGCGCTTCTACGACGTGCATTCGGGCCGCGTGCTGGTCGACGGCGTGCCGATCCGCGAGACCTCGCTCGCCGCGCTGCGCGGCCGCATCGGCGTGGTGCCGCAGGAGAGCACGGTCTTCTCCGCCAGCGCGATGGAGAACATCCGCTACGGCCGCCCCGAGGCGAGCGACGCCGAGGTGGTGGCCGCCGCCAAGGCCGCCTTCGCGCACGACTTCATCAGCGCCCTGCCCGAGGGCTACGCCAGCTTCCTGGGCGAACGCGGCGTGCGGCTGTCGGGCGGCCAGCGCCAGCGCATCGCGATCGCGCGCGCGATGCTGAAGAACCCGCCGCTGCTGCTGCTGGACGAGGCCACGAGCGCGCTCGACGCCGAGAGCGAACGCATGGTGCAGGCGGCGCTGGAGGCGGCCATGAAGGACCGCACGACGATCGTCATCGCGCACCGGCTGGCCACCGTGCTGTCGGCCGACCGCATCGTCGTGCTGGACCACGGCCGCATCGTCGAGACCGGCCGCCACGCCGACCTGGCCGCCGCCGGCGGGCTCTACGCCCGGCTGGCGGCAATGCAGTTCGACCTGGAACCGGCCGCCCCGGCCGCGAAATAGCGCACTCCGGCAACCCTTATCCGGGGCTGGGCCCGCTGGCGCCCGGCGCCGTACTCGGGTATTGTGGAGTTTGTGTTTTTTACGTTTTAGGCGATGTTGCAACCTCACGTGCTGTTCGAATCGACGGTCGAGACCATCCTGGTGGTCGACGACGTGCCGACCAACCGCGAAGTTCTGGCGTCGCTGCTCGACGCCCGCGGCTACCGCGTGCTGCTGGCCGAAGACGGTGCCCGCGGCCTGGAGCTGGCGACGCGGACCCCCTCCCCCGACCTCGTGCTGCTGGACGTGCAGATGCCCGACCTGGACGGCTACGAGGTGCTGCGCCGGCTGCGCTCGGCGCCGATGACGGCGGCCATCCCGGTCGTGTTCCTGACCTCGCACGACGACCCGGCCTCCGAGGCGCATGCGCTGGCGCTGGGCGCCGACGACTTCGTCATCAAGCCGCCGCAGCCCGACCGCCTGCTGGCGCGCGTGCGCGTCCACCTGGACGCCGCGCGCGTGCGGCGCGAGCTGATCGAGCAGAACCTGCTGCTGGTGGCCGAGGCACAGCGCTACGCCAGCGAGCAGGAGGTGGCGCAGATGGTGACGATCCGCGCCCTGGCCCACCTGGCCGAGACGCGCGACCCCGAGACCGGCAACCACATCCTGCGCACCCAGGCCTACGTGCGCACGCTGGCGCTCGAACTGCGCCGCGACCCGGCCTACGCGCAACGGCTGGACGGACGCACGATCGAGCTGCTGGCGATGTCGGCGCCGCTGCACGACATCGGCAAGGTCGGCATCCCTGACCAGATCCTGCTCAAGCCGGGCAAGCTGGACGCCGCCGAATGGGCGGTGATGAAGACCCACGCCGCGATCGGCGCGCGTGCCATCGAGATGGCCGAGCACGACATCGGCCACCGCGTCGACTTCCTGACGACGGCCAAGGAGATCGCGCACTGGCACCACGAGCGCTGGGACGGCACCGGCTACCCCGACGGCCTGGCCGGCGAGGCGATCCCGATCTCTGCCCGGCTGATGGCGCTGGCCGACGTCTTCGACGCCCTGATCTCGCCGCGCGTGTACAAGGCGCCGATGAGCTGCGAGGCCGCGCGCGCCATCATCCTGCAGGGCCGCGGCAGCCACTTCGACCCCGCCGTCGCCGACGCCTTCGAACGCCAGTTCGAGCGCTTCGTCGAGATCGCGCGCCGCTACTCCGACGTCGAGCCGGAAACCGAAGCGGTGGCGCAGGCGGCCTGAGGCGGCAGGCAGGCGGGCGCGCGCGGCCCGATAATCGCCGCCGCAGTGACCCGCCCCATCCGCTCCCAATACGAGGACTTCATGCGCCACGTGCACCAGCACGGGGTGGCCAAGTCCGACCGCACCGGCACCGGCACGAAGAGCGTGTTCGGCCACCAGATGCGCTTCGACCTCGCCGAGGGCTTCCCCCTCGTGACGACGAAGAAGGTGCACCTGAAGAGCATCATCCTGGAACTGCTGTGGTTCCTGCGAGGCGACGGCAACGCACGCTGGCTGCAGGAACGCGGCGTCACCATCTGGGACGAATGGGCACACCCCGAGACCGGCGACCTGGGCCCGGTCTACGGCGTGCAATGGCGCAGCTGGCCCACGCCCGACGGCGGACACATCGACCAGATCGCCGAGGTGGTGAAGCAGCTGAAGGCCAACCCGGACAGCCGCCGCATCATCGTCAGCGCTTGGAACGTGGCCGACCTGCCGAAGATGGCCCTGATGCCCTGCCACGCGTTCTTCCAGTTCTACGTGGCCGAGGGCAAGCTCAGCTGCCAGCTCTACCAGCGCAGCGCCGACATCTTCCTGGGCGTGCCGTTCAACATCGCCAGCTACGCGCTGCTGACGCACATGCTGGCGCAGC
>CAYVXO010000120.1:0-18739 GCA_964454485.1 uncultured Rubrivivax sp.
TCTACGACGAGTACAACGCCGTGCTCGACATGCCGGCCGAGTACTACCTGGACACGATCAAGACCGTGTTCCAGGACTTCGCCCTCGTCAACGGCACCTGGCAGGTGGAAGGCGAGTTCGTGCGCCCGCAGGACATCAGCACGAGCGCGCTGCTGACGATCGAAGGCGAACTCGACGACATCTCCGGCGCCGGCCAGACCAGGGCCGCGCACGACCTGTGCTCGGGCATCCCGAAGTCGCGCCAGTTCCACTACGACGCGCTCGGCGCCGGCCACTACGGCATCTTCTCCGGCCGCCGCTGGCGCGAGCAGGTGTACCCGGTGGTACAGGACTTCATCGCGCGCCACGACGCGCCCATGGCCCTGGCTGCCCCTGCGCGAAAGGCGGCCTCGAAGCGCCGCCGATAATCCGGCGGTGACCTCCGCCGCGACGACCCGACTCGCCGACCTGATCGAAGACGCACTGCCGCAGACGCAGTGCACCCGCTGCGGCTACCCCGACTGCCGGCGTTATGCCGAGGCCATCGCCGAAGGCAGCGCCGACATCAACCGCTGCCCGCCCGGCGGCGCCGAGGGCATCGCGCGGCTGGCGGCGCTGACCGGTCGCGCGGCTTCCGCGCTCGACCCCGAACGCGGCCACGAAGGCCCGCGCGCGCTGGCCGTGATCGACGAGGCCTGGTGCATCGGCTGCACGCTGTGCATCAAGGCCTGCCCGGTGGACTGCATCGTCGGCGCCAGCAAGCTCATGCACACCGTGGTCGACGACCAGTGCACCGGCTGCGAGCTGTGCGTGCCGGTGTGCCCGGTCGACTGCATCGCGATGGTGCCCGTCACCGGCGAACGCACCGGCTGGGCGGCGTGGAGTGCGGCCCAGGCCGACGAAGCGCGCGAGCGCTACGCCTTCCACCGCCTGCGCGTGGAACGCGAGGCACGCGAGAACGACGAGCGCCTGGCCGCCAAGGCGCAGGCGAAGCTGGCCGACCTGGAGAACCACACCCGGCTCACCGACCCCGCCGCGGTGGAAGCCAAGCGCGCCGTGATCGAGGCGGCGCTCGAACGCGCGCGCCAGCGCAAGGCCGGCGGCTGAACGGCAAAGGCAAGGTCGACCCCGATGCAGGACCGCGAGATCGAACCCTTCTTCGCGACGCTGGCCGCCGCCAACCCGCACCCGCAGAGCGAACTGCGCTACAGCAGCGTGTTCGAGTTGCTCGCCGCGGTGCTGCTGTCGGCGCAGGCCACCGACGCCGGCGTCAACAAGGCGACGCCGGCGCTCTTCGCGCTGGCGCCGACGCCGCAGAAGATGGTGGCGCTCGGCGTCGAGCGCGTCACCGAACTCGTGCGCACGATCGGCCTCTTCCGCACCAAGGCGCGCAACCTGGTCGAAGCCAGCCGGCTGATCGTCGAGCAGCACGGCGGCCGCGTGCCCGCCACGCGCGAAGCCCTGGAGGCGCTGCCCGGCGTCGGCCGCAAGACCGCCAACGTGGTGCTCAACGTCGCCTTCGGCGAGCCGACGATGGCGGTGGACACCCACATCTTCCGCGTCGCCAACCGCACCGGCCTGGCGCCCGGGCGCACCCCGCTGGAGGTGGAGCTCAAGCTGCTGGAGCGCGTGCCACCGGCCTACCGCGTGGACGCGCACCACTGGCTGATCCTGCACGGCCGCTACGTCTGCACGGCACGCGCGCCGCAGTGCGAAAGTTGCGCCGTGCGCCGCTGGTGCGATACCGGCAAGTCCCCGGCACCTACAATCGCCGCCAGGGGGTGAGAAGCGCCGATGGGCACGCTGCAGGACCTGGCAGAACGCATCGACCGCCTCGTGCTGCGGCACGAGGAGCTGAAGCGATCCTCCACGCTGCTGGAACAGCAGCTGGCGGCCATCACCGCCGAACGCGACAGCCTGCGCTCGCGACTCGCGGCGGCGCGCGGCCGCATCGACGCCCTGCTGGCGCGCCTGCCGGCCGAGACCAAGGCGGGCGGCGACGGCGCATGAAGCAGGTCGAGGTCACCATCATGGGCCAGGGCTACATCCTGGCCTGCCCCGAAGGCGGCGAGGCGCTGCTGGGCGCGGCGGTCGCGCGCGTCGACCGCGAGATGAGCGCCATCCGCGACGGCGGCAAGGTGAAGGCGCGCGAACGCATCGCGGTGCTGGCGGCGCTGAACCTGGCCTACCAGATGGCCGAACGCGGCCCGGCCGACAGCACCGGCGCCGACGGCGTGGACCTCGCCGCACTGGTGCGCCGCATCGACGCCGCGCTCGGCGACGACGGCCACCTGCTGTGACATCCGGCCGCTGCACACGCGCGGCAGCCGGGTCTATACTGGTTTCGTCCGTCGTGTTCGCGTGAGCTCTATATTTCCTTGAACCGATGCTCATTGAGCTAGGGCTTGGAACATCGCCTTGCTGGTGTGAGCGTCTCGCGTCAGATGAACCCGAAGCTCGGCTGACCTCGCCCACCTGAACCACCATTTGAGGGTTCGGGAATGCGGCTCACGGCTCACGGCGGACACCCACCACCATGCCCCGACACTGGCTCATGAAGAGCGAGCCCGACGAGGTCTCGATCGACGACCTCGCGGCCGCGCCGAAACAGACCGTGCCCTGGTTCGGGGTGCGCAACTACCAGGCGCGCAACTTCATGCGCGACCTCATGAAGGTCGGCGACGACGTGCTCTTCTACCATTCGTCGTGCCCCGAGCCGGGCATCGCCGGGCTGGCCAGGGTGAGCGCGCCGGCCGCGCCCGACGAGACCCAGTTCGACCCGAAGAGCCCTTACCACGACCCCAAGGCCACGCGCGAGAACCCGCGCTGGGTCTGCGTCGACGTGAAGCTGGTGAAGAAGACGCGCCTGATGTCGCTGCGCGAGATGCGCGAGACGCCCGGCCTGGAAACCATGCGCGTGCTGCAGCCGGGCAACCGGCTGTCCATCACCCCGGTCACCGACGACGAGTGGCGCGTGGTGATGGCCCGGCTCGGCAAGGGCTGAGCCGCTTCGCCCGTGCCCTGGATCGACCTGACGCTCGTCGTCGAGCTGCTCGCGCTCGGCACCGTCACCGGCTTCCTCGCCGGCCTGCTGGGCGTGGGCGGCGGCATGATGATGGTGCCCTTCCTCACCTTCATCCTCTCGCACCGCGGTGTCGAGCCGGGGCTGTCGGTGAAGATGGCGATCGCGACCTCGATGTCGACCATCATGTTCACCTCGCTGTCCAGCGTGCGCGCGCACCACCGGCTGGGCGCGGTGCGATGGGACCTGCTGCGCGGCCTGGCGCCGGGCATCCTGCTCGGCGGGCTGGCCGCCGGGGCTGGAGTTTTCGCGCTCGCCAAGGGCCAGGGGCTGGCGATCTTCTTCGCCGTCTTCATCGGCTATTCGGCGCTGCAGATGTTCCTGGACAAGAAGCCCAAGCCCGGCCGGCAGATGCCGGGCGTGGCCGGGCAGACCGCCGTCGGCGGCGCGATCGGGCTGATGTCCGGGCTGGTGGGCGCCGGCGGCGCCTTCCTCTCGGTGCCCTTCATGACCTGGTGCAACGTGCCGCTGCGCCAGGCGGTGGGCACGAGCGCGGCGCTGGGCTTTCCGATCGCCCTCGCCAACACGCTGGGCTACGTGGTGAGCGGCTGGCGCCTGCCGCCCGCCCTGCCCGGGGCCTTCGGCTTCCTGTACCTGCCGGCGCTGGCCATCATCGCCGCCGCCAGCGTGACGATGGCGCCGCTGGGCGCGCGCACTGCGCACCGCACCGACACCCGCAGGCTCAAGCGGATCTTCGCGCTGCTGCTGTTCGCGCTGGCCAGCTACATGGCCAGCCGCGCGTTCTAGCCTTCGAACCGGATCGCCGCCAGCGTGACGTGGTTGCCGCCGCGGCGCTGCGCCTCGGCGAGCGCCTTGTCGCAGGCGGCGAGCAGTTCTTCCTGCGTGCTGGCGGTGTGCGGGAAGCTGGCCACGCCCATCGAGACGGTGAGCCGCAGTTCCTGCCCTTCGTGCACCACGACCTGCGTGGCGCACTGGCGGCGCAGGCCTTCCATGCGCGCGTGCGCGGTCGCCAGCCCGACACCCGACAGCAGCACCGCGAAGCGGCGCTCGTCGAAGCGGCAGGAGGCGTCCATCGCGCGCGTGCCGCCGCGCAGCAGGCGGCCCATGGCTTCCAGGATGCGCTCGTCTGCCGCCGGCCCCAGCGCGCGCACCTTCTCCGAAGGCGCGTCGAGCTCGATCACGACGGCCGCGAACTCGCGGTGCTCGCGTGTCGAGAGATCGACCTCGCGCCGCAGCTGGTCCTCGAAGTGGGCCCGCGTGTACAGGCCGGTGTCGGGGTCGCGCAGGGCCTGGTCGGCCAGTTCGCGCCGCAGCTGTTCGTTGGCGCGCTGCTGGTGCTCGATCTGCTCCAGCGCCTGGCGCAGCTGGGTCTCGCGCTGGCGGTCGGCGCTGCGGTCGGACCACACGCTGCACACGTAGCGGTGGCCGTCGTCGCCGGCGGCCAGGCGCAGCACGCTGAACTCGTGGCGCTGGCCCGAAAGCTCGATGCGGTGGTCACTGATGACGGGGTCGTGCTGCCCGAGCGCGGTCTGGTCGGCCAGCCGCATCGCGGCGGCCTGCTCGGCGTCGAAGAGGTCGGCGTCCGCATTGCCCACCACCGGCCCCAGGGCGCGCTCCATCGGCGCGTTGGCGTGCACGTAGCGGCCCGAACGCGCGTCTTTCACGCCCAGCCAGTCGCCGCTGCGCGCCAGCACGGCAGGCAGCAGCGACGCCATCAGCGTCGACAGCGGAGCTTCCGATTCGAGATCGGTGGGCAACGACATGAGAGGCGGGTTCCTCGGGCGGCTGGGCGGATCGGAGGTCCGCACAGGGGCCCACCGGTTCACCATCTTGTGATCCTGACCGGGACAGATCAAGCGAAGCGCCCGCACCTGCCCCTAACTTGAAGCCCCGATCGTATCGGGCGCGAAAGAGCAGGCGCAGCACAAATGAGCCCCGAATGCACCACAGTCCATCCGAATCCCCGGCTTCGAGGCCCCCGGGCACGGGGAATTTCGGGGCATGAAAGCTGCTAGACGGCCGGTTGGAGACAAGCCATGAGCATCGCACCGTACATCAAGGAGATCGGCCGCGGCGCCGCGGGTGCCCGCTCGCTGACCGTGGAGCAGGCCGAGACGCTGATGGGCAGCGTGCTCGACGGCCAGGTCACCGACCTCGAGCTGGGCGCCTTCGCGCTGGCCATGCGCATGAAGGGCGAGACGCTGGACGAGATCACCGGCTTCCAGCGCGCCGTGCAGGCCCGCTGCGTGGCGCTGCCCGTGTCGCGGCCGGTGGTGCTGATTCCCAGCTACAACGGCGCGCGCCGCCTGCCCAACCTGACGCCGCTCCTGGCCATGCTGCTGGCCCAGCAGGACGTGCCGGTCCTGCTGCACGGCCCGCTGCAGGACCCCGGCCGCATCTGCAGCGCCGAGGTGCTGCACGACCTGGGTCTGCCCGTTTGCGGCGGCGCCGCCGACGTCGCGGCCGCTTGGGCGCGGCGCGAGCCGGCCTTCATCGCCACCGCCACCCTGTGCCCGCCGCTGCAGCGCCTGCTGGACGTGCGCCGCGTCGTCGGCGTGCGCAACTCGGGCCATTCGGTGGCCAAGCTGGTCGACCCCTGCCACGGCGCGCCCACGCTGCGGCTGGCGAGCTACACCCACCCCGAATTCGGCAAGCTCATGGCGGGCTGGGTCGAGCGCGGGCGCGCGACCGCGATGCTGCTGCGCGGCACCGAAGGCGAGGCGGTCGCCGACCCGCGCCGCCAGCCGCGCATCGACACCTGGATCGACGGCGGCCGCCGGCCCGACCTGTCGGTGCCGGCGCAGGACGGCGTGGTCACCGAACTGCCGCTGCTGCCGCGCGAGAACGACGCCTCCACCACCGCGCTCTACATCCAGGCGGTGCTGAGCGGCGAGAAGCCCGCCCCGGCCCCCGTGGCCTGCCAGGTGGACCTGGTGGTGCGCACGCTCGCCGCCCTCGCCGCCCCGGCGGCCACCGCGGCCGGCGGGGGCGGGCTCTGAGCGGGCCCTGTCGCCGGCCGGCGCTTTCGGGCTAGAATCGCGGTCTTTTCTGGCCAGCCACTGCGCCATCGAACCGAACCGGGCTTCCCCCCGGGGGCTGTTCGGCAAACCCGAGCGCAGCGCATTCCCCGGGGAAGTCCGTCTCCAGATGACCACGATCCGCGTCAAAGAAAACGAACCGTTCGACGTTGCCCTGCGCCGCTTCAAGCGCACGATTGAAAAAATCGGCCTGCTGACCGAACTGCGCGCGCGCGAGTTCTACGAGAAGCCCACCGCCGAGCGCAAGCGCAAGAAGGCCGCCGCGATCAAGCGCCACTTCAAGCGCGTGCGCAGCATGCAGCTGCCCAAGAAGCTCTACTGAGCTTTCTCGTTTTTCGGATCGCCTGAGCCCGCGCGGCCTGCCGCAGCGGGCTTTTCGCTTTGCAAGGACCCTGAGCCATGAACCTGAAGGACCGCATCACCGAGGACATGAAGTCCGCGATGAAGGCCAGGCAGGCCGAGCGCCTGTCGACCATCCGCATGCTGATGGCCGCGATGAAGCAGAAGGAGGTCGACGAGCGCGTGGTGCTCGACGACACGGCCATCGTGGGCATCGTCGACAAGCTGATCAAGCAGCGCAAGGACTCGATCGCCGCCTTCCAGCAGGCCGGACGCACCGACCTGGTGGACAAGGAGACCGCCGAGGTCGCCGTGCTCGAAGGCTACCTGCCGCAGCGCCTGAGCGCCGAGCAGGTGGCCGAGGGTGTGCGCGCGCTCGTGGCCGAGCTCGGCGCGGCCGGGCCGGGCGACATGGGCCGGGTGATGGCCGCCGCGAAGTCGCGCTTCGCCGGCCAGGCCGAAATGGCCCTCGTGTCGGCAGCGGTGAAGCAGGCCCTCGCGGCCGCGAAATGAGGCAGCATCACGCCATGAGCAACCTGCCCCTCCGCCCCGTGGCGCCCGACGTCTGCGTCGCGCCGCAGCTCACGCCCGATGCCATGGCCGAGGCCGCGCGCGCCGGCTTCAGGAGCGTCGTCAACAACCGCCCCGACCACGAGCACGGCCCCGGCCAGCCGACGAGCGCCGAGATCGAGGCCGCCGCGCGCGCCGCCGGCCTGGAGTACCGCCACCTGCCGGTGGACGGCGGCTACCAGTCGCCGGAAGAGATCGCCGCCTTCGCGAAGCTGCTGCAGGAACTGCCGCGCCCCATCCTGGCGTTCTGCCGCTCGGGCGCGCGCTCCACGCGCCTGTACATGGCCGCCACGGCGGGCTGACCTCGGGATAGCCCGGGGTCCGGCGGCCCCGTCTTTCAGCCGCCGTTCAGTCGCGTTCCCCTACATTCCGACACGTCCGCGCGCGGGTCTTCGCGCGCGCGCTCCCTAGGAGGCATCACCCGTGTCGGCCCTGCTGCAACTGTCCCGATGGATCGACGCGTTCAGCGAACGCGTCGGTCGCTCCGTCGCCTGGCTCATCCTGGCCGCCGTGCTCATCAGCGCCGGCAACGCCATCGTGCGCAAGGTGTTCAACACCAGCTCGAACGCGTACCTGGAGATCCAGTGGTACCTGTTCTCGGCGGTGTTCCTGCTGGCCGCCGGCTACACGCTGCTGCGCCAGGAGCACGTGAAGATCGACGTCGTCTTCGGCCACTTCGGCAAGCGCACGCAGATCAAGATCGAGATCTTCGGCCTGCTGTTCTTCCTGTTCCCGTTCTGCTGGTCGGTCATCCACGAGTTCATGCCGCTGTTCCTGAAGGCCTACCAGAGCGGCGAGGTCTCCGAAAACGCCGGCGGCCTGATCCGCTGGCCGGTCTACGCGCTCGTGCCGCTGGGCTTCGCGCTGCTGTGGCTGCAGGGGCTGTCCGAGCTCATCAAGCGCATCGGCTTCCTGATGGGCCTCATCGACGACCCGACGAAGAAGAAGCAGGAGAAGTCGGCCGAGGAGGAACTGGCCGAGGTGATCCGCCAGCGTGCCGAGGGAGCGCAGTGATGGAGTTCATCACCAACAACATGGCCCCGATCATGTTCGCGGGCCTCATCGTGTTCCTCATGCTGGGCGTGTCGGTCTCGTTCTCGCTCGCGGCCTGCGGCCTGTTCTTCGGCTACGTCGGCGTCAAGCTGGGCGTGCCGGGGCTGGACTCGCTGCTCAACGCGCTGCCGCTGCGCATCGTGGGCATCGAGAAGAACGACACCCTGCTGGCGATCCCGTTCTTCACCTTCATGGGCCTCATCCTGGAACGCTCGGGCATGGCCGAGGACCTGCTCGACACCATCGGCCAGCTCTTCGGCCCGGTGCGCGGCGGCCTCGCCTACGCGGTGATCCTGGTCGGCGCCATGCTCGCCGCCACCACCGGCGTCGTCGCCGCCTCGGTGATCTCGATGGGCCTGATCTCGCTGCCCATCATGCTGCGCTACGGCTACGACCGGCGTCTGGCCGGCGGCGTGATCGCTGCGTCCGGCACGCTGGCCCAGATCATCCCGCCTTCGCTGGTGCTGATCATCATGGCCGACCAGTTGGGCCAGAGCGTAGGCGACCTGTACAAGGGCGCCTTCGTGCCCGGTTTCGTGCTCACCGGCTTGTACCTGGGCTACGTCGTCGTGGCCGCCCTGGTGCGGCCGCAGTTCGCGCCCGCGCTGCCGGCGGAGGCCCGCTCGATCCGCGAGGACAACGGCAAGTCGGGCCTGACCTCGCTGGGCCTGCTGTTCGTGGCCTCCACCGCGCTGGCCGTGCTGTTCGCGAAGTCGCGCCCGGCGAACACGCCGACCGACGAGCTGATCGTCGTCTCGATGTGCGTTGGCGTGGGCTCCGCGTTCGCGCTGGCGGTGGTCAACAAACTCTTCAGGCTGGGCCTGCTGTCCAGGATGGCAGAGCGGGTGACCTTCGTGCTGATCCCGCCGCTGGGTCTGATCTTCCTCGTGCTGGGCACCATCTTCCTGGGTGTCGCCACGCCCACGGAAGGCGGCGCGATGGGCGCGGTCGGCGCGCTGGCGATGGCGATCGCGCGCAAGCGGCTCGATCTCAAGCTGATGCGCCAGGCGATGGACTCGACGATGAAGCTGTCCTGCTTCGTGGTCTTCATCCTGCTTGGCTCCACCGTCTTCAGCCTCACCTTCCAGGGCGTCGACGGCCCGAAGTGGGTGGAGCACCTGCTCAGCGGCCTGCCCGGCGGCCAGGTCGGCTTCCTGATCGTGGTGAACATCCTGGTCTTCGTGCTCGCGTTCTTCCTCGACTTCTTCGAGCTCTCCTTCATCGTCGTGCCGCTCATCGGCCCGGTCGCCATCAAGCTGGGCATCGACCCGGTGTGGTTCGGCGTGCTGCTGGCGGTGAACATGCAGACCAGCTTCATGCACCCGCCCTTCGGCTTCGCCCTCTTCTACCTGCGCAGCGTGGCGCCGACCGAGGACTACAAGGACCGCGTCACCGGCAAGCTGGTGAACAAGGTGACCACGGGCCAGATCTACTGGGGCGCGGTGCCCTTCGTGATCATCCAGATCATCATGGTGGGCCTGATCATCACCTTCCCCGGCATCGTGTCGCGCGACACCCAGCCAGCGGGCGGCGGCAACATCGACCTGCTGCAGCAGGAGATCAACCAGCAGCTCACGCACGACGCCAACCCGGCCGCGCCGGGCGCGGCCTCCGGCGCCGGCCTCCCCGAACTCGAGAGACCGAAGGAGGACGCGCCGGAGGACCCGATGGCGGCGATCCTGCGCGCCAACGAGGAAGACAAGAAGAAGAAGAACAAGTAGCGGGCCGCGACACGCGATGATCGAGCGTCTCGCCTGCCTGGCCGCCTGGCTGGCCTTGCCGATGGGCGGCCTGCTGTTCGCGCAGTGGCCGCTGCGCGACGCCGTGGGCGCCGGCTCGCTGCTGGCCAACGACCTCGCGCAGGCGCTGTTCGCGCTTTACGTGGCGGTGGCGGTGGCGCATGCCGGCGCGCGCGGCAGCCACCTCGTCGCGCGGCCCGACCTGGCAGCGCGCCAGCCCCGCTTCGCGCGCATCGGCGAGGCGCTGTGCGTGCTGCCCTTCGCGCTGGTGCTGCTGGCGACGGCGTTGCCGCCGGCCTGGCGCTCGATGTGGGCGCTGGAGCGCTTTCCGGAGTCGCTGAGTCCGGGCTATTTCGCGATCCGCGTCGCGCTCGTGCTGCTGGCCGTCCTGCTGGTGGCGCAGGCGCTGGCCTCGCTGCGGCGGCGCCGGGTTTGAGCCCGGTGGCGGCCTCGGGCGCGCTGGGGCTCGGGCTGCTGGGGCTGGCGCTGGCGCTCATGCTCGCCACCGGCTGGTCCAGCCAGGCGGTGCTGCTGGGCGTCTGCGCGCTCGGCGCCGGCCTCGGCTGGCTCGCCGGCTGGGTCGACGCCGCCCTGCTCTCGGCGCTGCCGGCACGCGTGCTGGGCCTGCTCGAAGCCGACCTGCTGCAGGCGCTGGCGCTGTACGCCCTGGTGGGCGCCCTGCTGCGCCGGCTGGCGCTGGCCGACACCCTTCAGCGTGGCTTCACGCGGCTGGCCGCGCAGGCGGTGCCGGGCGCCGCGCCGGCCGTCGGCCTGCTCCTGCTGGGCGCGCTGCTGGCGCCGATGAACGGCTCGGTCGGCGCCAGCGTCAGCGCGCTGGCCCCGGCCGAAGCACCGCCGCCGGCGGAGGCGCCGCGCCGCGCCGCGCTGGTCGCGCTGGCCGGCACGCTGGGCGTGGTGGTGCCGCCCTCGCTGGTGCTGCTGCTGCTGGGCGACGCGATGATGCGCGCCCACACCGAAGGCCTGAACCTGGCGCGCGCGCTCGCGCTGCCGCTGGGCGCCGGCACGGTGCGCGTCGTCAACACGCAGGATGTGCTGCAGGCGGCGCTGCTGCCGGGGTTGCTGGTGCTGGCGGGCTGGCTCGTCGTCGCGCTGGCCGCCGGCCGCGGCCGCACGGCGCCGATGCCGACGGCACCTTCGCGCGCCGAGCGCTTCGCGCTCGTCGTCGTGCCGGCACTCGTGCTGCTGCTGCTGGCGGCGGTCACCTCGGGCCGCGTACGCGCGGTGGAAGGCGCCGCGGCCGCCGGCTGCGCGCTCTTCGCCTGGGGCCTGGGCTCGCGCCGGCTCGACGGCGCTGCGCTGCGCGCCGTGCTGGACGAGGCGCTCGCGCTCACCGGCGCGCTCTTCGCGCTGCTGGTCGCCGCCACCAGCTTCTCGCTGCTGCTGCGCGCGCTCGGCACCGACCGGCTGGTGGGCGAGGCGATGCTGGCCCTGCAGGGCCACCCCGCGGCGGCCACCGGCGCGGTGCTGGCGAGCCTGCTGGCCGGCGCCTTCGTGCTCGACGCCTTCGAACTCGTGTTCCTGGTGGTGCCGATCGTGATGCCGCCGCTCCTGGCACAGGTGGAAGACGCGGCCTGGGTCGCCACGCTCGTGCTGCTGGTGCTGCAGGCCGGCTTCCTGCTGCCGCCGGCCGGCTACGCACTGGTGCTGGCGCGCGGCCGCTACCGGCCGCGGCCGCCGCTGGGCGCCATGGTGCGCACGCTCGCGCCATTCCTGGCCTGGTCGGCCTGCGTGGTCGCGCTCGTCGCGCTGCGGCCCGAGGTCACGCGCTGGTGGCGCAGCACGCCGACCACGCTGGCCCCGGCCGCGGTGCCGGCCGACGACGTGGAGCGCCTGATGCGCGAGATGTCGGCCCCGCGCAGCCCATGAAAAAGGGCCCCGCGTCGCGGGGCCCCTTCGGATGGCAGGCGGCCGCGGCCGCCGCCCAAGATCAGAGCTTCTGCTGCTGCATGAAGTCGTCGAAGCCGGCTTCGGTGAAGCGGAACCACAGGTTCTGGTCGCGGCGGAAGTTCGTGAAGTCCTCGTAGACCTTCTTCCACGCCGGGTTGCTGGCCGAGAGCTCGCTGTACAGCGCCATCGCCTCCTTGAAGGCGGCGTCCATCACGTCCTTCGGGAAGCGGAACAGCTTGGTGCCGCTGCCCACCAGGCGCTTCAGCGCGGCCGGGTTGCGCGCGTCGTACTTGGCCTGCATCTCCACGTGGGCGTGCGAGGCAGCCGCCTCGACGATGGCCTTGTACTCGGCCGACAGGCCGTTCCAGGCCTTGTCGTTGACGTAGAAGTCCAGCTGAGGGCCGCCTTCCCACCAGCCGGGGTAGGCGTAGAACGGGGCCACCTTGTTCAGGCCCAGCTTCTCGTCGTCGTACGGGCCCACCCATTCGGCGGCGTCGATCGTGCCCTTCTCCAGCGCCTGGTAGATCTCGCCGCCGGGGATGTTCTGCGGCACGCCGCCGATGCGCTCGAGCACCTTGCCGCCGAAGCCGCCGATGCGCATCTTGAGGCCCTTGATGTCGGCCAGCGTCTTGATTTCCTTGCGGAAGAAGCCGCCCATCTGGGCGCCGGTGTTGCCGCCCGGCAAGTTGACGATGTTGTACTTGGCGTAGAACTCGCGCATCAGCTTCAGGCCGTTGCCTTCGAACATCCACGCGCTCATCTGGCGCGAGTTCAGGCCGAAGGGAATCGCGCAGCCGAGCGCGAAGGTCGGGTCCTTGCCGAAGAAGTAGTAGGGCGCGGTGTGCGCCATCTCCACGGTGGCGGCCTGCACCCCGTCGACCACGCCGAAGGCGGGCATCAGTTCGCCGGCGGCGTGGGTGCTGATCTGGAACTTGCCGCCGGTCATGTCGCCGACCTTCTTGGCGAAGACCTCGGCGGCGCCATAGATGGTGTCCAGCGACTTCGGGAAGCTGGAGGCCAGGCGCCAGCGGATGTTGGCCTGCGCATGCACGACGGCCGGCGCCATGCCGGCGGCGAGCACGCCGGCCAGACCGGCGCCTTGAACGAAGGAACGACGTTCCATGGTGATCTCCGGGAGTGGAAGCGAAGAGGGAGGGGAGGCGAAAACGGCGCGATTCTAGGCAGCGCCCCCCTGCGGACCCGGGCGGGTTTTCCCGCTCGAACCCGCAATCGGGCGGCACGCGAATCTCACTCGTTCGCGCAGCCTTTCAACGCAGCCTGAACGGGCGCTGAAATCGGGGTTTGTCCGCGGTGGGCGGCCTTCAGGCGCCGGCCAGCTTCATGCGGTCGACGAGCACCGAGCCCACCGCCTTGCTGCCCTGCACGTAGACGTCGGCACCGACGGCGACGATGCCCTTGAAGATCTCGCGCAGGTTGCCGGCGATCGTCACTTCCTGCACCGGGAACGCGAGCCGGCCGTCCTCGACCCAGAAGCCCGCGGCACCGCGCGAGTAATCGCCGGTGACCTGATTGACGCCCTGCCCCATGAGCTCGGTGACGAAGAGGCCGCGGCCGAGCTTGCGGATCATCGCCTCCAGGTCGTCGCCCGGCTGCGTGAGCCGGCTGGTCAGCGCCAGGTTCTGCGAGCCGCCGGCATGCCCGGTGGTGCGCATGCCCAGCTTGCGCGCCGAGTAGCTGGAGAGGAAGTACATCTGCACCACGCCGGCGTCGACCACCTGGCGCGGCCCGGTGCGCACGCCTTCGTCGTCGAAGGGAGCGCTGCCCTTGCCCTTGCGCTGGTGCGGGTCCTCGCGCAGGTCCAGGTGCGGCGCCAGCACCTGCCGCCCCAGGCTGTCGACGAGGAAGCTCGCCTTGCGGTAGAGCGCGCCGCCCGAGGTGGCCTGCACGTAGGCGCCCAGCAGGCCGGCGGCGACGGTGGACTCGAACAGCACCGGCACCTCGGCCGTCGGCACGCGGCGCGGGTTCAGGCGCGAGAGCACGCGCTCGGCGGCGTAGCGGCCCACCGCCTCCGGCGAGGCCAGCTCGGCCGGGTCGCGCATCGACGTGTACCAGGCGTCGCGCTGCATTGCGCGGCCGCGGCCGCCGATCGGGCTCACCGAGATGTAGTGGCGCGAAGCCGCGTAGCCGCCGCGGAAGCCGCGCGTGTTGCCGGCCCAGAAGTGCGACTCCTGCGCAGACACGCCAGCACCTTCGGAATTCGTGATCCGGCGGTCGACCGCGAAGGCCGCGGCCTCGCAGCGGCGCGCCAGTTCGGCCGCCTCGGCGGCGTCGATCGCCCATGGGTGGTAGAGGTCCAGGTCGCGTGCCGCTTCCTCGGCGCTGGCCAGGTCCTCGGCGTCGGGCAGGCCGGCGGCGGGGTCCTCGGCGGTGAAGCGGGCGATGTCGTAGGCCGCCTGCACGGTGCGCGCGATGGCGGCGGCGGAGAAGTCCGAGGTGCTGGCATTGCCGCGCCGCTGCCCGAGGTAGACACTGACGCCGAGCGACTTGTCGCGGTTGCGCTCCACGTTCTCCAGCTCGCCCTTGCGCACCGAGACCGAAAGGCCGGTGCCTTCGGAGACCTCGGCGCCGGCGTCGCTGGCGCCCAGGCGTTTCGCCTGCGACAGCGTGTCCTCGACGATCTGCTGGAACTGTTCGCGGCTGAACGCGAAGCCGGGCGCGGGACTCTGGCGGGACATCGAGGTCGGGAAGGTGCGCTGGCGGAGCGCCCTGCTGGAAGGTCGCGTCTATCATACCCACGCCCTTGCCCCCCGCCTTCCCACGATGAACCGACGCGCCGCCCCGCACCGCGGCCTGGACGCGCACTACGGCGACGCCGACGACGCGCGCCCCAGCAAGACCCAGCTCAAGCGCCAGGCCCACGACCTGCAGGCCCTGGGCGAAGCCGTTGCCGCGCTGCCCGCCGAGCGGCTGGCGGCGCTGGACATTTCCGACTCGCTGCGCGAGGCCATCGAGGCCTGGCGCCGCACCACCTCGCACGAAGGGCGGCGGCGCCAGATGCAGTACGTGGGCAAGCTCATGCGCTCGGCCGACGAGGCGGTGCTGCGCGAGGCGGTGGCCGAAGCCTCGATCGGCTCTGCGCGCGCCACGCTCGCGCTGCACGAGGCCGAGCGCTGGCGCGACGAACTGATCGCCGGCGACGAGGCCTTCGAACGGCTGGCCGCGAAGTGCCCCGGCGCCGACCTGCAGCACCTGCGTTCGCTCGCGCGCCAGGCGCGCAAGGACGCGCCCGCGGCGGCGCCCGAAGCCGGCAAGGCGCCGCGCCAGGGTCGCGCCTTCCGCGAGCTGTTCCGCGAGCTGCGCACGCTGCTGGCCGAAGACGGCGCCGCCCCACCGGACGCATGAGGCCGCCGCGGCTGGCGCCCCTGGCGCTGGTGGCCCTGCTGGCTGCCGGCGGCGCCCACGCCCTGACGCTGGAACGCCGCGGGTCGACGCTCTTCACCGGCGGCGAGGTCGGCAACGACCTGGTGCGCTTCGAGCAGGCGCTGGCCGCCGGCCGCACCGAGACGGTGGTCTTCACCCACTCGCCCGGCGGCGACCTGTGGACCGCGCTGCGCATCGGCCGCCTCATAGCCGAGCGGGGCCTGCGCACGGTGGTCGCGGGGCGCTGCCTGTCGGCCTGCGCGATCATGTTCGCCGGCGGGCGCGAGCGCCGCTTCGCCGCCGGGCTCGTGCGCGGCGAAGCCTGGCTCGGCCTGCACGGCGCGCACAACCGTGAGACGCACCAGGTCGACCCGCAGCTGCAGCCGCAGATCTGGGCCTTCTTCCGCCAGCAGCTGGGCGAACGCTTCGACGCCGCGCTGATGAACCGCGCGCTCTACGAGATGGACGACGCGCAGGCGATGCTGGTGGTGCCGCTGCCGCCGGGCTCGGCACCGGTGCAGCATTGCCCCACGGCCCGGCGCACGGCCGACAGCTGCCGCGTGCTGCCCGGCGCCGACGCGCTCTCGCTGGGCCTCGTCACCGACGGCCGGCCCTTCGCCCTCGAACCCCCACCCTTGCGACCCTGAAGGAACGCGACCATGGAACACGACCCCGTCAAGATCGGCATCGTCTCGGTGAGCGACCGCGCCAGCAGCGGCATCTACGAGGACAAGGGCCTGCCGGCGCTGAAGGACTGGCTGGCGAAGGCGCTGAAGAACCCGATCGCGTTCGAGCCGCGGCTCATTCCCGACGACCAGGCCACGATCAGCGGCACGCTGGTGGAGCTGGTCGACGCCGGCTGCGCGCTCGTGCTCACCACCGGCGGCACCGGGCCCGCGCCACGCGACGTGACGCCCGAGGCCACGCTGGCGGTGGCCGACAAGGTGATGCCCGGCTTCGGCGAGCAGATGCGCCAGATCGGCCTGGCCTTCGTGCCGACCGCGATCCTGAGCCGCCAGGTGGCGGTGATCCGCGGCAAGTCGCTCATCATCAACCTGCCGGGTCAGCCGAAGTCGATCGCCGAGACGCTGGAAGGCCTGCCCAGGGCGACGCCGCCGGTGCCCGGCATCTTCGCCGCCGTGCCCTACTGCGTGGACCTGATCGGCGGCCCCTACCTCGAGACCGACGAGGCGGCCTGCAAGGCGTTCCGCCCGAAGACGGCGATCCGGCCGCCGCGCGCCGCTACTTGACCAGGCGGTTCAGGCGCTCGGCGTCGAACTGCTCGGTGATGTGCGCTTCCTGCGGCACGCATTCGGCGGCCGGCAGTTCGCGCGCGCGCTGCGAGAGCTTCTCGATCGCCTGCCACAGCAGCGCGATCTGGTGCTCGTGGCCGGCGGCGTTGTCGATCAGGCCCTTCATCGCCATCGAGACCGGATCGTCGCCCTGCGTCACGCCGTAGGCCGAGAAGCCCAACTTGGCGGCCTGGTCCTCGCGCTGGCCGTCGGCGCTCTTGACGACGATGCGCGCCGGGATGCCGACCGCGGTGGCACCAGCCGGCACCGGCTGCAGCAGCACCGCGTTGGAGCCCACGCGGGCGCCGTCGCCCACCGTGAAGCCGCCCAGCACCTTGGCACCGGCGGCGACGATGACACCCCGGCCCAGCGTGGGGTGGCGCTTGGCGCCGCGCGCGAGCGAGGTGCCGCCCAGCGTGACGCCGTGGTAGAGCGTGCACTCGTCGCCCACCTCGGCCGTCTCGCCGATGACGACGCCCATGCCGTGGTCGATGAACACCCGCCGGCCGATGGTGGCGCCGGGGTGGATCTCGATGCCGGTGAGCCAGCGCGAGACGTGCGAGATGAAGCGCCCGGCCCAGCGCCAGCCGCGCTGCCAGCACCAGTGGGCGCGCCGGTGCAGCACCAGCGCGTGCAGCCCGGGGTAGCAGGTCAGCACTTCCCAGCTGGAGCGCGCCGCGGGGTCGCGTTCGCGGATGCAGGCGATGTCTTCACGCAGGCGGTCGAACATGGTCCGGTCCCTCGTCGGGGGGGCGTTTCAGTGTAGCCGCGCGCGCAATCCCGCGCAGGATGTGCACTTCCTCCTGCGTCAGCCGCAGCCGGTTGGCGAGCTGGTTCAGGCGCGGCAGCAGCTTCTTCGGTGCCGCCGGGTCGAGGAAACCGATCTCGACCAGCACGCGCTCCCAGTGGTCCAGCAGGCCCTGCACCGCCACCGCGTCGGCCCAGGCCGGCGCCTTCGTGGCCGGCACCACGTCGAAGCCGCCCAGCGCCTGGCGCCAGTCGTAGGCCACCAGCTGCACCGCCTGCGCCAGGTTGAGCGAGCCGTAGTCCGGGTGGGTGGGGATCGAGAGGCAGGCGTGGCAGCGGTAGACGTCCTCGTTCGCGAGGCCGGTGCGTTCGGGGCCGAAGACGAAGGCCACGCGGTAGCCGCGCAGCGCGGGGTCGGCGAAGTGCTCGCGCGGCGCGAAGGTCGGCGGGCCGAAGTCGCGCGGCGTCATCGCGGTGGCGCAGGCGTGGGTGACGCCTTCCAGCGCCTCGGGCAGCGTGTCCACCACGTGCGCGCGCACCAGCACGTCGGCGGCGCCGCTGGCCATCGCCACCGTCTCTTCCTGGCAGAGCACGTCGGCGAAGCGCGGCCGCACCAGCACCAGGTCCGAGAAGCCCATCACCTTCATCGCGCGCGCGGCCGCGCCCACGTTGCCGGCGTGGCTGGGCTGCACCAGGACGAAGCGGGTCGGGTCGGGCATCACCGGTAAAATTGTCGTTTCGCCTGCACGGCATTCTCGCCGCGCGGACACCGCTCTTCCCTACCCGCCAGGCCCAACATGTCGCAGTCGCTGCACCCCATGCTCAACATCGCCGTCAAGGCGGCGCGCGCGGCGGGGGCCATCATCAACCGCGCCGCGCTCGACCTCGAAGTGCTGAAGGTCGGCAGCAAGGGCCCGAACGACTACGTGAGCGAGGTCGACCAGGCGGCCGAGCAGGCCATCATCGACGTGCTGCTCGAGGCCTACCCCTCGCACGGCATCCTGGCCGAGGAGTCGGGCCGCGCGCGCGGCAACAAGTCGAGCGACTTCACCTGGGTCATCGACCCGCTGGACGGCACCACCAACTTCCTGCACGGCTTCCCGGTCTACGCCGTCTCCATCGCGCTGCTGCACCGCGGCCAGGTGCAGCAGGGCGTGGTCTACGACCCGACGCGCAACGACCTGTTCTACGCCTCGCGCGGGCGCGGCGCCTTTCTCAACGACCGCCGGCTGCGCGTGTCCAAGCGCACCCGCCTGTCCGATTCCCTCATCGGCACCGGCTTCCCGTTCCGCAAGGGCGACAACTTCAAGCGCTACCTGAAGATGTTCGAGGAGGTCATGCACCAGTGCGCCGGCCTGCGCCGCCCGGGCGCCGCCGCGCTGGACCTGTGCTACGTGGCCGCCGGCTGCTACGACGGCTTCTTCGAGACCGGCCTCAGCCCCTGGGACATCGCCGCCGGCTCGCTCATCATCACCGAGGCGGGCGGGCTGATCGGCAACTTCACCGGCGAGGCGGACTTCCTCTACCAGCGCGAGCTCGTCGCCGGCAACCCGAAGGTCTACGGCCAGCTGGTGCAGCTGCTGGCGCCATACAGCCGGGTCATCACCGAAGGCGCCGAGGCCGCTGCAGCGGCCCCGCCTGCCCGCCCGG
>CAYVXO010000121.1:0-18532 GCA_964454485.1 uncultured Rubrivivax sp.
CCGCATTCGCCGGCCAAACGGCCGTTTCTCGCGTTTGTCGTGATCTAAAGGATCGAAAGGGCTTCTCCAACGCTCAGATTGAAGCAGCTATTCAAGCGTCTTCACTGCATCAGGACTTAGGCGCCCTTCGCGCCGACCTCGCAGCACTTGCCATTGAGTTCGAGTACTCGATTACCCGCGATACGTTGGTTGAAGGAGAGGTCTTCGAGAATTACCTGCTCTCGTTGCCGCATGGACAAACGGACTTGAGCAGGTTAACCTTTCGCGACTGCCTCTTTGAATCCGTAGAACTGGGGGAGGCAAGCGCCAACAACTTGCTTCCACGATTCCAGGGCTGCGTGTTCCTGACAATTCGGGGTCGAACGGGGTCCGCTGACTTGCCCAAAGAAAAATTCGACAGCCGTTGCACTTTCGAGAAATTCTCCGAGTCAGCAGAGACACAGGCTGCCATCCTAAGCTCAAGCCTGACGCGCGGTGAGAAGCTTGTTCTGACGATTGTTCGGAAGCTATTCGTCCAGAGCCTGAGCGGCCGCGCAGACTCCGCGATGTCGCGCGGTCTCGACCTCAACGATCGACAACTCGTTCCTGACGCGATTCGGCTTCTTACGCAACATGGTTTCGTCGCGCTTTACTCTCGTGGTGATGGCAATGTTTGGATTCCCGTTCGAAAGGAGCTAAATCGAGCTCGCCGCATGCTTGCCTCACCGACAACTTGCAACGAGGATGTTCTCAAGGAGGCACGCAACCTCGGTAAGTGAGGCGTCTAACCCCTCGGTCGAGGCGAGGCCCAACGGCAAGGCAGGCCAGCCGGCTCCAGGTTGTGCTTATCATCCTTCCGCCGGCTGGCCTACCTCGCCGTCGACCCCGCCTCACCTCGAACGTTAGGCACCACACAGAACACCGCTAATCTGCCTGATGAGTCCAAAAAGGTCAGAGCCAACCCCAAGCAAGGGGATGGAAATCTACTACTCGCCGCTCGTCTATGTTCCAGTCACAGCACTCTTCTTCTTGGCTAGCTGCTGGGTCTGCTTCTGGGTTGTCGCAGGTCTAATAAGCGGTCACGTCATTGCAATTGTTGTAGGGGGCGTGGCGGCGTTTGGGTCCGCGCCTCTACTGCTGTCGCTACTTAGCGCAGTAGTACACCCATGGCGACACAAGGGCCCAGTTCTCACACTGGATGAGTCAGGCGTAACCGACATTCGAAAGAAGGTTAGCTTTATACCGTGGTCCGACGTCGCCTCGATCAATCTAGGGATTGGCGAAACAGCGTCCTTTCTCTGTTTCGAGTTTCGAGTTGCAGACCGTGAGCGACAAGATCTTCGTGCGCTGGGGCCTTTGGGTACGCTCTTGAGCCGCACTCGGTCTCTCTCCGATTGGAACGTAACCCTTCGAATGCTTGCCTGCAAGAAGGGAGACGTGCTCCGCGCGGCGCGGAGACTTCAGGCACAAGAAGTCCGCCGCCAAGTGGTTTCCCTAAACAAGGGTCGGGACTCTGGATGGTCCGGGAAGCTATAGGTGCGCGAGTGGTGCCTAACCCTTCGCGCAACCTGACACGCTGCGGCAGCCAACGCTTGGCCGCTCCGGGCGCCTGTGGCATCTTGCCCTCCGCAGCCAAGCGTCGTCTGCCTTCGCGCGCAGGTTGGCTCGAACGTTAGGCCTACATTCAACCCCGCAACAACCTACTGCTGAGTCATGTGGCAAGTCGTCGCTCAGGTCACTACCGGGTTCGCGCTTGCGGCGTTTATCGCGGCCGCAATCGCTTGGGTGATACGCGTCAAAGCGCAAGAACGAGAGCGACTGATCCGGACAGCACAACCCGAGGAACGCGCCGATCTCGTTCGTAATGCGCTGGAGTTCTTCCATGTTGACACTCCCAGGCTAACCAAAGAACAGCAGTATCTGATCGCTATTGAGCAGATCCAGGCTCGAGCGGACAGATTTTCAACCATTGCGAAGGTTGTTTGCTTTCTGGCAGTCATTAGCGCAGCGTTGGCCGCGTATGCCATCTACGGCGTATCTCGCGGAATCCCCAGCGCCAGTCCTTCTTCGGAAGCGCGCGCTACTTCTGCGCCGCCTTCGATTGCAGCTGATTCGAGTCCACGTGACCAGCCTGCCACTAGCGGTCCCCGGTCCCAACGTCCGCAGCCGCCGCCGATTGCAGATCGCATGAAAGAAGGAGTTGGTTCAGTGCGTCTTGAATTGCCCGCGGAACAGGACAGCTATGCTGTAGAAGTGCTTGGTACTGCTGTCTTGGCACTGACTTCAACCACTGGCCCTACCGTCCGAATGTTCCTGAACAACGAGATCACTCCTTGTAATAGCGCTTCGCTGCCGGCCTCAAGCCCAACGGGATTCGTGGAAATTCAGGCTCTTGCATGTAGTTTTGCCCTCTCAGCTGGCGAAAAGGCATTAGTTCGCCTGGAAGCAATAGGTGGAGCGCCGCAGTACTCGCGCCTTAAGGCTCGATACGATAGTCCGTGAGGCCTAACCCCTCGCTCGAGCTGACCCGCTACGGCAGGCAGCATAGGCCCGGTCCCCGGCACGCGTAAACTTTTCGCTTACCGGGCCTAGGCCGCCTGCCTCCGCGGGAGGCTCAGCTCGAACGTTAGGCCCACACTTTGGTCCATGGAGGCACATGGCCACAGCCCCCATCACCGACGCGAATCCGACCGTCGCATCCATGGAAGCGCGAGTCGCCCGCTTCAATCGTCTGCGCGCGACTTCCGACTACGTGGACGCGGCCATCCCGGGGTGTGAGCGAACGACCTTCCGGGTCCTCGGCAACACGCCGGACGCGCCGCTCCAGGCCGAGGACTTTCACCTCAATCTCGTCCAGTGCGAGCCCGGCAAGTCCGCCCCTTTGCACAACCACCTGACCCAGGAAGTCTTCATCGCCCTCTCCGGTAGGTGGGAGGTCTTTTGGGGACCGGAAGGCGAGCGGAGCCTGTTCCTCGATCCGCTGGACACGATCTCCATCCCGCCGGGCGTCTCGCGAGGCTTCCGCAACGTCGGTGAATCGACGTCGCTTCTGATCGGAATCGCGAGTGGCCGTGATCCTGGAAACATCAACTGGCCAGCGTCGGTGCGGGCCGCTGCAGCGGCCGTCGGAGTGGCTCTGCCCTTGCCGCCGGCGCACGGTGACGCCTGAGCCTTTGCTCGAGCCGGCCCGCTGCTGCACGCCCCGCTGGCCGGCCAAGGCCCAGTGGCACGATGCTTCGGCCGGCCGGTGGGCGTTGCCTCCACGGTCGGCCCGGCCCGAACGTGACCCCCGCCGACATGGCTCGATCGTTCGCCGGACACCCTGGCGGCCGCGTGCCATTCCGGACGCATCCGTCGCGTCCCTTCGTATGATCTTCACCTCCCGCCAACGAGATCGTTTCATCATGCTGGCCCGCCCCCTCCTCGTCACCCTGCTCGCCACGTTCGCCACCCTGGCCGCCGCCGCCGACGCCTCCGAACGCCGCCTGGTCCGCCGGGACATGAAGGAAGGCGAGGTGGTCTTCCGCATCGGCATGCCGGATCACGAGGCGTTCACGAAGGTCGTGCGGGGCGAGCCCGAAGAGAAGGCCTGGACCTACTTTCCGCATCCGCAGGACCCGGACACGCTCACCGTGGTGACGCTGCGCGCGGGCGTCGTCACCGCGGTCGAGCGCAAGGTCGTCCGGTAGGCAGGGCGGGGCCGGGAAGCCCCGCGCCCGGCGGTGCCGCTTGTGGCGGCCGCGCGTTGGCGCTACCGTTGCGCCCCCCGCTCGAAAGCGGTCCCGCGCAGCGCCCCGCATGGCCCAACCCCTCCTCGACCTCGAAGACGAGCGGCGCCTCGCGCGCTCGCCAGTAGTCCGGGCCGCCCTGAGGCCCGGCCCTCGTCTCCCGACACGAACGCCGCGAAGCCGATGACGCACGCGCCCGAGCCGGAGCTGTCGAACCCGGCCCTCTCGCTGCAGCGCATGCGCCTGGCCGACGCCGACGAATGGGCCGAATACGCCGTGCTGCCCGAAGTGCAGCGCTTCACCAGTTCCACCGCCACGTCGGCCGAAGACCTGGTGAACGTGATCGACCGCTCGCTCGGCACCGAGTCCGCGTCGCCGGTGTTGTTCGCCGTGCGCTCGCGGCCCGGCGGCCGGCTGGTCGCCACGGTGGGCTTCCACAGCGTGATGCCGCACTACCGCACCGCCGAGATCACCTACGACGTGCGGCCCGACTGCTGGGGCCGCGGCATCGCCACCGAGGTGTGCCGCGCCGCGGTGCGCTGGGGCTTCGCGGTGCGCGGCTGGGTGCGCATCCAGGGCACGACGCAGGAAGGCAACCTCGCTTCGCTGGCGGTGCTGCGCAAGTGCGGCTTCCGCTACGAAGGCCGGCTGCGCAACTTCCGCATCGTGCGCGGCGTGCCCTGCGACTACCTGCTGTTCGCCACGATTCCCTCGGACCTGGCCGAAGACGCCCGCTGAACGGCACCCCCGGCGCGGGCGAGGCTTCGCGCGCGGATGGCACACTCCGCCCCGCTCTTCACGAACCAAGGCATCGCTGCAACCGCCATGGCGTCCCCTTCCGCTGTCCAGCCCCTGGTCTTCGTCGGCGTCGGCCTGCTCGTGGCGTGGCGCCTGTACTCGCGCATCCGCCGGCTGGTGGGCCGCCAGCCCTACCGGCCGGTGCGGTCGTGGATCCAGGCGGTGCTGTTCGGGGTGCTGCTGGTCTCGCTGCTGGTCGGCACCTGGCGCCACCCGCTCGCCTCGCTCTCCGAACTGGCCGGCGTGGCGCTGGGGCTGGGGCTGGCCCTGTGGGGCCTGAAGCTCACCGTCTTCGAGAAGACCGGCGCCGGCTGCTTCTACACGCCCAACCTGCACCTGGGCATTGCGCTGTCGCTCGTGTTCACGGGCCGCATCGTCTACAAGCTGGTGCGCGGCTGGAGCGCTTCCGCCGGCTTCACCGAGCCGCCGATGAACCTGGTGAAGAGCCCGCTCACGCTGTTCATCGTGGGCACGCTGGCGGGCTACTACGCCACCTACGCGATCGGGCTCATCCGGCGGCGCCGCCAGGGCGTGCCGCCCTGGACGCGCGACACGCCGGCGGCGGCCGGCGGCGCATGACGGATCCCATGGCCCCGGTGATCGACAAGCACCGCCTCGCCGGCCTGCAGGACGGCGTCTACAGCATCGCGATGACGCTGCTGGTGCTGGAACTGAAGCTGCCGCCGCTGGAAGGCGCCGTCACCGACGCGCGGCTGTGGGGCGCGCTGTTCGCGATCTGGCCCAGGCTGCTCACCTGGCTGCTGTCGTTCTGGGTGCTGACGATCTTCTGGATCGGCGACGTGCGCGCGCTGGCGTCGTTCAACGCGGTGAACCGCTTCCTGCTGCGCCTGAGCCTGTGGCGGCTGGCGCTGGTCAGCCTGCTGCCGTTCTCGACCGCGCTCATGGGCGAGCACGGCGACCACGCGCCGGCCGCCGCGCTCTACGCCGGCCACCTGTGCCTGCTGGCCGCGGCGCACACGCTGCGCCACTTCTACCTGCTGAAGCACCCCGCGCTGGTGAAGTGGCCCGACGAAGCGGCGCCCGGCGCCGAAGGGACGGAGGCCCTGGCCACCCTCGCCTGCGCCGCGGCGGCCTTCGCGCTGGCCTTCTTCGTGCCGGGCCACAACCTGCTGGCGCTGCTGCCGGCGCTGGTGCTGCAGCGGTTCCGCAAGACACGCGGGCACGGCGCCGGCACGGCGGCCGGTTAGCCGCCGGCGTTCAGCGCTTGCGCGAAGCGGCGAACTGCTTCAGCGGCTCGGGGTCGATCGCGTCCTCGATGGCCTGGCGCGACACCGGTGCCGGGATGCTCTTGGTCTCGAAGAGCACCTGCGTGGCCAGCAGGTACTGCGCGGCCAGGCCCTTGTCCTTGGCGACCATGGTGTAGGGCGAGGCCGGGTCCAGCTGCTGCTCGATCGTGGGGCGCTTCATGTAGAGCTGCTCGATGCCGGCCTTGGCCACCGCCGGCGTCAGGCCCAGGCGCTTGACCAGCGCGTCCACCGCCAGCTGCGGGTTCTTGGCCACCGCCTCGGCCGCCGCGGCGTCGATCTCCAGCAGCTTCGGCCCGATCTCCGGGTGCGCCTTCAGGAAGGCCGGCCGCACGGCGGTCGTGCGCGGGCACACGCCGCCCAGCGGCACGTAGTCGACGTCGAAGTTGACGACCTTGTAGCCCTCGGCGTCGAGCATGAAGGAATAGGGCGACCAGGCGATGCCGGCGTCGATGGAATTGCTCTTGAACGAATTGCGGAACAGCGGCGCCGGGATGTTCACCACGTTGAGCTTGGCGAAGTCGAGGCCGTTCTTCTGCGCCATCAGGTACAGCGCGATCTGCGCGCAGGTGCCGGAGGCGGCGCCGATCTTCTGCGCCTTGGCCAGGTCGCGGAACGACTTCACCGGGCTGTTCTGGTCCACCACCAGGCCTTCGCCGAGCGCGTCGTTCGAGTTCCAGAAGAGCATCTTCACGGGGATGTTCTGGCCCAGCGCGAAGGCCAGCCCGAGGCCGGTGGTGACGACGTCCACGCTCTCGCTCTTCAGCGCCGCCAGCATCGGCGCGCCGGAAGGGAAGGTGAAGAACTTGGGTTTGAGCCCGGCCTTCTCGAACAGGCCCAGGTCCTGCGCCACGTACAGGTTCACGTGGTCGGCGGTGGTGTAGCCGTAGTTCACTTCCAGCGGCGTCTGCGCTTGCGTGGCCAGCGGCGCGACGAGGCAGGTGGCCAGCAGCAGGGCGGTCTTGTTCATGGGTCCTTCTCCAGGGGTGGCCGGCTTCAGCGGCCTTTCCAGTGCACGATGCGGGCTTCGACGAGGTTCAGCGCCAGGTTCAGCACGAGGCCGATGACGCCGATGAGCGTGATGCCGATGAACACCACGGGAATGCGGAACAGCAGCGCGGCGTCGGAGATCATGAAACCCAGCCCGCTCTGCGCGCCCACCAGCTCGGCGGCCACCACCACCGCCCAGCTGAGCGCCAGTGCCACCTTCAGGCCGGTGAAGATCTGCGGCAGCGCACCCGGCATCACGATGCGCACGAAGGTCTGCGCGCGCGTGAGCCCCAGCGACTGCGCGGCGCGCCGGTAGGCGATGGGGAAGTTGGCCGCCCCCGCCTGCGCGTTCGCCTGCACGTAGGTGAACGAGACGAAGAAGATCAGCACGATCTTGCCCACCTCGCCCAGCCCGAAGTACAGCACCGCCATCGGGATGAAGGCGATCGGCGGAATCGGCCGGATGAAGGCCATGATGGGCGAGACCATCGCGCCCGCGCGCCGGCTGTAGCCGGTCACCAGCCCCAGCGGCGCGCCGAAGAGCACGCCGAGCGCGAAGCCGGTGACGGAGCGGAAGAGGCTGATGCCGATGTGTTCCCACAGCGGCTTGCCCTGGTAGCCGTTCTTCACCAGGTCGACGAAGGTGGCGAACAGTTCTTCCGGCGTCGGCAGGTAGCCCGGCTTGACCCAGGGCGAACGCGAGAGCGCGAACCACAGCACCAGCAGCACCACCACGGCGCCGACCGAATAGGCCAGGTCGGGCAGGCGGCGCTCGGGCGCGCTCGGGCGCGGGGCCGGGGCTTCGGCTTCGGGGGCGGCCATCTCGTTGCGGTTCCGCGCGGTCCTACCTGCGCTGCGTCTTCAGGTATTCCAGCAGGTAGGTGGGGTCCACCGCGTCCTGCACCGCGGCGGCGGGGATCGGCGCGGGGATGGCCTTCATCGCGTGCAGCGCCTCGATGGCCAGGCTTAGCTTGGCGGCGAGGCCTTCCTTCGAGGTCATGGAGTAGGGCGACTTCGGGTCCACCTGCTGCGCGAAGCTGGGAATGCCGCGGTCGCAGCATTCGCGCTCGACCGTGGCCTTGGCGACCTCGGGCGCGAGCTGCTGGCGCTTCACGTAGGCGTCCACTGCCAGCTGCGGGTTCTTCGCGATCGCCTCGCGCGCCAGCGCTTCCACCTGCACCAGCTTCAGCCCCACTTCGGGGTGCGCCTTCAGGAAGGCCGGGCGCACCGCGGTCAGGCCCGGGCACAGGCCGCCGGGCGGCGTGTACTGGTCGTCGAAGGCGACCACCGGGTAGCCTTCGGACTGCAGCTGCAGCGAAAACGGCGGCCAGGCCACGCCGGCGTCGATGGACCCGCTCTTGAAGCTGTTGCGGAACAGCGGCGCCGGGATGTTCACCACGTCCAGCTTGGCGTAGTCAACGCCCACCTTCTTCGCCAGCATGTACAGCGACACCTGCGCGCAGGTGCCGGTGGCGGCGCCGATCTTCTTCGCCTTCACGATGTCCTGGTAGGACTTGATGCCCGACTTCGGGTCGACCACCAGCCCTTCGCTCACCGCCGAGTTCGCTTCCCAGAAGATGAACTTGAGCGGGATGTCCTGGCCCAGCGCGAGCGCCAGCGCCAGGCCGGCGGTGACGACGTCCAGGCTCTCGCTCTTCAGACCCGCCAGCAGCGGCGCGCCCGAAAGGAAGGTGAAGAACTTCGGCTTCAGCCCCACCTTCTCGAACAGGCCCAGGTCCTGCGCCACGAACACGGTGGCGTGGTTGGCGTTGGGGATGCCGTAGTTGATCTCCAGCGGCTCGGCGGCGCGCGCCGGGGCCAGCGCCAGCCACAGCGCGGCGGCGCCGGCGGCCAGGGTCTTGAGGGGGTTCATGCGTTGGTCTCCTCCATGCGTGTTCAGCGGGCCGCTTCGGCTTCGCGGCCTTCGACTTCGCCCTGCACCGCCAGCACCAGTTCGTGCTCCAGGCGGGTGAACTCGGGCGAGCCCAGGAATTCGTAGTCGCGCGGCTTGGGCGCGTGCACCTCCACCGCCAGCTTCACGCGGCCGGGCCGGCGCGTCATGGCGATCACGCGGTCGGAGATGAAGATCGCCTCGCCGACGTCGTGCGTGATGAACAGGATGGTCGGCCTGAAGTGCGCCCACAGCCGCAGCAGCAGCTTCTGCATCAGCAGCCGGGTCTGGTAGTCCAGCGCGCCGAAGGGCTCGTCCATCAGCAGGATGTCGGGCTCGCCGATGAGCGCGCGCGCGATCTGCACCCGCTGCTGCATGCCGCCCGAGAGCTGGTACGGGTAGTGGCGCTCGAAGCCGGCCAGCCCCACCTCTTCCAGCAGCCCGGTGGCGCGCGGGCCGTAGTCGGCGGGGTCGCCGCCGCGGCACTTGACGCCCAGCACCACGTTGTCCAGCACCGTCATCCAGGGGAAGAGCGAAGGCTGCTGGAACACCACGCCGCGGTTGCGGCCCGGTGCGCTGACCACCTGGTCGTCGACCCGCACCACGCCGGCGGTGGCCTGCTCGAATCCGGCCAGGATGTTGAGTGCGGTCGACTTGCCGCAGCCCGTGGGGCCGATGATCGAGAGGATCTCGCCGGCGGCAATGTCGAGGTCGAACGCGTCGAGCGCACGCGTGCCCGCGCGGCGGGCGCCGGCGGGCTGGTAGACCTTCTCGACGCCCTGGAACGAGACCTTCGGGCGTGCTGCGTCGGGCAATGCCTTCTCCTGTGGTGGTGCGCGGCCGACGCCGCCGCCGGTCTTCAGGCGGCCGGGGCCTGGCGCACCTTGATGCCCAGTTCGTCCTCGCGGATCTTCATCAGCGCCGCCGTGTCGCGCTCGGCGTAGCCCAGCTTGCCGGCGCGGTCCAGCGTTTCCTGGGCGGCGCGGCTGACCACGGCGTCGAAGCCCACGGCCTTGGCGTATTCCACCGCCAGGCGCACGTCTTTCCCCGCCAGCTTGCACATGAAGCCCGGGCTGTCGTCGCCCTTGAAGGCCTTCTTGGGCATGGCCACGTAGAGCTGGTGGTTGAAGGCCATGGTGGTCTTCATCACGTCCATCATCAGCTCCAGCTTCAGGCCCGCCTTCACGCCGATGGCCAGCGCCTCGGTGTTGGCGACCATGATGGTGGTGGCCAGCACGTTGTTGGTCATCTTCATCGCGTGGCCCATGCCCTGGCCGCCGCAGAGGAAGGTGTCGGTGCCCATGCACTTGAGCACCGGCATCGCGCGCTCGATGTCGGCCGGCTCGCCGCCGATCATCAGCGTGAGCGTGCCGGTGGCGGCGTGCTCGCTGGTCTTGCCCACGGGCGAGTCGACCATCGCGATGCCCAGCTCCTTCAGCTGGCGGCCGACGCGCTGCGAGGTCATGGGGTCGATGGTGCTCATGTCGATCACCATGCCGCCCTTCTTCATGCCGGCGGCGATGCCGTCGGCCCCCAGCGCCACCTGTTCCACGTGCTGCGGCTCGGGCAGCATGGTGACGACGATCTCGCTCGCCGCGCCCACGTCCTTCGGGCTGCCGGCGGCCTTGGCGCCGGCCTGCACGAGGCGGGCCACCGCCTCGGCGCTGCGGTCATACACGGTCAGCTCGTGGCCGCCCTTCAGCACGTTCAGGGCCATGGGTCCGCCCATCACGCCGAGACCGATGAATCCGACTTTCATTCGTACGCTCCGTTCAATCTTCGATCACAGGGAAAGGCCGTGCCGCTTCAGCTCGGGTTGGCCCACTTGTCCATTTCCCACACCGGGCGGCCGCGCAGGTCGGCCACGTCGGTGCGCAGGAATTCGCTCGCGGCGGGCTTGCTGCCCAGCTTCTCGTAGGCCTGCTTCACCAGCGGCGCGGTGCGCTGGAACTGCTTGCGCACGGTGTCCCAGCCGAGCGCCTTCTCGATCTGCTTGTTGTCGGCCATGTACCTGGAAGACTCCAGGATGGCGAGCGCGTCCTTCTCGGTCGGCCAGCTCCAGCCGCGCGAGAACAGCACGTCGTCCTTCACCACCTTGGCGCCGGCCACGGGGTCCAGCTTCCAGTACTGCTTGACCAGCTGCGAGACCGCGCCGGCGTCCATCGCCGACAGCGCCGCCACCGCTTCCTGCTGGGCGACCAGGAAGGCCACCACCGCCTGCGGGTGTTCCTCGATCAGCGCGTTGCGGCCGATCCAGAAGCTGCGGTGCAGGTAGTAGCCGTCGGGGTAGAACTGGCTCTTCTTCACCGAAGGCAGCAGGATGCCGGCGCCCTTGCCGGCCGGGCCTTCGTAGTGGTCTTCGGTGTAGCCGAAGCTGTTCATGATGGCCACCGTGCCGCTGGCCTGCGCCGCGTAGTAGGCCGGGCTGATGGTGCAGGTGGCGTCCACGCCGGTGGGCACCGAAGCCGCCTGCGCGTGGGTGGGCATGTTCACGTACTTGATGCCCGCTTCCTTCATCACGTCCTGCACGCCGAGCTCGAACTTGAGCATCTGCGTGAGCGCGCTCTGCGGGTCGCCGCCGAGCGAGACGCCGATGGTCTTGCCGCGCAGGTCCTGCGCGTTGCGCACCGGCGAGCCCTTGCGCGTGGTGATGAGGAAGCGCAGGTGCCCTTCGCCGACGACCAGCGGGCTGATCGGCAGGCCGCTGGCGATGGCGCGGATGATGGGCGTGTTGCCCCACATGCCGATGTCCAGGTTGTTGCCGACCATCGCTTCGACCATCGGCAGCGCGGTGGGGTACTCGCGCCAGTCGATGGCGAGGTCGTAGCCGAACTCGGCGGCACGCTTCTCGAGCAGCTTGTTCTCGATCATGTACTGGGTCATCGGCGAGTTGCCGGCGGCCCAGGGAATGCGGCCGATGGAGAGCTTCAGCTGCTTCTTGCCCTGCGCCAGCGCCCAGCGCGGCAGCGCCAGCGCGGCGGCGGCGCCCAGGGCACCGGTGACGATCTGGCGGCGGGCGGGCACGAGCTTGTCGGCGGTCGGCTTCATTCGGGTTGTCTCCTTGGGGTGATGCGGTTGATGCGGTCGATGCGGTTTCAGGCGGCGGCGCGGTCGTCGATGGCGCGCCGGGCCTCGTCGCGGATCAGGCGCCAGATGGCTTCGACCAGGTGGCCGAAGCGCAGGTCGCCGCGGATCGATTCGTCGCGCGGGCGTGGCAGGTCCACTTCCAGCACCTCGCGCACGCGGCCCGGGTGGCTGCTCATCACCACCACGCGGTCGGCCAGGAAGACGGCCTCCTCGATGTCGTGGGTGATGAAGACGGCGGTCTTGCGCTGCTCGCGCGGCGCGGTCTCGCCCCAGATGCGCAGCAGTTCCACCTGCAGGATGAGGCGGGTCTGCGCGTCCAGCGCGCCCAGCGGTTCGTCCAGCAGCAGCACGTCGGGGCCGTTGGCCAGCAGGCGGGCCAGCGCCACGCGCTGGCGCATGCCGCCGGAGAGCTGGTGCGGGTACTTCTTCTCCGAACCGGTGAGGCCCACCAGGTTCACGAAATGGCGGATGCGCTCCTCGCGCTCGGCCGCCGTGAAGGGCTTGCCCGGCGTGCCGTGGCGCAGGCCGAAGCCCACGTTGTCGGCCACGCTCATCCAGGGCATGAGCGCGTAGTCCTGGAACATCACGCCGCGGTCGGCGCCGGGGCCGGTGATGGGCCGGCCGTCCTTTTCCACCGTGCCGCCGGTGGGCGTGTCCAGCCCGGCGATGAGGTTGAGGACGGTGCTCTTGCCGCAGCCCGAAGGGCCGACGACGCAGACGAACTCGCCGCTCTCGACGTCCAGCGACACGTTGGCCACCGCCAGCGTGCGCACGCCAGTGCGGGGGGCGACGAAGTGCTTGGAAACGTCGCGCAGGCGCAGCTTGGGAGTGCTCATGGGTGTCAGTGCCTCCAGGGCATGAGCCGCGATTCCAGGGCGCGGAACACGCGGTCGATCAGCAGGGCGACGACGCCGACGACGATCATGCAGACGACGATCGCGTTGAGGTCGATGCTGTAGGAATAGAAGACGAACATCATCTGGCCGATGCCGCCCGAGTTGCCGCCGCCGCTCTTGGCGCCGACGGCCAGTTCGGCGGCGATGATGGCGGTCCAGGCCACACCCATCGCCAGCCGCGCGCCGAGCAGGATGCCGGGCAGCGCGCCCGGCAGTACCACCCGGCGCAGCACCTGCAGGCGCGGCACGCCCATCGTGCGCGCGGCGGCCACCAGCTTGGGGTCGACGCGGCTCACGCCGTGCACCGTGTTCACCAGCAGCGGGAAGAAGGCGGCGTAGCCCACGATCGCCAGCGCGGTGGGCGTGCCGGTGCCGAACCAGAGGATGGCGATCGGCAGCAGCGCCATCGGCGCGATGGGGCGGAAGCTCTCGACGATGGGGTCCAGGTTGTCGCGCAGCACGCGGCTGGTGCCCATCAGCACGCCCAGCGTGATGGCCAGCACCAGCGCCACGCCGAAGCCGGCGAGCACGCGGCCCAGGCTCTGCACCAGCGCCAGCGGCAGGTCGCCGCTCTTCACCAGCGTGGCGAAGGCGGCCAGCACCTTCAGCGGCGCGGGCGCGGGCGACTCGGGCGGCAGCGTCAGCGCCCAGGCCTGCCACAGCAGCACCCCCACCGCCGGCAGCGCCAGCATGCGGCCGAGGGCGGCGAAGCGCGAGGGCCCGGCGGCCGCGGCGGCGGGCGTGGCGGCGGAAGGGGTGGTGGTGGGCATGCGAAGCGTGTTCATCGACTCGTGCTCAGGCCAGTCCGGTGCCTTCGGCCCACGGGGTGAGCCGGCGTTGCAGGGTGCGCAGCGCCACGTCGCACAGGTAGCCGACGACGCCGATCACCAGGATGAAGGCGAAGACCTTGGGGGTCATCAGCAGCTGCCGGTTCCACTCGATCGCGAAGCCCAGGCCGCTGGGGGCGCCGATCAGCTCGGCGGCCACGATGGCGGCCCAGGCACCGGCGAAGGCCAGGCGCAGGCCCACCATCACGGTGGGCAGCGCGGCCGGGACGATCACGTGGCGCAGCATCGCCGGCCGGCTCACGCCCATGGTGCGCGCAGCGGCGACGAGCTTGCCGTCCACCTGGCGCACGCCGGCCACCGTGTTCAGCAGCAGCGGGAAGAAGGCCACGTAGACCATGATGAACACCGGCAGCGTGTCGCCGATGCCAAAGATGAAGAGGCCGAGCGGGATCCACGCGATGCCGCTGATGGGCCGCAGCAGTTCCACCAGCGGGTCGACGTAGGCGTCGAGCGACTTGTTCAAGCCCATCGCGAAGCCCAGCGGCACCGCCAGCAGGATGGCGACGACGAGCGCGATGCCCAGCCGCGCGGTGCTGATGGCGGCGTGCTCGAAGAGTTCGCCGCTGGACATGAGCGACCACACGGCTTCGAACACGCGCAGCGGCGAAGGCAGCTGCAGCGGGTTCGCCTTCCACACATAGACCGCCCACCACAGCAGCGCGAAGAGCGCGAACGAGCGCACGGCGACGAAGCCGCGCGTACTCGTTACGCGGCGCCAGGCGGGGAGGGCGGTGGTGGTCATGGGGGGCTCTCAGCGCGTGACGGCGAGGAAGCCGCCGTCCACGTACAGCGTGTGGCCGTTGATGTAGGCGCCGGCGTCGGAAGCGAGCAGCAGCGCCGCGCCGGCCAGGTCTTCCGGCTTGCCCCAGCGGCGCGCGGGGGTCCAGTCGCTCACGAAGTCGCGGAACTCCTTCAGGCCGGCCTGGCTGAAGGGCGTCTCGGTGTAGCCTGGGGCCAGTGCGTTGGCGGTGACGCCGGTGCCGCCCAGGTCGGCGGCGAGCGCGCGCGTGAAGGCGCTGACCGCGCCCTTGGCCGAGACGTAGGCCGTGAGCAGCGGCCGCGAGACGTGGTTCATGATCGAACCGACGTTGATGATGCGGCCCGAGCCCTGCTTCACCATGTGGCGCGCCGCCTTCTGCGCCAGCAGGAAGGTGGCGGTGAGGTCGGTGTCGATGACGCGCTTCCAGTCTTCGACCTTCAGCTCCAGCACGTGCTGGCGCACGATGATCCCGGCGTTGGCCACCGCCACGTCGATGCGGCCGCACAGGCGCACCGTCTCTTCCACCGCGCCGGCCACCGCGGCCTCGTCGGTGACGTCGAAGGTGATCGAATGGGCTTCGGCGCCGGCGTCGCGGAACTGCGCCGCGCGCTCGTGCACCGCTTCGCTGCGGTCGGCCAGCACCAGGCGCGCCCCGGCGCCGGCGAAGGCCTTGGCCAGCCCGAGCGCGATGCCGCCGGCCGCGCCGGTGAGCAGGACCGACCTGCCCTGCAGCGAGAACAGCCGCTCCGGGGCCTGGTCGCGAAAGAGATGTGTGCTCATGGGGCGGCGATCCTAGGTTCGGGTCCCGCGGGCCAGGAATCGGAACTTGGGCAACGCGGGGTTCGCTTTGCGTGAACCCCGGGGTTCCCCGGGCGTTCGCAATCGGCGAAGGCCCGTTTGCCGCGAATCGGATTCCCCGCCGCGGCGGTGCGCTCCTAGCATCGCCGCCCATGCCTGAAGCCGCGTCCGTCGCCCTCGTCCGTGTCGGCGACTCCACCGACATCCTCGGCGAGAGCCCGCTGTGGGACGAGCGCGCGCAATGCCTGTGGTGGGTCGACATCCGCCGCCCGGCGCTGCGCCGGTGGGTGCCGGCCAGCGGCCGCCTCCACAGCTGGCCGCTGCCCGAGATGGTGGGCTGCATCGCGCTGGCCGAAGACGGCCGGCTGGTGGTGGCGATGGGTGCCGAGGTGTCGCTGTTCGACCCCGCGCGCGAGCGCTTCGAGACCCTCGCGCGGCTGCCGCTGCGCGTGGAAGGCCACCGCTTCAACGACGGCCGCTGCGACCGCCAGGGCCGCTTCTTCGTCGGCACCATGCACAACCTGACGCGCGCGCCCGAAGGGGTGCTCTACCGGCTGCAGGGGCGCGGCCCGCTGCTGCCCGTGATGCACGGCCTGTGCATCCCCAACAGCCTGGCCTGGAGCCCCGACGGCGCCACGATGTACTTCGCCGACTCGCTGCGCCACCGCATCGAGGCCCACCCGTACGACCCCTTGCGCGGCGTGCCCGGCGAGGCGCGCGTCTTCGCCACCAGCACGCCGCCGGGCTTTCCCGACGGCGCCACCGTCGACGCCGAGGGCTTCCTCTGGAGCGCGCAGTTCAAGGCCTCGCAGGTGGTGCGCTACGCGCCCGACGGCAGCATCGACCGCGTGGTGCCGATGCCGGTGGACAAGCCCACCGCGGTCGCCTTCGGCGGCCCGGATCTCGACACGCTCTACATCACGAGCGCCAGCCAGCACATGACGCCCGCCGAGCTGGCCGCGCAGCCGCTGGCCGGCGCGCTGTTCGCGCTGAAGCCCGGCGTGCGCGGCCTGCCCGAGCCGCGCTTCGCCCTCTGAAACCCGTACCGGAACCCTCTGCCCATGAAGCCCGTCACCATCGCCTCGGTCGAGGCCTTCGCCTACCGCGTGCCGATCAGCCAGCCGATCAAGGTCTCGTTCGGCACCTTCCGCGACCGCCCCTTCGTGCTGGTGAAGGTGACCGACCGCGAAGGCGCCGTCGGCTGGGGCGAGGCCTGGTGCAACTGGCCCGCGGTGGGCGCCGAGCACCGCGCGCGCCTGGTCAACGACTTCGCCGAGCGGCTGGTGGGCCGCACGCTGGAAGAACCTTCGCAGGCCTTCCATCTGCTCACGAAGCAGCTCGAAGTGCTGGTGCTGCAGACGCTGGAGGTGGGCCCGATCGCGCAGGCGGTGGCGGGCATCGACATCGCGGTGTGGGACCTGTTCGCGCGCAAGGCCGGGCAGCCGCTGAACCGCTTCATGGTCGGCGCCGCGCGCGAGACGGTGCCGGTCTACGCCACCGGCATCAACCCCGACCAGCCGGAGAACTTCGCCGCGGCGCGGCGCGCCGAAGGGCACCGCGCCTTCAAGCTCAAGACCGGCTTCGGCCACGCGCTGGACCTGCGCAACCTGCGCGCGATGCGCGAGGCGATCGGCCCCGCCGACGAACTGAGCTGCGACGCCAACCAGGTGCTCGACGTCGAGCAGGCGATCGCCTTCTGCCGCGACGTGGAGCCGCTGAAGCTGGCGTGGTTCGAGGAGCCGATCCGCGTCGACGCGCCGGTGGAATCGTGGCGCAAGCTCGCCGCCGCGTCGACCACGCCGCTGGCCGGCGGCGAGAACCTGCAGGGCGCGCAGTTCGACGCCGCCTGCGCCGACCGCGTGCTGCAGGTGATCCAGCCCGACGTGACCAAGTGGGGCGGCATCACCGGCAGCCTGCACGTGGCGCGCACCGCGGTGGCGGCCGGCAAGCGCTACTGCCCGCACTACTTCGGCGGCGGCGTCTCGCTGCTCGCTTCGCTGCACGTGCTGGCGGCGGCCGGCGGTACCGGGCACCTCGAATTCGACTGCCACCCCAACCCCGGCCGCGAGGCCGTGGTCGGCGACCTGCTGCCGGTGCACGAGGGCCACGTGCCGGTGCCCACCGGCCCCGGCCTGGGCGCGGTGCCCGACACCGCGGCGCTGCGCCGCTACCGCACCTGGCCGCTGTAGCCGTGGCGGTGGCGCTCGAGGGGCTGCGCATCGGCTTCGTCGGCGCCGGCCGGCTGGGCCGGGCGCTGGCCTGGAGCCTGGCGGGGCGTGGCCTCGCGGTCGCGGCCGCGGCCAGCCACCGCCGCGCCAGCGCCGAGGCGCTGGCGGCGCGCATCGAAGGCTGCCGTGCTCTGGAGGCGCAGGCGGTGGTCGACACCTGCGACCTCGTCTTCGTCACCACGCCCGACGCCGCCATCGCCGCCACCGTGGCTGGCCTGCGCTGGCGCGACGGCGTCGCGGTCGTGCACTGCAGCGGCGTCACCGAAGTGGCGGCGCTGGACGCGGCGAAGGCACAGGGCGCGCTCACCGGCGGCTTCCACCCGATGCAGACCTTCGGCGACCCCGAAGCGGCGGCGCGTTCGCTGCCCGGCTGCACGATCACGGTCGAGGCGCCCGAGCCGCTGGACGCGTTGCTGGTGGCGCTGGCCGAACGGCTGCAGTGCCGCGTGAACCGGCTGCCGCCGGGCATGCGCGCGCGCTACCACGCGGCGGCGGGCTACACCTCGCAGTTCGTCAACGTGCTCTTCGCCGAGGCCGCGCGCCTGTGGGCGGGCTGGGGCGCGAGCGAAGCGCAGGCGGTGGAAGCGCTGCTGCCGCTGGCGCGCGGCACGCTGGCGGCCATCGGCGCCGCGGGCATCGCGCGCGCGATGCCGGGGCCGGTGTCGCGCGGCGACCTCGGCTCGATCGAGAAGCACCTGGCGGCGCTGGCACCGATGGGCGAGGACACGCTCGCGCTGTACCGCGCGCTGTGCCGCGCCACCGTACCGCTGGCGCTGGAGCGCGGCGCGATCGACGAGGCCTGCGCGCGCCGCTTCGAGGCACTGCTGAAGGCGCCGGCCGCCGGTTGAGCGGCGGCGCGCCTTCAGTTCGCGAAGACCTTCACCGCGCCGGCGAGCTCGTTGGCGCGCTGGTGCAGGCTTCCGGCGGCGGCCGCCGACTGCTCGACGAGAGCCGCGTTCTGCTGCGTGGTCCGGTCCAGCAGCGCGACCGCCGAGCTGACCTGGCCGACGCCGGCGGTCTGCTCGGCGGTGGCGCGGCTGATGTCGGCGATCAGGCGGTCGACGTGCCGCACCTGCTCGACGATGTGCTGCATCGAGGTGCCGGCCTCGCCGACGAGCCGGGCGCCGTGGTCGACGTGCTCGACGCTGGTGCCGATGAGCTGGCGGATCTCCTTCGCCGCTTCGGCGCTGCGCTGCGCCAGCATGCGCACCTCGCCGGCCACGACCGCGAAGCCGCGGCCCTGCTCGCCGGCGCGCGCCGCCTC
>CAYVXO010000122.1:0-18164 GCA_964454485.1 uncultured Rubrivivax sp.
CCTCGTCGGCCAGCTGCGGCGGCGGCCGGCCCGCCGCCTGCGCGGCCTGCGCCAGCACCAGCAGGTCGGCCAGGAAGTCGCGCGCCGCTTCGGCGCCCAGCACTTCGTCGAGCCGGTCGCCGAGGCGGAACACGCCGGCGCCCTGCGCCGCCATCGCGCCCCAGACCAGCCGTTCGCCGCCGGCCTGCAGCCAGGCCCGGTGGCCGGCGCGCCGCTCGGCTGCCTGCTCCAGCACCGCCACCGCGCCGGCCCGGTCGACGAAGGCCAGCAGGCGCTTGCGCGCGCGGTTCCAGTCGATGAGGAAGACGATGCGCTCGCCGATGCCTTCCAGCTGCGCGGCCAGCGCCGGTTCGTCGGCGGCCTCGAAGCGCGCCGTGCCCACGCGGTAGGACTTGCCGGCATTGAGCCCGGCCGTCTGCTGCAGCGCCGGCGCGGCCCATTGCGCCCCCACCGCCTCGAGTTGGCGGCCGAAGAACGCGAAGCGCTGGCCGTGCAGGTCGGAATAGGTGAGCGTGGTGGCGAGCGGGCGCGCCGCGGTGTCGACCTGCAGCACCAGCACGTGGGCGTCGTTGGTGCCGATGTCGTTCTGGATCATCAGCCGCGGGCCGTCGCGCGTGGCCGCGGTGTCCAGGCCCGGGTGGTCGCCCTTCAGGTGGCGCGTGCGGTTGACGCCGCGCATGAAGGCGGCCACGCGCGCCACGTCGCTGCCGTCCTCGGCCAGCTGCCAGGCGCTGGCGCCTTCCACCTGCGCGCCGGCAAGGCGTGCCGCCTCGCGGTTGAGCGCCTTGTGCAGGTCCATCACCGTCAGGTGCAGGCTGTCGCCGGCACCGCGGCGGCCGTGCGTCAACGCATCCAGCGTGGGCTCGTCCAGCACCGGGCCGGCGAGCGCCTGCAGCCGCGCCTGCCAGTGGCGCACGCGCTCGGCGAGCGCGGGGTCGGCGTCGGCGGCGTCGTGCAGCGGCTGCGCCATCGCGCCCAGGTCGTCGTGCAGGCAGGCGGCCAGGCGCGGCAGGTCGGGCAGCGTGAGCAGGCCGGCCTCGGCGCTGGCGCCGGCGGGCAGTTCGCGCAGCCACTCGGCCCGCTCGCGTTCGGCGATGCCGGCGGCCGCGATCTCGCCGCGCAGGTCCAGCGCCGGCTGGGCGGGCGAGCGCGCATGCGCCGCCGCAGCCTGCAGCAGGCTCAGGTAGAGCTTGAGCCGGTCGTTGGCCTTCAGCGCCGCGCGCATGCGCGCCGGCTTCAGCAGGCTGGCGGACCCCGGGGCGGCGGCGGCCAGCGACGCGACGACGTCGACCTTTTCCATGCAGGCGTCCTTCCTTGCGCTGCCAAGCCTAGGGGAAGCCCGTGTCGGCCGTGCGTCGGCCCGAGCGGCCGGTTTGTGCCATGTCAAGACCGCCGCCCGTGCCGGCACCGCGCTTGGCAAGGGGGACCAGAAAGCGTATAAACGATTTACATCGTTCACCAAGGCGCCGTCATGAGCACCCGCAAGACCCCGGCCAGGACCAGCAGCAAACCCGCGACCCAGGCCCCCGCGCGCAAGGCACCCGCCGACCCGGCGAAGAGCCGCGGCGTCAAGCCGGCGGCACCGCCGCCTTCGATGGCGCGTGGCGCCGTCGTCCCCGCCGCCCCGCCTCCGTCGATGGCACGCGCGGCCGTCAAGCCCACGGCCGCGCCGCCGCCGGCCACCGCCGCCAAGGCCGAGAAGACCGAGAAGGCCGACAAGACCGCCCGCAAGGCCCGGCCCGCGCTCGTGCGCGACGGCTTCACGATGCCCGCGGACGACTTCGCGCTCATCGCCGAGCTGAAGGCGCGCGCGCTCGCCGCCCAGCGCGCGGCCAAGAAGAGCGAGCTGCTGCGCGCCGGCCTGCACGCACTGGCGGCGCTCGACAAGGCGGCGCTGGTGGCCGCGCTCGACCGCCTGGCGCCGGTGAAGACCGGGCGGCCGAAGAAGGGGCGCTAAGCTCGGGCGGTCCACGCCATCCCGGAGACCGCCCCGATGACCCGCCCTCCCTTCCGCGCCGACCAGGTCGGCAGCCTGCTGCGCCCCGAGGCGCTGGCGAAGACACGCGCCGCCTGGAAGCGCGGCGAGGTCACGGCCGAGGCGCTGCGCGAGGCCGAGGACGCCGCCATCGCCGAGGTGGTGAAGAAGCAGGAATCGATCGGCCTGAAAGCCGTCACCGACGGCGAGTTCCGCCGCGACTGGTGGCACCTGGACTTCCTGGCGCAGCTGGACGGCGTCACGCTCACCGCCAACGAAGGCGAGAAGTTCAAGGTAGCCGGGCAGTCGGAACAGCCGCCCATCGCCAGCGTCACCGGCCGGGTGGCGTGCAGCCGGCCCGTCATGGCCGACCACTTCGCGTACCTGAAGCGCGTCGCCACGAAGGCGGTGCCGAAGATGACCATCCCCAGCCCGAGCATGCTGCACCTGCGCGGCGGGCGGGCGGCCATTTCGCGCCAGGCCTACCCCGACCTGGAAGCCTTCTGGGACGACGTGGCCGCAGCCTACCGCCAGGCTGTTCGCCACCTGGCCGCGGCAGGCTGCCGCTACCTGCAGCTGGACGACATCACCTTCGCCTACCTCTGCGACCCGAAGATCCAGGAGAACTGCCGCAAGAACGGCGACGACCCGATGGCGCTGCCGAAGCGCTACGCCCAGGTCATCAACGCCGCGCTGCGCGAGCGGCCGGCCGACATGGCGGTGACCATCCACACCTGCCGCGGCAACTTCAAGAGCGCCTGGGTCGCCGAAGGCGGCTACGACCCCGTGGTGGAGGCGATGTTCTCCACCGACGTCGACGGCTGGTTCATGGAGTTCGACAGCGCGCGCGCCGGCGGCTTCGAGCCGCTGCGCCGGGTGCCCAGGGGGAAGAAGGTGGTGCTCGGCCTCGTGACCACCAAGGTCGGCGAGCTGGAGGACAAGGAAGCGCTGAAGCGCCGCATCGCCGAGGCCGCGAAGATCGTGCCGCTGGAGCAGCTGGCGCTGAGCCCGCAGTGCGGCTTCAGCAGCACCCACCACGGCAACGCGCTCTCGGTGGACGACCAGTGGCGCAAGCTGGAGCGCGTGGTCGAGGTGGCGCGCGAAGTCTGGGGTGACTAGGACCTGAAGCCATGGCCCGCCGCGCCGACCTGCTGCCCGGCACCCCGCACCCGCTGGGGTCGCGGCCGGTGGCAGGCGGCACGGGCTTCTCGGTCTACTCGCGCGGCGCGCGGCGCGTCGAGCTGCTGCTCTACGAAGGCGTCGACGACGCCGAGCCGGCGCGCACGATCGCGCTCGACGCGCCGGCGCACCGCACCGGCCCCTACTGGCACGCCTTCGTGCCCGGCGTGCGGCCGGGGCAGCTCTACGCGTTGCGCGCCGACGGCGACTTCGACCCCGCGCAGGGCCGCCGCTTCGACCGCGACAAGCTGCTGCTCGACCCCTACGGCCGCGCCGTCGCGCTGCCCTCGCGCTGGCAGCGCGCGGCCGCCGCCGCGCGCGGCCGCAACGACGCCTTCGCCGCCAAGAGCGTGGTCTGCAAGGACCACGACTACCGCTGGCAGGGCGACGCGCCGCTGCGCCGCCCGTTCGCGCAGACCGTCATCTACGAACTGCACGTGCGCGGCTTCACGCGCCACCCTTCTTCGGGCGTCACGGCGGCGAAGCGCGGCACCTTCGCCGGCCTGGTCGAGAAGATCCCCTACCTGCGCGACCTGGGCGTCACCGCCGTCGAGCTGATGCCGGTGTTCCAGTTCGACCCGCAAGACGCGCCGCCGGGCCGCGTGAACTACTGGGGCTACGCACCGATGTCGTTCTTCGCGCCGCACGCCGCCTATGCGGGCGAAGCCGACCCGCTGGCGGTGCGCGACGAGTTCCGCGACATGGTCAAGGCCTTCCACCGCGCGGGGTTGGAGGTGATCCTGGACGTGGTCTACAACCACACCGCCGAAGGCGGCGACGGCGGCCCCACCTTCGGCCTGCGCGGCCTGGACGACGGCACCTACTACCTGCAGGACGCCGCCGGCCGCTACGCCAACCACTCGGGCTGCGGCAACACGCTCAACGCCAACCACTCGGTGGTGCGCCGGCTCATCCTGGACAGCCTGCGCTACTGGGTGCAGGTGATGCACGTCGACGGCTTCCGCTTCGACCTGGCGGCGATCCTCTCGCGCGACGAGTTCGGCCAGCCGGTGGCCAACCCGCCGTTGCTATGGGACATCGAGACCGACCCCGTGCTGGCCGGCACCAAGCTCATCGCCGAGGCCTGGGACGCCGCCGGCCTGTACCAGGTGGGCCGCTTCTTCGGCGAACGCTGGAAGGAATGGAACGGCCGCTTCCGCGACGACGTGCGCGCTTTCGTGCGCGGCGACGAAGGCACGGTGGCGGTGCTGGCCGACCGCCTGCTGGGCAGCCCCGACCTCTACGGCGCGCGCCCGCGCGAACCGGCGCAGAGCATCAACTTCGTCACCAGCCACGACGGCTTCACGCTCGAGGACCTGGTCTCCTACGACCGCAAGCACAACGAGGCCAACGGCGAAGACAACCGCGACGGCAGCGACGACAACCGCAGCTGGAACTGCGGCGCCGAAGGCCCGACGGAAGACCCCGAGGTGCTGGCGCTGCGCGCGCGGCAGGCGAAGAACCTCCTCGCCATCACGCTGCTCTCGCTGGGCACGCCGATGCTGCTGATGGGCGACGAGATGCGGCGCAGCCAGGGCGGCAACAACAACGCCTACTGCCACGACGACGAGACCGGCTGGCTGGACTGGACGCTGCTGGCGCGCCACGCCGACCTGCACCGCTTCGTGCGGGGGCTCGTGCGCATCCGCAACCTGCGCGAATCGGTGCGCCACGACCACCAGCTCACGCTGGCCGAGCTGATGCAGCGCGTCAACGTGCAGCTGCACGGCGTTCGCCAGGGCGCGCCCGACACCGGCTTCCATTCGCACAGCCTGGCCATCACGGCGACCAGCCTGGCGGGCGACTTCCTGATGCACTTCGCGCTCAACGCCTGGTGGGAGCCGCTGGACTTCGAGCTGCCGGTGCTGCCGCCGAACGCACGCGGCGGCTGGCTGCGCATCATCGACACCGCACGCCCGTCGCCGCACGACCTGGTGGAGCTGGGCGAGGCCGAAGGCGCCATCGGCAACCGCCACCGCGTGGAGCCGCGCTCGGCGGTGGTGATGTTCGCGCCGCTGGTGCGTCAGGCCGGATAGAAGCGCGCCTTCATGCGCCGGCAGTAGGCCTCCAGGTTGGGGTGGGCGAGCGCGCGCTGGCGGATCGGCGAGTCCACCGGCGCCCACAGCAGGTTGGCCAGGAAGGCGTAGGCGGTGGCGTCCAGCGAACGCGGCGCGTCGCCCAGCATGAAGGGCTTGTCGGCCAGGAAGGCGGCCACCGCGTCGACGTCGCGGCAGCCGATGGCGTGGATCCGCTCCGGCGCGTGGCGGCCCATGCCGTGGCCGCGCATCTCGGCGCGCATGCCGCGCCGCGCCAGCGCCGGCAGCAGCCAGCGCAGCGGGGCCTTCAGCGTGCCGAAGAAGGCCTCGCGCGTCTTCGCCCAGCCGTCTTCCTGCACCCAGCGCGTGTGCACCACGGCCCAGTAGAGGTCTTCCTCGAACAGGCGCTGGAACGCGGTGGCGAGCGCGGCGTCGGCGGCCGACAGGCCTGCGTCGAGCTTGTCGCCGTACTTGGCCTTCAGGTGCTCGACGATGAAGTGGCTGTCGGCGACGACCTGGCCGTCGTCTTCGATGAAGGGCAGCTTGCCGTTGGGCGCCTTCATCACCTCCATGCCGTCGTTCACCAGCTCGAAGGGCAGGCCGGCCATGCGCAGCCAGGTCTCCAGCTTCATGCAGAACGGGCTGGCGTTGGGCAGCCCGAAGGCGGGCGCGAACTGGTGCAGGCGGATCATGGTGGAGGCTCCCTCGCGGGCATTGGACCCCGCCCTCGCCAGCGCGGCAAGCCCGACGCAGAATGCGCGCCCATGGCCCTGCTGCCCGAACGCGCGCTCGCGAGCCGCGCCGACATCGCCCGCTTCGAAGCCGAGCGCCCGCTCGAAGAACGCCTGCCCGAAGACCACGTGCTGCAGGTGCTGGAAGGCAGCGCCGCGCGCGCGCCCGAGCGCACCGCGATCACGATGCTCATGACCGGCGCGCCCGACGAGCAGCCGCGCCGCGTGAGCTACGCCCAGCTGCTGGGCCTGGTGCGCCAGGCCGCCAACCTGTTCCACACGCTGGCCGGGCCGCGCCCCAGCGTGGCCTACCTGCTGCCCAGCCTGGTGGAGACGCACGCCACGCTGTGGGGCGCCGAGACCGCCGGCGTCGCGGTGCCGGTGAACTTCCTGCTCCAGCCCGAGGCCATCGCCGCGCTGCTGCGGGCGGCCGGCGCGACGCTGCTGGTGGCGCTGGGCCCGCACCCGGCGCTGGACATCTGGCCGAAGGCGCTGGCGCTGCGCGAGCAGGTGCCCGGCCTGCAGCTGCTGCGCGTGGGCGCGCCGGGCCAGCCGGTCGAGGCCGGCGTGATCGACTTCCACGCCGCGCTGGCCGCGCAGCCGGCGGACCGGCTGCTGTTCGCGCCGCCCGGCCCGGGCGACGTCGCCGCGTACTTCCACACCGGCGGCACCACCGGCACGCCCAAGCTGGTGGCGCACACGCACCGCAGCCAGCTGGTGGCCGCGCTCGGCGGCGCGGTGCTGGGCGACATGCGGCCCGAAGACACGCTCACGGCGACGCTGCCGCTGTTCCACGTCGGCGGCACCATCTTCTGCAGCCTCTCGGTCTTCATGGCCGGCGCCGGGCTGCTGGTGATGTCGCCCGGCGGCCTGCGCAACCCGGCCATGGTGCAGGGCTTCTGGCGCCTGGTGGCGCAGTACGGCGCCACGCTGGTGGGCGGGGTGCCGACCAGCGTGGGCGCGGTGCTCGACGTGCCGGTGGACGGCGCCGACCTCTCGCGCGTGCGCGCCGGCTTCTGCGGCGCGGCCTCGCTGCCGCCGGCGGTGCGCGAGCGTTTCCGCCAGGTCACCGGCCACGAGCTGCACGAGGTCTACGGCATGACCGAAGCCTCCGGGATGATCTGCACCGACGCCGTCGGCAGCCCCGGCTGCGCCGGCTCGGTGGGCTGGCCGCTGCCGTACACGCAGGTGGTGGTGCGCAGGCTGGAAAGCGGCGGCCGCCTGGGCCAGCCCTGCGCGCCGGGCGAGGTGGGCGTGATCACGGTGGCCGGCCCGCACCTGTCGCCCGGCTACCGCGACCCGGCGCACGACGCCGGCGTGTTCGAAGGCGGCTGGCTCAACAGCGGCGACCTGGGCTACACCGACGACGACGGCCACGTCTTCATCGCCGGCCGCGCGAAGGACCTCATCATCCGCAGCGGCCACAACATCGACCCGCTGATGATCGAGAACGCGCTCGCCGCCCACCCCGCGGTGGCGCTGGCCGCCGCGGTGGGCATGCCCGACGAGTACGCGGGCGAGCTGCCCGTGTGCTACGTGGCGCTGCGGCCGGGCGCGCAGGCCACCGAAGCCGAACTGCACGCGCACGCCGAGCGCACCATCGCCGAGCGGCCGGCGTGGCCGAAACGCATCCACGTGGTCGACGCGATCCCGCTCACCACCGTGGGCAAGATCTTCAAGCCGCCGCTGCGCTGCGACGCCGCCGCGCGCGTGGTGCGCGAACAGCTGGCCGAACGCCTGGCCCTCCACGATGCGCGCGTCGAGGCGGCCGAAGGCGGCAAGCGCGGGCTGGTGGTCAGCATCGCGCTGCCCGCGGCGCAGGCCGGCGCGCGCGCGGCGGTGGAGGCGGCCTTCGCCGGCTACCTGTTCGAGACCCGCGTCTCGGCCTGACGCTGCGCGGCCGCGCGGCGCTTCAGCAGGGCGGCGTCCTGCTCGTTGCGCGTCAGCTCGGCGGCGCGTTCGAATTCGGCCGCCGCCTCGGCGTGGCGGCCCAGCTTCTCCAGCAGGTCGCCGCGCACGCCGGGCAGCCAGGGGTATTGCGCCAGGCGCGGTTCGTCGCGCAATCGGTCGACGATCTCCAGCCCCGCCGCCGGCCCGAAGGCCATGCCGACGGCGACCGCGCGGTTGAGCTCGACCACCGGCGATGGCTGCTGCCGCGCCAGCGCTTCGTAGAGCGCGGCGATGCGCGGCCAATCCGTCGCCTCGACCGACGCCGCCTGCGCGTGGCAGGCCGCGATCGAGGCCTGCAGCGCGTAGGGCCCGAGCGGCACGCGCGCCGCCTCGCACAGGCGTTCGGCCTGCGCCAGCGCGGCCAGCCCGCGGCGGACGAGCTGCCGGTCCCAGCGCGCACGGTCCTGGTCGGCCAGCAGCACCGGACGGCCTTCGGCGTCGGTGCGCGCCGCGGTGCGCGAGGCCTGCAGCTCCAGCAGCGCGGCCAGCCCCAGCGCCTCGGGTTCGGCCGGCATCAGCGTGGCCAGCAGGCGCGCCAGGCGCAGCGCCTCGTCGCACAGGGCCGGGCGCATCCAGTCGTCGCCGCGGGTGGCGGCATAACCTTCGTTGAAGACGAGGTAGATCACCTCCAGCACCGAGGCCAGCCGTTCGCCCAGCGCCTGCGGCCCCGGCAGGTCGAACGGCACCTTCGCCGCCGCGAGCGTCTTCTTCGCGCGCACGATGCGCTGCGCGATGGTCGGCTCCGGCACCAGGAAGGCGCGCGCGATCTCGTCGGTGGCCAGCCCGCCCAACAGGCGCAGCGTGAGCGCGACGCGCGCGTCGGTGTTGAGCACCGGGTGGCAGGCGATGAAGATCAGCCGCAGCAGGTCGTCGCCCACCGGGTCGGCCTGGCGCGCGGCGAGCGCGTCGACGAAGTCCGGCACCACGTGCGCCTGCGCCGCTTCCAGGTCGGCCAGGATGCCTTCGTGCTTGCCGCTGGCCATCTGGTGGTGGCGCAGCGCGTCGAGCGCGCGCCGCTTGGCGGTGGCCATCAGCCAGGCGCCGGGGTTGTCGGGCAGGCCGTCGGCCGGCCAATGCTCCAGCGCGGCGACGAGCGCGTCCTGCGCGCATTCCTCGGCCAAGCCGACGTCGCGCGTGAGGCGGGCGACGCCGGCGACGATCTTCGCGCACTCGTTGCGCCAGACCGCCGCAATCGCATCCAGCGGCCGCCGCGGATCCGGCTTTGCCGGTCCGCTGGGGGCGCCCCCCTCGGGGGGGAGCGCCGAAGGCGCTTCGGGGGGGGTCAAATGAAACAGGGGCCGACTGGGCGCACCTCCACGGTGGCCCAGGCGGCGGCCGGGCATTCGGCGGCGATGGCCAGCGCCTGCTCGCGCGTGGCGCAGTCGACCAGGAAGTAGCCGCCCACCATCTCCTTCGACTCGCTGAAGGGCCCGTCGACCATGCGCGGCCGGCCGTCGCGCACCTGCACGCAGGTGCCGCGGTCGTCGGTGAGCAGCGAGTCGCAGGCGCGGAAGACGCCGCGCGCCTGCAGCTCGCGCGCGAAGCCCTGCATCGCGGCGTAGGCGGCCTCGCCTTCGGCGCGCGTGCGCTCGGCACGCTGGCCGCGCGGCTCGTGGATCAGCAGCATGTAGTTCATGGCACCGGCACTCGTGCGGATTCGATACCCGCATGCTAGCCGCAGGGCTTAGATTCGGCAGCCGTGCCTGCCCGCGACCTTTCCCCCCGCCTGCGCAGCGCGGCCGCGCTCGCGCTGGCGCTGCTGCTGGCAGCCTGCGCGACGAAGCCGCCGCAGCGCGACGGCCCCGAGGCCAACCCGCCCGCCGGACTGGAGCGCACGCCCGACGCCGAACCGCGCGTCGAGCCCCTGCGCGCCGGCGGCCCGAACAAGCCCTACAGCGTGGACGGCACCAGCTACGTGCCGATGACGAGCGACAAGCCGCTGAAGGAAAGCGGCCTCGCGTCGTGGTACGGCCGCAAGTTCCAGGGCAAGCCCACCGCGAGCGGCGAGCCCTACGACATGTACGCGATGACGGCGGCGCACAAGACGATGCCGATCCCCAGCTACGCCCGCGTGCGCAACCCGGCCAACGGGCGCGAGGTGATCGTGCGCGTCAACGACCGCGGGCCGTTCGCCAGCGGGCGCGTCATCGACCTCAGCTACACCGCCGCGCTGCGGCTGGGCGTGCTGGGCGGCGTGGCGCCGGTGCAGGTGGAACGCATCACGCACGAGGAGATCCGCGCCGGTCTCTGGCGGCGCGACCGCGCCCTGCCCGAACCAGCGCCGCCCGCCGCCAACGACGACGCACTGCTCGCCTGGGCCGCGGCCGCCGAGGCCACGCCGCCGCAGGCCCCGCCGGCGCCCGGCTGGTGGCTGCAGCTGGGCGCCTTCCGCCAGCGCGAAGGCGCCGAGGCGCTGGTGCAGCGCGTGCAGCGCGAAGCCGAAGGTCTGGTGCCGGCGGTGAGCCTGAGCGACGACCAGAGCCTCTTCCGCGTCCACGCCGGGCCCTGGCCGACACGCAGCGAAGCGCTCGCGGCCGTCGACCGGCTGCGCGCGCTGCTGGCGCTGGTGCCGTTGCTCGTCGAAAGACGTTAGGCGGCCGGCGCGCCGCCGTATTCGTTCCAGGCGCGCATCGCCTCGGCGGCGTACATCAGCGAAGGGCCGCCGCCCATGTAGACGGCCACGCCCAGCATCTCCTCGTACTCGGCGCGCGTGACGCCCAGCTTCACGCAGGCCTCGGCGTGGAAGCCGATGCAGGCGTCGCAGCGCGCGGCGACCGCGATCGCCATCGCGATCAGCTCCTTGTGCCGCTTGGAGAGCGCACCCTCCTTCATGGCCGCGCCGGCCAGCGCCGAGAAGCCGCGCAGCGTCTCGGGGGTGTCGGCGCGCAGGCCGGCCAGCGCCGCCGAGACGTCGGCGGTCAGGGTCTTGAAGCTCTTGCTCATGCAGCGATTGCAACGCCCCCGGCGCCGACCCCGGTTGATATACCTCAACGGGTATTTTGGAACCGACTGCCACAGTGGCGGTGCCGTTCCGCAAACCCTCATGCCTCTCATGAACCCCACCCCTGCCGCCGCCGAGGCGCCGCACAGCGTCTGGCTCTACCAGGCCGCCCGCAAGATCCAGGTCAAGTCGGTCCAGGGCCGCTTCGTCAACTGGCGCTGGGCCGCGGTCTGGCTGACCCTGGGGGTCTTCTACGGCCTGCCCTGGCTCAACTGGAACGGCCGCCAGGCCGTGCTGCTGGACCTGGGCGCGCGCCGCTTCTACATCGGCGGCCTGGTGCTGTACCCGCAGGACTTCATCTACCTGACGGCGCTGCTGCTGCTGGCGGCCTACTCGCTGTTCCTGTTCACCGCGGTGGCCGGGCGGCTGTGGTGCGGCTACGCCTGCCCGCAGACGGTCTACACCGAGGTCTTCATGTGGATCGAGCGCCGCATCGAAGGCGACCGCGCGGCCCGCCTGCGGCTGGACGCGGCACCCTGGAGCGCGGCGAAGGTCGCGCGCCGCGGCAGCAAGCACGCGGCCTGGCTCGCGGTGGCGCTGGTCACCGGCTTCACGTTTGCCGGCTACTTCGCGCCCATCCGCTCGCTGGCGGCGCAGGTGCTGGCCTTCGAGCTCTCCGGCTGGCAGGCCTTCTGGATGTGCTTCTACGGCTTCGCCACGTACGGCAACGCCGGCTTCATGCGCGAGCAGGTGTGCAAGTACATGTGCCCCTATGCCCGCTTCCAGAGCGCGATGTTCGACAAGGACACGCTCATCATCACCTACGACGCCGGACGCGGCGAACCGCGCGGCGCGCGCAGCCGCAAGGCCGACCCCGCGGCGCTGGGCCTGGGCAGCTGCACCGACTGCAACCTGTGCGTGCAGGTCTGCCCCACCGGCATCGACATCCGCAAGGGCCTGCAGTACGAATGCATCGGCTGCGCCGGCTGCATCGACGCCTGCGACGGCGTGATGGAGAAGATGGGCTACGCCAAGGGCCTCGTCCGCTACGACACGCAGAACGGCATGGCGTTGGGCCTCAGCGGCCGCGACCGGCTGCGGCGCGTGCTGCGGCCGCGCGTGCTGGTGTATTCGACGGTGCTGCTGCTGATCGTCGCCGCCGTCGCCACCAGCCTGGCGCTGCGCGCGCCCTTCAAGGTGGACGTGGTGCGCGACCGCGCGTCGCTGGCGCGCATCGTCGACAACGGCCAGGTCGAGAACCTGTACCGGCTGCAGGTGATGAACGCCACCGAACAGGTGCAGCGCTACCGCGTCGCCGCCGCCGGGCTGCCGGGGTTGGCGCTGCAGGGCCCGACCGAGGTCTCAGTGGCGCCGGCCGAGGCGCGCTGGGTCACGCTGGCGCTGCGCGTGCCGCCCGAGCAGGCGGCCGCCGCGGCGCCGGGCGTGCACACGATCCGCTTCGACGTCGAACGCGTGGCCGACGGCAGTGACGCCGCGCGCACGCTGCACGAGAAGTCGACCTTCGTGATCCCGCGCTGACCAGGTCGTCGACTCAGGCCAGCAGGGCCGGCCCGGTGCCGTGCCACAGCGCGGCCAGGAAGTGGCACACGCTGCCGCCCAGCACGAACAGGTGCCAGACGAAGTGCGCGTAACGCACGCGCTCGTCGAGCAGGAAGAAGACGGCGCCCACGGTGTAGGAAAGCCCGCCGGCCACCAGCAGCGCCAGGCCGTCGGCGGGGATCTGCCGCACCAGCGGCACCACCGCCACCAGCGCCAGCCAGCCCAGCGCCACGTACAGGCCGGTGGACCACAGCGGGTGCTGCAGGCGGTCGAAGGCCTTGGCCACCATGCCCACCGCGGCCACGCCCCAGACCACGCCGAACAGCGCCCAGCCCCAGGGCCCGCGCAGCGGCCCCAGCACGAAGGGCGTGTAGCTGCCGGCGATGAAGAGAAAGATGGCCGCGTGGTCCAGCCGGTTGAAGCGGCGCTTCCAGGGTCCGTGCGGCAGCGCGTGGTAGACCGCGGAGACGAAATACAGCAGCATCGCCGTCACCGAGAACACCACCGCGGCCACCACCGACACCACCGAGCCATGACGCGAAGCGAACACCACCAGCACCGGCAGCGAGGCCACGGCCAGCAGGAAGCCGAGGCCGTGCGAGATCGCGTTGGCGATCTCCTCGCGCAGGGTCTGGTGGCGGGACACGGTGTTCATGCGGCCATTGTCGGCAGGGTTCCGGGCCCATTACACCCCAAGGATCCGCGCCGCCTGCCGCGCAACCGCAACTTCTGACCGAAAGGCGCCGATGGCTGCCAGCCCGCTTTCGATCCGTGGCCAGGCCGTCGGACCTGCCGGCACGCCGCCGCTGCAGACCGGCAAGGTGCGCATCGCCAGCGCACGCCGCGTCGAACCCGGCGCGGCGGCACGCGACGGCACGCCGGCCGCCGCCCCGCTGGCCGCCGACGAGGTGGTGCGCGTCGAATACGCGAACGGCACCTCGCTGTGGCTGCGCGCCGACGACCTGCTGGCCGAACGCGGCCGGCGCGTCGCCGCGCGCGACGGCGGCGCGCCGGTGTGGGAGATCGACACCGCGCCCCCCGAAGGCGCGGAACGCGGCCTCACCGCCGTCGCGATCAAGGCGCTCGAATTCTTCGGCGTCGACATCGCCGGCGCCACCGCGGCCGAGATCGGCCAGCGCTTCGAGGAACACCAGCTGAAGGGCGTCAGGCCCGGCCTCTACCGCGCGGCGCTGGACGGCGGCGCCCTCGCGCCCGCGGCCTCCGTGCCGGCGGGCCGGCGCGTGCTGGTCTTCCTGCACGGCACGATGTCCAGCTTCCGCGGCAGCTTCGGCGCGCTCGAAGCGTCCGACGGCGAGGCGCGCGCGAAGCTGCGCGCCGCCTACGGCGAGCAGGTCTACGCCTTCGAGCACCGCACGCTCACCGAAAGCCCGGTGAAGAACGCGCTCGACCTCGTGGCCTGCCTGGAACCCGGGGCCGAGCTCGACCTGGTCTCGCATTCGCGCGGCGGCCTCGTCGGCGAACTGCTGTGCCTGGCCGAACGCGAAGGCGCGCCCGAGCTGCCGGTCGACGAATGCTTCCAGCGCGACCGCACGATCGCCGAGACGCTGGGCCTGCCCGCGCTGGCCGGCGCCGACGCGAAGGCGCGCGACGCCGCCTACGCGGCCGACGCGAAGGCGCTGAAGCTGCTCGTCGCCCAGCTCGACGCGAAGAAGATCCGCGTGCGCCGCTTCGTGCGCGTGGCCTGCCCGGCGCGCGGCACCACGCTCGCTTCGGCCCGGCTGGACCGCTGGCTCTCGGTGCTGGACGCGGCGGCCGGCAACGGCCTCTTCGCCGAAATGGCCGACTTCCTGCTGGCGGTGGTGAAGAAGCGCACCGACCCGCGCACGCTGCCCGGCGTGGAGGCGATGCTGCCGGGTTCGGCGCTCACGCGGCTGCTGCACGCGCCCGACCTCACGACACGCGCCGACCTCTCGGTGATCGCCGGCGACACCGAAGGCGCGGGCCTCTGGGGCACGCTGAAGACGCTGGTCACCGACTGGTTCTACGGCACCGACCACGACCTGGTCGTCAACACCGGCTCGATGAGCGGTGGCATCGCCCGCTCGCAAGGCCGCGCGCGCTGGCTGCTCGACCGCGGGCCGGCGGTGAACCACTTCCGCTACTTCACCAACGCCGATTCGCAGCGCTGGCTGCTCGCCGGGCTGGCGCGCGCCGAAAGCGAGTCGGCCGGCTTCCTGCCCTTCGAGCAGGCCGACACCACGGCGCCGCCTTCGCGCGCGGCGGTGGCGGCCAGCCGCGCGGCGGCCGCGCCGCGGCCCATCGTCGTCGTCGTGCCGGGCACGATGGGCAGCGCGCTCGCGGTCGGCGACGCCGAGGTCTGGCTCAGCTACTGGCGGCTGCTCAAGGGCGGGCTGGCCGACATCGGCTGGGGTGCGCGCAACGTGAAGGCGGTGGAGTTGCTGGAGCAGTTCTACGGCCCGCTGCTGCAGCACCTGGCGCAGGCGCACCGGGTCGAGGTCTTCCCCTACGACTGGCGGCTCTCGGTGCGCGCGAGCGCCGACGCGCTGGCCGCGCAGCTGGAAGCGCTGCTGCCCGAGGCGAAGCGCACGCAGCAGCCGCTGCACATCGTGGCCCATTCGATGGGCGGCCTGGTGGCGCGCTCGATGGTTGCCGACGGCGGCCGCGGCAGCGTCGTCTGGCGCGAGATGGGCACCCTCAAGGCGAGCCGCCTGCTCATGCTGGGCACGCCCAACCGCGGCTCGCACGAGGCGGTGCGCTGGCTGGCCGGCGCCAACCCCACCCAGGCCAAGCTGGCCCTGCTCGACCTGCGGCACGACACCGCCGGCGTGATCGACATCGTGCGCCGCTTCCCCGGCATGGTCGAGCTGCTGCCCTTCGACGACGACCGTTTCGCCGACCCCGCCACCTGGCGCCAGCTGCGCCACCAGAAGGTGCTGGACGCAAAGGTCCCGCTCGTGGCCGACGACCTGCTGGCCGGCGCGCGCCAGACCTGGCAGCGCCTGCGCGCCGCCGCGCCCGACCGCGAGCGCATGCGCTACGTGGCCGGCTGCCAGGACGCCACCGTCAACGGCTGGCAGATCCAGCAGCACGAAGGCCTGCCGCTGCCGCCGCGCCTGCGCTGGACCGCCACCCGCGAAGGCGACGGCACCGTCACCTGGGCCTCGGGGCTGCTCGAAGGCGTGCCCGCCTGGTATGCGCCCGAGACCGCGCACGACGAGCTGTGCGCCAACGCCGACGACCGGCGCGTCTTCCGCGCCTACGTCGACCTGCTGGCCACCGGCCGCACCGACCAGCTGCCCGCCACGCCGCCCGCCGGCACGCGCGGCCCGGCCGGCGAGCGGCTCGACTTCCTGCTGCCTGAACGCCCGCCGGCCGACGAGCTGCCGGACGCCACCACGCTGCGCTCGCTGTCCTTCGGCGGCGCGCCGCGCCGGCGCCGCCGCACCGCACGCGCCGCGCCGGTGGTGCGCGTGAGCCTGCGCCACGTCGACCTGGGCTACGCGCGCCACGCAGTGCTGGTGGGCCACTACGCGGGCGACACCATCGTCAGCGCCGAGGCCGCGCTCGACAAGCGCCTGGGCCACGCGCTCACGGCGCGGCGCGACCTGGGCCTGTACCCCGGCCCGCAGGGCACGCACGCGGTCTTCTTCAACGCCGACCCGCAAGGCCAGCCGAAGGCCGCGGTGGTGGTCGGCCTGGGCCAGGTCGGCGACCTCGCGGCCGGCCGCCTGCAGTCCGACGCCGCCGACGCGATGCTGCACTTCGCGCTGCGCGAAGCCGAACGGCACGGCGGCAGCGGTACGCGCGTGGCCGCGCGCCTGAGCTGCCTGCTGGTGGGCACCGGCGGCGCCGGCCTGGACGTGCGCGAGTCGGTCGAGGCGCTGCTGCGCGCCGCCGTCGGCGCCAACCGGCGGCTGGAGCAGGCCGCGCTGGACGGCCAGGTGCTGATCGACGAGCTGGAGTTCATCGAGCTGTACGAAGACGTGGCCATCGGCGCCGCGCAGGCGCTGGCCGAGATCGCCGACAAGAGCGACATCCGCGAGGCGCTGGCCTGGGCGCCGCGCGCGCTGCTGGAAGGCACCGGCCGGCGCCGGCGCCGCCACTACGACAGCGACCGCTCCTGGGACCAGCGCATCGAGATCTCGGAGGCCGACGGGCGGCTGCAGTTCTCGGTCGCCACCAACCGCGCACGCGACGAGGAGACGCTCGCCACCGGCCAGGTGGCGCTGGCCGAGACCTTCGTGCAGGGCGCCGTCACCAGCACGACCAACGACAGCAGCGTGGCGCAGACGCTGTTCGAGATGCTGCTGCCCGAAGGCTTCAAGGCCGCCGGCCCCGACGCGCGCAGCATGGTGCTGGTGGTCGACCGCGAGTCGGCGCGCTTCCCCTGGGAACTGCTGCAGGACCGCTGGAGCCGAAATGGCCGGCCGCTGGCCATCGAGGCCGGCATCGTGCGCCAGTTCCGCACCGACGCCTTCCGCGCGCAGCCGCAGCACGCGCCGGCGTTCAGCGCGCTCGTCGTCGGCAACCCCGACCTGGAAGGCTCGCCCATCTTCCCCGACCTGCCGGGCGCGCGCGCCGAAGCCCAACAGGTGCACCGCCAGCTGGCGGGCGCGCAGGCCGAGGTGAAGGCGCTCGTCGACGCGAAGGCGCCGGCCATCGTGGCCGCGCTGCACGAGAAGGGCTGGCGCGTGCTGCACCTGGCCGGCCACGGCGAACACGCCTGGCGCCCGACACCGAAGGCCGAGTCGCGTTCGGGCATGGTGATCGGGCGCGAGGTCATGCTCACCGCGGGCGACGTGGCGCAGATGCGCTGGGTGCCCGAGCTGGTGTTCGTCAACTGCTGCCACCTCGGCCGCACCGACGAGCCCGGGCGCGACCCCAAGGCCTACCACCGGCTGGCGGCCAACCTGGGCGCTGAGTTCATCGCGATGGGCGTGCGCGCCGTCGTCGCCGCCGGCTGGGCGGTGGACGACGGCGCGGCCTCGGCCTTCGCCGGGACCTTCTACGACCGCCTGCTCGCCGGCGCGACCTTCCGCGATGCCGTGCGCGCGGCGCGCGAGTGCGCCTTCACCGACTTCCCGCAGGCCAACACCTGGGGCGCCTACCAGTGTTACGGCGACCCGGCCTGGCGCCTGGTGCGCGACGGCGCGGGTGGCGCGCCGCCGCCGGCGCTGCCCTTCGTGGCGCCTTCCGAGCTGGCCACCGAACTGGACAACCTGGCCGAGTGGGCGCGCGCGCAGGCACGCGACCGCAGCGTGCCCGAGGCGCGCATCGCCGGGCAGCAGCGCAGCGCCATCGACGCGCTGCTGGCGCGCGTGCCGGAGGCGCTGCAGGACGAGTGGCGCTCGCGCGCCGACGTCTCGGCCGCGCTGGGCTTCGCGTACGCGCAGGCGCGGCTCGAGGACGACGCGCTGCGGGAACTGCAGCGCGCCATGGCGGCGTCCAAAGGCGACTGCCCGCTGCGCGCCGTCGAGCAATGGGTCAACCTGCGCAGCACGGTCGACGGCCGCGCGCTGCGTGCCGTCGGCACGCGGCCGGCCGAGCGGGCACGGCTGCGCCAGTCGATCCGGGACGCGATCGCGCAGCTGGCGCCGCTCGCGCCGACGGCCGAACGGCTGGGCCTGCTGGGCAGCGCCTGGAAGCGCCTGGCCTGGGGCAGCGACGGCGAAGACCGCGTGCGCGCGCTGCAGGCCGCGGCCGCCGGCTATGCCGGGGCGGTCGACGCCGCCGGGGGCGACAACGCCTGGGCGCTGACCAACTGGGCCGCGGTGGTGCTGCTGGGCCGCGCGCAACCGGGCGCGCCGGCG
>CAYVXO010000123.1:0-18153 GCA_964454485.1 uncultured Rubrivivax sp.
GCCAGCCCCGGCGGGCGAAACACGAGCAAGGAGCTCCGGCCTCAGGTGCCGCAGAAGGTCTGGTAGCGCGCCGTCACCTCGGCCGGTGCCGGCTGCGCGTAGCGCGCGTGTTCGGGCACCTCGTCGAACGGCCGGCGCAGCGCGGTGAGCAGGCGTTCGAACGGGCCCAGGTCGTCGTGTTCGCTGGCGGCTTCCAGTGCTTCCTCGACCCGCTGGTTGCGCGGCACGATCCAGGGGCTGGTGCGGCGCATCGCGGCGGCGCGCTGCGCGGGATGTGCGCCGGCGTCGAGCGCGCACAGCGCGCGCCAGCGCTGCAGCCAGGCGGCGAGGGCTTCGCGATCGACGAAGAGATCGCGCAGCGGCGCTTCCTGGCCTTCGGCGGCGTCGGCCAGGCGGCGCCAGGCGAGCGTGAAGTCGACCGCCTGCGCGTGCAGCAGCGCCAGCCAGTCGTCGGCCAGCGTGGCCGCGGCGGCGCGCTGCGCGGCGGGCAGCGCCGCCAGCCCGAGCTTGGCACGCTGGCCCGCGCGCCAGGCACGGTCGAAGAGGGCGGGGAAGGCGTCGATCACCTCGGTGGCCGCGTTCACCGCGAGCTGCACCGAGGCTTCGTCCTCGGCGTCGGCCAGGAGCGGCAGCAGCGTCTCGGCCAGGCGCGCCAGGTTCCAGCGCGCGATGTGCGGCTGCTGGCCGAAGGCGTAGCGGCCGCCGTGGTCGATGCTGCTGAACACCGCCGCCGGGTCGTAGGCCTCGACGAAGGCGCAGGGGCCGTAGTCGATGGTCTCGCCGGAGATCGTCATGTTGTCGGTGTTCATCACGCCGTGGATGAAGCCCACGTTCATCCACTGCGCCACCAGCGCGGCCTGGCGCTCGGCCACCGCCTGCAGCAGCGCGATCTCGCGCCCGGGGGTGCCGGCGAGCGCGGGGTCGTGGCGCGCGATCGTGTAGTCGACCAGCCGGCGCAGCTGCTCGGTCTGGCCGCGCGCGGCGAAGAACTGGAAGGTGCCCACGCGCAGGTGGCTCGCGGCCACGCGCGTGAGCACGGCGCCGGGCAGCGGGCGGTCGCGCTGCACCGGCTCGCCGGTGGCCGCGACCGCGAGCGCGCGCGTGGTCGGGATGCCCAGCGCGTGCATCGCCTCGCCGACCAGCACCTCGCGCAGCATGGGACCCAACGCCGCCTTGCCGTCGCCGCCGCGCGAGAACGGCGTGCGGCCCGAGCCCTTGAACGCGATGTCGCGCCGGCGGCCCTGGCGGTCGAGCACCTCGCCCAGCAGCAAGGCGCGGCCGTCGCCCAGCTGCGGCGAGAAGCCGCCGAACTGGTGGCCCGCGTAGGCCTGCGCGATCGGCTGCGCGCCTTCGGGCAGGGCGTTGCCGGCGAAGAGCGCCGCGCCGGCCTCGCCGCGCAGCGACGCCGGCTCCAGGCCCAGTTCGGCCGCGAGGGCGTCGTTCAGGTAGACCAGCCGCGGCGCCGGCACGCGGGCGGGTTGCCACGCGGTGTAGAAGCCGGGCAGGTCGCGCGCGTAGCTGTTGTCGAAGGCGAAGGCAGGCATGGGTCGGGAGTGTGCCGGCCTTCCCCTGTCCCCGCTGGCGGGCGGGGAAGCTTGCGGATCGCTTGCATGTGGAACTGTATGTTTGTACAGTACACCTCCCTCACGGAGAAACCCATGCGCTACGCCGAGCTTCGATACGTCTACCGCCCCCGGCGCGAGCGCGTGCCGCGCTGGCTGCACCGCCTGTGGGTGTGGCTCTGAGCCTCGTCGAGCAGGCGGCGGCTGCGCACCGGGCCCTGGGGTCCGGCGGCGGCGGCGTCGCCTCCACCGCGTCATGGAACCCCCTCCTGTGCCTCCACCCCGCCCCGAAGTCGTCGTCGGCCCGGCCGACCCGGCCCAGCCCGAACTGCCGCTGGCCAGCGCCGGCGTTCAGCGCTGGCTGTGGAACGGCAAGTTCGGCCCGATGCTGATCGAGGTGGTCGGCGAACGGGTCTTCGTCAACGGCCAGCCGGTGGAGCCGCACCGGCCGTGAGGGCCGCCGCCCGCGCCTCGGCCCGGGACGTTCAGCCCGGGATGTCGGGCTCCACCAGCGCGGCCAGCTGCGTGAGCGAGTCCTGCCAGCCCAGGTAGCACATCTCGAGCGGAATCACTTCCGGGATGCCGGCCTGCGTGATCGCGAGCTCGGTACCGCAGGACACCGCCTTCAGCGAGACCATGACTTCCAGCGTGCCGGGCAGGTTGGGGTCGTCGAACTTGTCGGTGTAGCGGATGCGCTGGTTCGGCACCAGCTCGACGTACTCGCCGCCGAACGAATGGCCGTTGCCGGTGGAGAAGTTGCGGAACGACATCCTGAACGTGCCGCCCACCCTGGCGTCCAGGTGGTGCACGGTACAGGTGAAGCCATGCGGCGGCAGCCACTTGGCCATCGCGTCGGCTTCCAGGAAGGCGCGGTAGAGCTTCTCGGGCGTGGTGCGCAGCACGCGGTGCAGGCGGACGGTGCGGTCGGACATGGCGGCGTCTCCGGTCGGAAAGATGGCGTTGCTTCGGGGCGCGGTCCTGCGGATGGCAGCACCGGCCCCGCTGCACGACGGATCATGGCCTTCGGATTCGACCGCCGGCCGGAGGGGTTTTCCCGTCGCCGCCTGCGGCGGGTCAGGCCGAGAGTTCGGCCATCACTTCCTTCGCGCTGCGGCGGCGCGCGCGCGTGGCTTCGGTGCGGTAGCGCTGCACCGCCTCGGTCCGCAGTTCCACCGCCTTGGCCAGCGCTTCCTTGAAGCGCTTCTTGGTGTAGGTGTTCTCGGTGCCGATGTAGATCGAGCGGATCTGCGGCGTCTCGCCGAAGCGTGGCAGCACGACCGAGAGCACCGCGCTGCGGAACTGCTCGCCTTCGCGCGACTTGACGATCGGCCCGGAAATGCCGGGCGGCAGCTCGCTGCCCTTGTTCGAAAGGTTCACGCGCTCCTTCACGCGCACGGGCGCCGGCAGGGTGGCGATGCGGCGCATCAGCTCCCGGGTGGCGAGCTGGAGGGACTTGTCGGCGCCGGTGCCGTCGGGTGAGCCGTCGGAGAAGAACTTGGTGCCGCCGTAGCGGACCTGCCAGCCGTGGGTGGAGCGGCTGTCGATGCGTTGGATGTTCTGCGGAACGGTGAAGGTCTGGCCGGAGGGGAGGGTGACGATGCGGGTCTTCATGGACAAGAGTTCGGGACGGGTGACTCCCTGACCCGGAGGGTGCGTTCTGCGGCACCGTGCGATCCGGGCCCGCCGACCTGGGCATTGCCCCGTCGGCGGCAGGCGCGAATGTACACCGGGCACGGATCCACTGACTTTCACCGGGCGGTTAGGTTCCGCCCGGGCGCGGCGCCGGCGGACTTTTCAGCCCTTGCGCGGCCGCTCGTACTTCTTCCAGAACCCGAATTCGGCCTCGTGGACCTCGAATTCGAGGTCGGCCACGCGCTGCTGCAGCCGTTCCTGCACGTCGGCCACCGCCTTGTTGTAGACCGCAGGGCCGATCTCCTCCAGGAAGAAGCCCAGCAGGCCGCCGGCGGCGACGTTGCCGATCGGCTCTTCCATGTGCTCGCGGAAGTAGCGTTCGATGGAGGCGATGGCCTGGGCCCGGTCGGCCTTGCTGAGTTCGATCGTCATGGTGTTCGGGCGGGCATCGGACCTGGATCAGACCCGCAGCAGCGCGCGGAAGCCGCGCGCCGCATAGTACGACTCGGCGCCGTTGTGATAGACGAAGACGCGGCCGAACCGGCGGTCGCAGAAGAGCGCGCCGCCGAGCTTGCGCACGTCGGCCGGCGTCGCGATCCAGCTCGAGGTCTTGCTGTCGAACGCCTCCAGCGTCTGCAGGTGGCGGTACTGCTCTTCGGTGAGCAGCTCGACGCCCATCGCCGCGGCGGCTTCGACCGCGTTGCCCTTGGGCTTGTTCTCCTTGCGCGCGTCCAGCGCCGCGCGGTCGTAGCACAGGCTGCGGCGGCCGGCCGGGCTTTCGGGGGCGCAGTCGCAGAAGACCCAGGCGCCGGCCGCTTCGTCGTGGCCCACCACGTCGGGCTCGCCGCCGCTGGCTTCCATGGCCTGGAGCGACTTCAGTGCGGCGGGGCGGTCGAGCAGCCGCTCGCGCACGCGCGACCAGTCCGCGCCGGGGTGGCGGTGCATGTGCTTCGCGAAGCGCGCTTCCAGCACGCGCAGCAGTTCGTCACGTTCGGTCGTCTTCATCGCGTGGGGAGTCGTGAGCCGCGCCTTCACGGGGCGGAAGTTGCGGAGCGAGTATCGGCCGCGCCGGGTTTCTCGTCACCTGTCGCCGATTCACCCCGCGGGTCGCCAAAGGAACTCCCGTTCTCCCAGTGTGAACACCGCAACCCCGAAACCCTGCTCCGGCAGCCGGAACATCAGTTGCCCGTCGGCGGAGATGTACGCGCTGCGGCCGGTGCCGGCGCTCTCTTCCGGGCGGTTCAAGGCGTTCGGCCAGTTCGTCTGCACCACGCAGGCCCCCAGCCGCGCGGCCAGTGCCTGCGCCTGCACCACGTGCTCCGGCGGGTCCTGCACCGGCTTGGCCGGGTCGGGCCGCATCTGGCCCGGCCACAGCACGAGCTCGGCCCCTTGCCCATGCAACTGCCCGACCGCGGGCCCGAAGTCCTCGATCTCGCGGCAGATCACCGCCGTGCAGGCGACGCCGGCCACGCGCGCCACCGGCCGCGCGGTGCCGCGCGCGAAGAAGGTCGCCTCCGGATCGGTGAGGCCGTTCTTGTGCACCACCGCGGCAAGCGAGCCGTCGGCGTCGACGAGCAGGTGGCTGTTGAAGCGTTCGCCGCCGTCGCCGAAGGTCGGCGCGCCGAAGGCGATGGCCAGTCCCAGCCCGGCGGCCAGCGCCTGCAGCTCGCGCCGTGCCGGCTCCAGGACCTCGGGCCGCGCGTGGTCGACGATGCGTCGGTGGAAGCCCGTGAGCGCGAGTTCGGAGAACGCGCACAGCCGGGCGCCTTCGGCCTTCGCGGTGCGCATGGCCGAGGCCATGGCGCGCAGGTTGTCGGCAACCTCCCAGTGCATCGGGATCTGGGCGATGGCAAGGCGCGGATTCAAGCAGGTTCCGGGTCCGTTCACACCTTCAGTCCTCGACCCTGACGGGCATCGCGTAGACCGGGTCGATGTACACGCGGCCGCCGAAGAGGAACTCCTTGCCGCCCACCTTCGCGAAGCCGAAGCGTTCGTAGAAGCGCACCGCGCGCAGGTTGCGGTCGTAGACGGCCAGCCAGAGTGTCTGCGCGCCCAGGTCGTGCGCCTGCCGGTGGCAGGCGTGCATCAGGGCCTTGCCCAGTCCTTGTCCGTGGAAGCCCTGGCCCAGGTAGAAGCGGGCGATCTCCAGCGGCTGCGGACCCGTCACGCCCGCGGGCAGCGCTGACCGCGCGAGCACGGCGTAGCCGGCCAGCGTGCCTTCGCGGTGGGCCAGCAGCGTGGTGTTCAGCGGGTCGGTGACGACCGGGCGAAGCACCTCGGGGCGCAGGTGCGTCCGAACGTGGTCCTCGATGTCCTCCGGCGCGTCGAGCTCGCGGTAGGTGTCGCGGAAGGCCCGCGCCGCGAACGCGGCCAGCGGTTCGACGTCGGCCTCGGTCGCGTGGCGGATGGACAGGTCCCGAGCGGCCCTGGCGGCCTCGCGCCACGCCATGTGGAGGCTGTGCTCGTCCTGGCCCACGCCGCTGAAGCCCAGGCGCCGGTACAGCCGCTGCGCCGGATTCGCATGCAGCACCGAGAGCAGCACCGGGCGGCCCTGCGCGCGCGCCCGTTCCAGCACCCGGCCGACCAGCGCGCCGCCGATGCCCCGGCCCTGATGTTCGGGCAGCAACTGCAGCTGCACGATGCGCAGCGCCTGCGGCTCCTGGGCGACCTTGATCATGCCGATCGGGCGGCCCCGGATTTCGACGACCTGCGCCACGTCGAGGAAAGCGCGGACCCGGGCCAGCGCGTCCTCGGGCGTCTGGTGGATGCCCGCGGCCGCGTGGTGCGGATCCATGGTCCTCGCCCGCAGCTCGAGCAGGAAAGGCAGGTCCTGCTCCGAGGCCGGGCGCAGCGAGAAGCCTTCGAGCACGGCAGGCCCGGCGCTAGAGCCAGCGGCGGACCTGCCGGCGATAGGCCTCGTACTCGGCGCCGAACTTCGCGCCCAGCGCGCGCTCTTCGGGCTGCACCTGGAAGCGCGTGATGTAGGCGACGAAGACGCAGGGCCCGGCCAGCGCCGGCCACCACCACAGCCAGGCCGCGACACCGGTGAGCACGCAGGTGAGGCCGACGTACATGGGGTTGCGCGTGAACCGGTAGATTCCGGTCGTGACGAGCGACGACGCGCGCGCGGGGCGCAGCGGGTTCACGGTGGTCCCGGCGCGCCGGAACGCGCGCGAGCCGGCGCCCGCCACGACGCCGCCCGCGAGCGCGATCGCCAGCGCCAGCGACAGGCGCAGCGTGGACGACGCGGCCAGGCGCGCCGCCGAAGGCGCGGCCAATCCCATCAGCACGGCGACCAGGGCAGCGACGACCGGGGGCGGGATCCTCGTTTCGAGCCAGCGCATGCGACTACGGCTCGCCGCTCCAGTAGTCATCGCCCCGCGTGTTGGGATGGATGGCCTGGAAGTCCGGCGCCGGCGCGCCGGGCCGGCCCGCCATGGCCATGAACTTGCCGGAGTCCGGGTACTCCACGACCTCCGGCGAATCCTTCGTGCTGATGGACAGGTACTTCAGCGGCGCCGCCGAGGTGTTGATGATCTGGTGCGGATACTCCGGCCCGGCGGGAATGAACACCACGTCGCCCACCTTCAAAGGCAGTTCCTCGCCCGCCACCCGCAACGTGCCGCTGCCTTCGAGCACCACGAACATCTCTTCCTGCGCGTGGTGCAGGTGGTAGGGGCAGCCCCGCTTGCCGGGCGCCAGGACGTCGATCGTCGCGCCCAGCTTGCGTGCCGCGGTGCCCGGCGCCAGACGCGCGGTCCTGCCCTCGTAGAGCGGCTCGCGGGCGAAGGCCTCCAGCGGCACCGCGTCGACGTTGCGGATGAGGGCGGCGGCGAGCGCCTGCGCGCGCGGTGTCATCGTCATGGTGGCGCCTGGCCCGGCCCCTATTTCTGCGCTGCCGAAGCCGGAGAGCCCGTGACCTTGCCCGCCACGCCCTCGACGGCATGGGAGGTCGCTTGCGCACCGCGTTCGACGCCGCTGGCCGCCGCCTTCACGCCACGCGCCACGCCGCTGGCCGCGGCCCTGGCGCCCCGTTCGACACCGCTGGCGGCCGCCTTGACGCCGCGCTCCACGCCGCTGGCTGCGGCCTTGACGCCGCGTTCGATGCCGCTCGCCGCCGCGTGGGCGCCACGTTCCACCGCGTGCTCCACCTTCTCGACCACGCCTGGTGCGCCGTTCGACGAAGTGCCGCCGTTGCCCTGGGCGCCGGCGGTGGCGCAAGACAGTCCGGCCAGGACGAAGGCGATGGTGATGACGATTCGATGCATGGTCCTGCGATGAACACTCGATGCGGCGTCGACCTCTTGCGAGCCGGTCGCGCCGGCCACTATTTCGCGGCGGGCGGCTCCCACAGTTCGAGCTTGTTGCCCTCGGGGTCGACCACCCAGCCGAACTTGCCGTACTCCGACTCCTCGACCTTGTCCTCGACGGCGCAACCCGCGCCGCGCAAGCGGCCCAGCAGCGCGTGCAGGTCGTCCACGCGGTAGTTGATCATGAAACTGGCGGTGCCCGGCGCGAAGTAGGAAGTGTCGGCCTTGAACGGGCTCCAGATCGTCGTGCCGCTGTCGCTGCGCGGGTCTTCGGCCCAGCGGAACGCCACGCCGCCCCACTCCTCCACGTTCAGGTCCAGGTGCGTGCGGTACCACTCGGCCAGCGCCTTCGGGTCCCGGGCCTTGAAGAACACGCCGCCGATTCCGGTGACACGCGCCATCTGCATCTCCTCGAACTATTTCTTCCGCGCCATGAACCAGGAGTGGTCGATGGGCTGGCCGTGGGTCTTCTCGATGGACGGGAAGTATGAGGCAGGGCCCTTGACCTTGGCGTCCGATGGCATGGCGTTCCTCGCGCTTCGGCGTTGGGGGGTGGGAGTCTCGCCCGCCACGTGTTTCAGAACCACAGGTCGCGGATGCACCGGCCGTCGCGTGGCAGGTCCTCCCACTTCTCGAGGCCGTCGAAGTGGTCGATGGGCAGGTGCGCGATCGGTCCGGGCTCGGTGAGCCGCAGGTTCACGGCGATGCGGCGACGGCCTTCCGCGTCCGGCTGCCGGCTGCGCCAGTAGGCGACGCAGCCGCATTCGGGGCAGAAGTGGAAGCCCAGGTTGCCTCTGCCGCGGACGTAGGCCTTGGTCGGGCCCGTGACCTCGATGCCTTCGCCTTCGTGGTCGTAGGCCCAGAGCACGCCGTAGCGGCGGCAGGCCGTGCAGTTGCACGCCGTGGCGGATTCGGGCAGCCCCTTGAACTGCCACCGGACCGATCCGCAGAGGCATGCGCCCGAAAGTGTCATCCCCGGCTCCCTGTTATCGTGCACCGGCGAAGTTAGCGGATCCCCGGTCCCGAGTCCAGCCTGCCGGCCTGCGGCTACCATGCCGCGACGTCCCCTGGAGTGCGCATGGCCCGTTACGTCATCGAACCTGGAGCGGCCCTCGCCCTCGCGCGGGCGAAGGCCGTGGTGCCCAGGACCCACCGGCTGCTGGCGCCGACCCTGCTGAGGTCCCAGGTGCTCGCCGCGCTGTACGGCCAGGTCGGCCACGGCGAGCTCACGCGCAAGGAAGCGCAGGGCCAGCTCGACTACCTGCGCAACCTGCAGCTGCGGCTGCTCGGCGACCGCGTGCTGCAGCGCGTCGCGTGGGAGATCGCGCACGACCTGGGCTGGAAGGACACCTTCGTGGCGGAATACCTCGCGCTGACGAGGCTGCAGGCCGACGCGCTGGTCACCACGAGCCGGGAGCTCGCGAAGATGGCGGCCGGGGTGGTGCCCGTGGCGACGCTGGCAGACCTGCTCGGCACCATCATGCCGCCGCCTCCCGCGTCGAGGCGCGGACCGCCGAGTTGAAGCTTGCCCGCCTCCAGCCATTGCCGATAGTGCGCCACGTGCTCCCTGACGCCGGGTTGTTCGAAGAGCGTCCGGCCCGCGATCCAGGCGGGGCCGGGCCGGTGGAAGACGACGTAACGGACGTCCTGCATGGGGGTTCCTTCTGCTTCAGCCATTGCCTTCGGAGGCGGCAGCCGGCGTCACCGGCGGCCCTCGCGGATGCGCGCGCCGGTGAACGTCGTTCTCCAGCGGTCCTCGTCTTCGGTCGCGCCCATCCCGCGGCTGAAGTGCGCGTCGACACAATGTGTGCCCGCCGCGGCGGACAGCAGGTGCGCGTGCAGGGCCTTCACGCCTTGCCGCTCGACGATGTAGAGGACGAGGAAGGTGGACGCGTCGAACGGGGCGCGGTAGATGCTGTCCCGGTCCGGCATGTCCGGGCGTTTGACGAGTTCCCGCAGAAAGGTGCCGGCGCAGGCGCGGGTGCTTCCGGCCTGCGGCGACTCGGAAGCCGTGATCTCGACCGTGAAGGTCGCGTCGTGGCCCAGGGCCACCCGGGCACCGGGCGATGCGGTCGCAGCGCGCGGCGCCAGCGGGATGCTCGGGATGCCGGGCACGCTGACCACGAAGGCCGGCAAGTCGAAGGCGTGTTCGAAGGCGCCGGCCGCCGTGCTGGTGGCGGCGAGCACGACGGCAAGGAGGTGGCGAGAACAGGGCATGCGCTTCATCACGCCTGTCGTTCCGGTGGGCGTAGGGCCCGTCGGCAGCAAGCCGGACTTCGGGTTCGGGGGACCGATGATAGGACCGCGCGGCCGGCGCCGTCGGCGTTCAGTCTTCGGTGATGACGGCGCTCCAGCGGTTCGGGCCGCCCGACGAGCAGAACGAGGTGCCGGTGACGGCATTGCCCGTGCTCGCCTGCAGATGCCAGCGACCTGTCCATTCGCCGCGCTGGCCCTCGGTGACGACCCACCGCTGCGCCAGTGCCGAAGACGTGCCGCACAGCAGCATTCCGGAAGCGACCAAAGCCCTGATGAGTTGCACGCTGACGCCTCGTGTTTGAATTTGCCTTGCAACCGGGCGAGCGCGTCGCTCGCGAGGCTTTGCGATTCTGGGGTATCGCTGGCGCGGCGGCAGGCCGCGAAGGCCGTCGGTTCCGGCGCTCCGCGCTTCGAGGCACCTTGTCGATCCGGGCGAGGCCCGTTCGTCGTGCCCTTGGAACCCGGTGGCGCCGGGTTCACACAGAGCCCGCGGGAGAAAGCCATGGAAAAGACGATCTTCATCAGCCTGCCGGTCGCGAACCTCGCGGCCGCAGTGACCTTCTACAAGGCCTTGGGCTTCGGGCAGAACCCGCAGCTCAGCGACGACGGCGGCGCCTGCATGGTGTGGAGCGAGTCCATCCAGGTGATGCTGATCACGCACGCCAGGTGGCGCACCTTCACGCAGCGACCGTTCCCGCCGGCGGGAACCGCTTCGCACATGCTCTCGCTCACGATGGACAGCCGCGACGCCGTCGATGCCGCCAATGCCGCCGCCGCGGCGAATGGCGGGAAGGCAGACGTGAACCCGGCCGAAGACCTCGGGTTCATGTACACACGCGACTTCGCCGATCCTGACGGGCACATGTGGGCTGCGTTGTGGATGAACCCGGACGCCGGCGGCGCGTGACCCTCCTGCCGCGGACCGGGAACACCCCGCCCGCGAGGCCGTTCGCGCTGCCGGACCGCTGCGGGCCTCAAGCCTTGGGGCAGCTCGGCACCTTGGTCTGTTCCTGCCGGCTCTTCTCGTAGCACGACTTCAGGAAGCGGATGTTCGAACCGAGATCCGGCAGGCCCTGGCCCGGGCCCTTCCAGTTGTCCGCGACGAGTTTGCGGACCGGTTCCACCGCGTCCATGTAGGCATCGGGGAAGGCAATGATCTCGAAGATGAGCGGGAAGTCGATGTAGCCGAGCTTCACGAGCGCCCCCATCTGCTCGTAGTGGTAGTGCACCGCGGCGAAGTCCTTCATTTCAGGCGACAGGTAGAACGCCTCTCCCGTGCCGGCAGCGGCAAGCCTGGTCTTCAACGATTCGTTGAGCTGGGGCAGCTGCTCGTGCAGGAATCGCTGGCCCTTGCGGCGCACTTCCTCGTCCTGTTCGAGGAAAGCCTTGATCTCCTTGAGCGCGCCCAGCTTGGCCGATTGCGCCGCGCGGTGGGAGTTGTCGACGAAGCTGGCCAGTTGCAGCAGGGAGAGGATCACGCCGACGATGACGGCGACGTTCGACGCGATGCCGGCAATCGTCTTGAGATTGTCCAGCGCTGAAACCGGTGATGTCTGCTCTGCCACGAAGCCTCTCCAGTCGCCCTTGAGGGAAAGGGCATTGTCGGCAGGCCGGGGCCGGGTTTCATGCGCGAAGACCCGACCACCGCGCTACCGGGCCTGTCGCTCGTCTTCGGCAGGTTGGGACTGCTCCTGCGCGGCTTTCTTGGCCCGAGGAGGCGCGAACGGCGGCGGAAGGCCGACGAAGCACAGGAAGCACGGGACGACGTTGCTTCATGAGGGTTGCGAGGGATCGAGGTCACGCGGAGCCGCGCGACACGCGCGTCTCGCGCACGGCCAAGCCGCGGAGCCAAGCCCCGCCGCCAATCAATGGGCGCCCAGTCTGATCCGTTCCAGTTCTGCGATCACGTCGTCCACGATGGACAGGAAGGCCGTGCGACTGGGGTGAGGCTGCCGGGTGAGCAGGTCGGAGGCGCGTTCGGCCAGTGCATCGCGACGTGCCCATCGAGCCCACTTCCTGACGTCCCAATACGTCAGCAGAGCCAGGCGCCCGAGGTCGCCGCTTCGGCGCGCGTGCTGCAGGTTCCCCAGGACATCATCCAGGTCCAGGCGAAGCTCGAGCGTCAGCTCCTGCGTCATTGTGCGGTGCAGCATGAGGCTGCGGCCTGAACGCAGCCTTACGTGCCCGAATAGGAAGTCGCCCGGCGGAGCGGAGGCGCACTCCGGATGGGCGCACTCACTGGGGTCGGCGGGTGAAGACGATCCGGACGAGCAGGTGGGGGTTCGGCTTGACCATCGCCAGTTGATGGACCGTGAAGACCCGCGTGTCTCCTTTGAATTCCTCGGTCATCCGGTAGTCCACGAAGTGCCCCTGACCGTCGCTCTGCTTGGCCGACCACACCATGGTCTGCTCCTTGGCATACCAGAACCCATAGTCGGTCCGGACGGTACGGTCGTTGGTGTCCACCCAGGTGTTCACGTACGTCTTCGCCACGGGGTCGAAGCCCCACATCCCGTGCCCTTGATAGGCCGGGGCGGAACCGCTGGCCGGGATCCGGAAGTCATTGACGATCCAGTGGCCGTTGGACAGCAGGGTGTTCACCTGGACGCCCTTGGCGCGTCCGGAAGGCTTGTCGTCTTCGTAGAAGGTGACGTCGGCGTCCCAGGTGCCTTCTTCGAGCCGAAGAGGGGCATGGACTTCTTCGGCCACGGGTGGATCGGCGCTCATGGCCGGCGCGGTCGCCGATGCGGCGAGCACCAGCGCGAGGAGGTGGCGCACCATGGGCGCGGGCCACCAGGCCCGCCGCACCGAGGGTTCGCCGGGTTGCCTGGAACTCAAGATCTTGTCGGCGGTTGCCGCAGGATCCACCCGTTCCCGTCCGGGTCGGTGAACATGGCGTAGCGACCCCAGGGCTCTTCCTTGATGTCCGTGAGGGTCAGGCCGCAGCTCCGCAGGCGGGCATGTTCAGCGTCGATGTCTTCGGTGTTCACCATGACGCCTTGCAAGCCTCCGGGCTTCATCTGATCGAACCACGTCACCAGGGCGATGGTCACGCCTTGGCCCGGCGGGGCGAGCTGGATCCAGCTCATGCCCGGGCCCATCGGCTCCTCCCGCACGAGGTCGAATCCCAGAACGTCCCGATAGAAGGCCTTCGCTCTCTGCTGATCGCTGACCGGAACCGAGATGATCTCGAAGCTCTGTATGGGCATGGGTCACTCCTGTGTGGGATCTGGCGTTGAACGAGGGGTCAGGCGCCACTCTCTCGGCGCGGCTGCAACTGACCGCGCGGATACTTCACGACGATCGTGTCGTCGCCCGGGCAATTGTCTGGTGCCACCGGAGTGAGTTGTGCCAGGACACGAAGCCAGCTCTCAGCCGCCCGCACGCAGGTGTCCGCGTCACAAGTCATGCCCGTGGCGTCCTGGCCATCGTGATGCCCCGCCCACTTGTTGGTGGCCGTCACCAGCGCCGCGTCACCCAGGACCTCGATCCGCTCGTCCCTCATGTCCCGGTAGACCGGGACGGCAGGGTCGAAGCCGTGAGCCCGGAATTCGAGATGCGGGCCACGCTCGAAGTGACCGCCGCCGGGTGTGATGGTCCTGAATTGGGGATGCATCAATGCATCGTGAGACCGCACATCGCTGGTCACGAAGTTGTGGGTGAATCGTTTGTTGATGGCCCTCAGTGCAGCCAGATCATGCGCGAGCCGGTTCATGGTGTGGTGCTGTTCGGCGAAGTGTGCACCCAAAGTGCGGGGCGAGGCGGGGCCGGCGGTAGGCCGGCGACAGCGCCGGAAGGATGAGGGGCAACGCCGCCAAGCGGGCGGGTTGCAGATTCGCGGCATCGGCACCAGTCGTCAGCCTGACCGTTGTGGGTTCGCCGACCCGGGCAAGGAACAGATCACTCTTCGCGGCCCCGGAATCCTCCTCGCAGCCGAAGGCCAAGTCTTGGAGCAGGAGTCCGGCAAACAGCGCAAGGAGCGAAGGAGCAGCGTTCATGAGGCTTGATGTTCGAGTCGACGCGGGCCCGGTGGACTGCCGCAGGGCCTCGGGTTGACCGAGGGGTTGGGCGTCACCTTCGGCCTCAGAAGGGGTCGAACCTGATGTCGTGCTTGGCCAACTGTTCCGTGAGCAGCCTCCGCCAGGCTCCTTGGGGGACCCAGACTCGAGAAACTGATTTGTAGGCCCTGGCCGGATCCTGATGCAGTCGCAGCACTCGGTAGAGGAACGTGACCGCAGAGGCGCGAAAGTTGACCTGGCAATGGATCAGCGTCTTCCTGCCGCTCAGGCGGCCAAGGGGGGGGCGAACACAGCCTGGAGGTGGGCCTCGGACGGTGAGTCGAAAGGAATGGGAATGTGGATGAACTCGATGCCTTGCTGGCGAAGAAGCGCACGCTCTTCCGACACTGCATCTTGGACGGAGCTCGGAGCGAGATCCACGACGGCCTGGAACCCTTCCGAAGCCAACGCCGCGAGGGAAGGGGCCGAATTTTGACCAGAGGTGATCAACTGCTCGCGGCGATGGGCACAACGTTCGCCGCGGTCAGCGCCGCAACTGCAGCGCAGCAGCAGGTGATGGCCGCAGCAACGGGAGCGCGAACGGTCTTCATGTGCGCTGGCCAGGCCTCACCAGCGGTAGCTTGAAGTGGCACCAGGTTCAAGACTCTGGATCGAACATGAACGCGCGCAACTCCTGCGCGCACCTGCATCCGGCTGCGAGCCTGGCCGCCCACGCTTCAGCCTCTTTTCGCGTTGATACGCGGATCACGCAGAAGCCACCATTGAGCTTCGCAGTCTCGGCGTAGGTGCCCGTACGAACTGAGCCGTCTGCCGCGACCATTGCGGGTGGGACCCCCTCATCAATGCCGCCGCCGAAAACGTACACGCCTGCGGCCTTGGCCTCTCGAATGACTGCGTGCGAGGACTCGGCAACGGCAGGGAGATCCTCGGCTGTGATGTGGGCCATCGCAGAGCTGGGAAAGGAGATCAGGTAGTGGTTCATGACGGCGGATTACTGGGCGAAGTGCAACACCTTCAAGGCCAACGTTCGAGCTAAGCGGGCGACAGCGGCAGGGAGCCAGGCCAAGGCTGGCGAAAATGTACCGCCTACCGCCAGCCCGGGCCTGGTGGCCTGCCGTTAGTGCTCAGCTTGAGCGAGGGGTTAGGCCACACTGGCGGCAGCTTGTGAGTAAAGCTTCATGACCGTGGCCCAGTTACGCGTGGTGACGCGCTTGCCAAGCTTGCCAAGTAACGCCTCACCAATGCGGCTCTGGAGCACCCCGGCAGGGCAGTGCAAGAAGGCAGCCATCTTGGTGACGACGAAGCGTTCCGGAGCTTGAGCAAGATCTTGAAGCGGCTCCAAAGCGAGAAGATCGGCAGCTTCAGCCGCAAAGGCTACGAGATACTTGGAGTGTTCAGTCTCTGGCGGATTGATTGGGCTGCATTTGATGATTTTCGCCAAGTCGGCTGCCGATTTAACGATGACTGACGTTGTCACGCCCAACGTCTGTTGCAGCTCTGCCGCGATGGACGCCGCGTGCTTAGCTTGTGAGCGGCCCGTGCTTGTGAAGACGGCGTTGCCGCTGTTCAGAAGCGTGCTGACTCCGGAGTAGCCAAGACCCTCAAGCATCGCCTTGAACTTGGCCATAGGGACGTGACTGCCTTTGCCGACGTTGACTCCGCGGAGTAGGGCGACGAACCTGGGCATTTGTGTGGGGGCGAGTTGCCAGTTGAAGTGCAACACCTTGAAGAAGAAGGAGGTGAGTTGGAGACTAGCCGCCTTCTCTTCCGGCAAGAAGGGGTTGCGACATGGGATATCACCAACTCACCAGCGGGGAAAGGTACTTGATAGCGAAGGCGAAGTCCATGGGAGACAGCCGCAGGGAGATAGCGCGCAAGCTTGGGCGAAGCGCGTCGACGGTCAGCCGCGAGCTCAGGCGCAACGCGGACACGAGGGGAGAGTACGACGCGCACAAGGCCGACAGCTACGCGCGCACGAGGCGCAGGAAGAGCCGGCGGGGCGAACACTACGAGGCCGGCCAGGTGGAACTGGTGCGGGAGCTGATGGGGCACAAGTGGAGCCCGGAGCAGATCAGCGGCAGGCTGGGGCGGCTGGGAGTGATGCAAGTTGGGGCCTCGACGATCTACCGCTGGGTCAGGCGGGACAAGGCCAGGGGCGGAGGGCTGTGGCTGCGCACGAGGCGGCTGAGCCGCAGGTACCGCAAGGGCTACCGGGTGGCGGACAGGCGAGGCAGGCTGAGCGGCAAGAGATCGATCGAAGACAGGCCGCGTGCGGTGCAGGAGCGAAGCGAGTTCGGACACTGGGAAGGCGACACGGTGATGGGCAAGGACGGCAGGCACTGCAACTTGACGCTGGTGGAGCGCAAGACGCTGAAGGTGCGCATACGCAAACTGCCGGCCAGGCGGGCGGCGGAGGTGAACAGGGTGATGCACCAGGAACTTGGGCCCGAGGGGAACTTGGTGATCAAGAGCGTGACGCTGGACAACGGGACCGAGTTCCATGGCTATGCGGAACTGGAGCAATCGCACGGCACGAAGTTCTACTTCGCCCGGCCGTACCACTCATGGGAGAGGGGCACCAACGAGAACACCAACGGGCTGATCAGGCAGTATCTGCCAAAGGGAAGCTGCTTCAAGAACCTGACGCAAAGGCAGTGCAGGCAAATTGAAGAAGAGCTGAACAACAGGCCCAGAAAGAAGCTGGGCTTCGCGACACCGAACGAAGCCTATGATGAACAGTGTTGCGCTTAGATTGGGAATCCGTGAGGCCTAACGTTCGAGGTAACGCGGGGCCAGCGGTAGGCCAGCAAGCCCGCCGGAAGGATGATAGACCACGCCTGGAGGCGGGCTTGCTGGACTGCCGCTGGGCCTCGCGTTGACCGAGGGGTTAGGCCCGCTATCTTGGCGCGGAAGCAGCTCCGGTGGCTATTTCTTGGACTACTTCAGCAATAACCGCGCGCAAGAACGCTTGAGTTCGCTTTCCCAGTTCAGTGGTTCGGATCATGTAGCCGTCCGTTCTACCATGCGCCTTGTTTCTTGCCTGCAGATCAGCCGCAGGCACTTCCGCGACAAGCCCGGCATCGATGAGTTCCTTTGACTGCTCTTTGCCGTAAGCAATCGAGTTGGTATCCCAAGAAGTCGAGTCTCCCAGAGCGAGAATTCGCTCGATGCTCGCTCGCGATACACGTGATAGAGCTAGTTCGACGTCCGGAGTCGCTTTGTTCTTCAGGGTTGGACTTAGCTTTAGCGAGAGGCCCGCGATGGAAATTGAGTCAGATCGACCGATCAGGCTTGGCAAGAGTTCTGCGACTTTCTGGAGTGGGTTCCAGAAGGAAGCCAATACGATTGCAACCAGAAGTGGCCAAGCGAGAGCCTTCGCCAGTTCGACAACTAGTTCGAATTGGGACTTCTTGGACTCAGTCATAGCGTGCTTAGGGTGATGCAGGGCGCGCGGGCCTAACGTTCGAGGTAACGCGGGGCCGGCGGAAGGCCGCCAGGCCCGGCGGAAGGATGATAGGCCACTCCTGGAGCCGGGCCTGGTGGACTGCCGCTGGGCCTCGCGTTGACCGAGGGGTTAGGCATCGCTTTCACGACTTGGAGCGGGCGTCCACGATCTTGAGTAGGTGGCTGGCGAGTCCAATCATTTCGGAGGCTTCTTCGGCCTGAACGTTAACCTCGCGATGACTGTGCGGGTTCTTGTAAGACCCAATTGCTCCTGCCATCAAATGCGCAAGCGCTTCTCGCTCAGCCATCGGGAGCGACGTGTCAGTGAGCTTGCCGGTCTTGGGGTGAAACGCCTTGCGCATGAGATCAACGCCGACATCTTCCGGTTCAGCCTCGGCCGCGGCGCGAACAGCGACTTCCAACTCTTTGAAGGCCTGGAAGACGGCGGTGTCGTAGTCCCCGCGAAGGAATGTCGACCAACACTTCTGTGAGATTACAGGGTGCAGGTGGCCGCGAGGGAGGATTGAGGCCCTTCTGAACGCGGCGAGGCCAGTGGAGTTGGCGATGCGCTGCCCTCGTCGGGTGACGAAGAACCAGTCACCAGTTTGACCTGGCTTCGGGGCAATGAGCCCCTCTCTCTCCAGCCAGATCCAGCCCTCCATCAGCGCCTGAGCAATCTCGGCTTTCTTGTTCTGAGGGTAGCCTTCGAATGCACTACCCAGGCTGAAGTTGTAGCGGTTCAAGTTTCCGGTTTGACCTTGTTCCAAGGACGTGAGGTGCTCGAGAACCAGACCTGCCAACTCTTCCGGTTCCAATGCCAGTAGTGCGTCGGCATCAGGGAGGATGGAGTGGATAGTGCGCATGGGAAGTGCGACGCCTAACGTTCGAGCTAAGCCGCCCGCGTAGGCAGACGGCGCTTGGCCGCGGAGG
>CAYVXO010000124.1:0-17924 GCA_964454485.1 uncultured Rubrivivax sp.
GAGCCCGACTACCTGGCCTACATGCTGCAGTACGACAGCGTGCACGGCCGCTTCAAGGGCGACATCGCGGTCGACGGCCATACGCTGGTCGTCAACGGCAAGAAGATCCGCCTCACGGCCGAGCGCGACCCGGCGGCGCTGAAGTGGGGCGACGTCGGCGCCGACATCGTGGTCGAGTCGACCGGCCTCTTCCTCACCAAGGAGACGGCCGAGAAGCACCTGGCCGCCGGCGCCAAGAAGGTCATCATGTCGGCGCCCAGCAAGGACGACACGCCGATGTTCGTCTACGGCGTCAACCACGCGAAGTACGCGGGCGAGAAGATCATCTCCAACGCCAGCTGCACCACCAACTGCCTGGCGCCCGTCACCAAGGTGCTGCACGACACCTTCGGCATCAAGCGCGGCCTGATGACCACGGTGCACGCCGCCACCGCCACGCAGAAGACCGTGGACGGCCCCAGCAACAAGGACTGGCGCGGCGGCCGCGGCATCCTGGAGAACATCATCCCCTCGAGCACCGGCGCCGCGAAGGCGGTGGGCAAGGTGATCCCCGAGCTCAACAAGAAGCTCACCGGCATGTCCTTCCGCGTGCCCACCTCCGACGTCTCGGTGGTCGACCTCACGGCCGAGCTCTCGAAGGAGACCAGCTACGAGCAGATCTGCGCCGCGATGAAGGCCGCGAGCCAGGGCGCGATGAAGGGCGTGCTCGGCTACACCGAGGACAAGGTCGTCTCGACCGACTTCCGCGGCGAGGCCTGCACCAGCGTCTTCGACGCCGAGGCCGGCATCATGCTGGACCCCACCTTCGTGAAGGTCGTCGCCTGGTACGACAACGAGTGGGGCTACTCCTGCAAGGTCGTCGAGATGGCGCGCGTCATCGCAGGTTGAAGGGGCCACCCCCTGCGCGCTTCGCGCGCCCCCTCCAGGGGGCACCGCCGGCGGCCCGGCAGAGCCGGGCTGCGGCGGTCGCTGGATGTGCCTGCGGCATGGCGTAGTGCGCCGTAGTGCATGCCCGGCGCGTCTGTATCACCAGGTCACGAAAGCTCGTACGAGGCGTTGACATCGGGCGGCTAGCATCAGTGCTGATGCACGCGGCCCTTCGGCCGCGGGAAAGCCGCCCATGCCGTCCCTGCCGCGCCTGATCTGCGCCCTCGTCGTCTGCTGCCTTTCGCTGGCACCCGCCTGGGCCGCGAGCGAAAGGCGACCGCCGGTGCGCAAGCCGGCGGCCGAGGAGCCCTACGCCGGGCGCGTCATCGTCAAGTACAAGGCCGAGAGCGCGCTCATGCGCGCGCAGTCGGCCAGCGCCGCCGCGCCGCGGCCGCAGCATGCGGCCACGATGGGCGCCCGGCTCGGCCTGGTGCTGCGCGACGGCTGGGTGCTGGGCCCGCGCACGCAGGCGCTGCGTGGGCAGGGCGTCGCCTCGGCCGACCTGGCGGCGCGGCTGGCGGCCCAGCCCGAAGTCGAATGGGCCATCGTCGACGGCCGCAAGCGCGTGGCCGGCGTGGTGCCCAACGACACCTTCTACGGCGGCGGCCAGTCCTCGCCCTACCCGGCGGTCGGCCAGTGGTACCTGCGTGCGCCCGACGCCACCTTCGTGTCGGCCATCAACGCCGTCGGCGCCTGGGCCACGACCATCGGCTCCACCAGCGTCACGGTGGCGGTGCTGGACACCGGCATCCGGCCCGAGCACCCGGACTTCAAGCGCGGCGACGGCTCGACCAAGCTCTACGCGGGCTACGACTTCATCGCCGCCGAACCGGGCAAGCCGACCGACTTCACGACCGCGGGCGACAGCGACGGCCGCGACGCCGATCCTTCCGACCCGGGCGACGCCTGCAGCGGCGACCCCAGCAGCTGGCACGGCACGCAGACCGCCAGCCTCATCGGCGCGGCCACCGACAACAGCATCGGCCTGGCCAGCGTCGGCCGCGAGGTCATGATCCAGCCCGTGCGCGTGCTGGGCACCTGCGGCGGCTACGACTCGGACATCCAGGCGGCAATGCGCTGGGCCGCTGGGGTTTCGGCTGACCCGGTGGTCAACCCGCACCCGGCCCAGGTGCTCAACATGAGCCTGGGGTCCGACGGGGCCTGCAACAAGGCGTACCAGGACGTCTTCAACGAGCTCTACGCCAAAGGTGTCAACGTGGTCGTGGCGGCCGGCAACGGCGTCGACACCCCGGCGCCCGGCGGCGGGGTCGCGGTCGGCACGCCGGCCAACTGCCCGCACGCGATCTCGGTCGCCGGCGTGCGCCACGCCGGCACCAAGGTGGGCTACTCGAACCTGGGGCCGGAGAACGTGATCGCGGCACCGGCGGGCAACTGCATCAACACCGCGCCGGGAAGCCCCTGCCTGTACCCGATCATGACGGCCACCAACGCCGGCACCACCACGCCCAGCAGCAGCACCTACACCGACATGTTCGACGCTGCCATCGGCACCAGCTTCTCGGCGCCGCAGGTGGCGGGGGCGATCGCGCTCATGCTGTCGGTCAACGCCTCGCTCACGCCCGACGACATCAAGCTGGCGCTGCAGGGCGGCGCGCGGCCGTTCCCGACCAGCGGCAGCGCCGGCGACGTGGTGCAGTGCAAGGCGCCTTCGGCCACGCCGCAGGACGAGTGCTACTGCACCACCACCACCTGCGGCGCCGGCATGCTGGACGTGGCGGCCTCGGTGGCGCGCGCGGTGCCGGGCAACACGATCGGCCCGTACCTGGTGGTCTCGGCGTCCAGCCTGGCGCCCACCGCGGGGTCCAACGTCACCCTCAGCTCGGCCGGCAGCGGGGCCTTCGACCACCGCAGCATCGCCAGCTACGCCTGGTCGGTGACGGCGGGCGGCTCGATCGCCTCGATCAGCGGCTCGGCCACGGGCGCGAGCGCCACGCTGGCCGTCAGCGCCGCCGGGCCGGTGACGGTGCAGCTGACCGCCACCGACAGCGGCGGCCATTCGTCCACCAAGAGCGTGAGCCTGGACGTGCAGGCCGCGCCTTCGCCGGCGCCTTCTTCCGGCGGCGGTGGCGCCTTCGCGCCCGCCTGGCTGGCGCTGCTGGCGCTGGGCGTGCTGGCGCTGCGGCGCCGGCCCTAGCGCGGCCGGCAGGCGCCGAAGGGCGCCGACAGCACCGGCTCCTTGAGCGCCAGCAGGCGCGCGCGCAGCTCGTCGTCGGCGCGGGCCACGCGCAGCCAGGACTGGCCGGCCACCGTTTCGCGCACCCAGGCGTTGGCGGGCACGCCGGCGGACAGCAGGGCCGCTTCGGCGATGCCGACGTCGGCTTCGGCGAAGGGCCCGGCTTCCAGGCAGGCCGACCCCTTGGCCGCCGCCGCGCCGTTGCCGCCGCTGCGCAGCACGCGCACCTGCTCGGGCCGCACCTGCGCGGCCAGGCGTTCGGGTTCGCGCTCGCCCGCGTGCGGCGGCGCCACCAGCGGCGTCAGCCAGCCGCGCGACCAGGCGAAGAAGAGCAGGTTGGCCAGCAGCAGCAGCGCGACCAGGGTCCTCAGCATGCGCCACCCTGCAGGCGCACGCTGACCTCGCCGCTGGTGAGCAGCTGCAGTCCCTGGGCCGTCTGCACACGCAGCGCGCCGCGCTCGGTCACGCCGTCGGCGGTGCCTTCGGCGGCTTCGGCGGCGCTGGTGGTCACGCGCTGGCCGCGCAGCAGGTCGCGCCGCGCGTAGGGGGCCGCGAAGGGCGCGAAGCCCTCGCGCTCGAAGCGCTGCAGCGTCTCGGCGAGCGGCCGCGCCACCGTGGCCAGCGCCTGCGGCGCGGTGGCCGCCGGGTCCAGTTCGCACAGGCATCCGAAGCCGCTGGCCAGGCCCTCGGTGGCGGCGATCGGCTGCACGTTGAGGCCGACGCCGACCACGCACATGCGGCGCACGCCGACCGACAGCGTCTCGATCAGGATGCCGCCCAGCTTGCGCCCGCTGCCAGCGCCGTCGACCAGCCAGAGGTCGTTCGGCCACTTGAGGCCGATGCGCGGCTCGCCGGCCGGCGCCGGCTCCAGCGCTTCGGCCAGCGCCACCCCGACCGCCAGCGACAGGCCCGACCAGTCGCGCGGCGCGTAGGCGAGCGCGAGCGAGAAGGTGAGCGACTGCCCCGGCTGCGCCTTCCAGTCGCGCCCGAGGCGGCCGCGGCCGGCCGTTTGATGCTCGGCCACCAGCAGGCACGGCTGGGTGTCGCCGGCGCGGCGGCCCAGCGGCGGGGTGGTCGGTTCCTCGTCGCCGCTCAACTGGCCCGGGCGCGAGACCGGCGCGTCGCGCTGGCCGGTGGACAGGCGGGCGCGTTCGAGCAGGCGGGTGTTGGTGGAGTCGGTGCGCGCCACCACCTCGATGCTCAGGCCCGGCAGCAGCGGCTGCAGCTGCTCCCAGAGCGCTTCGGCGCCCCAGTGGAGGTGGCCGCCTTCGGACATGGTCTCGGGCTCAGCGCTTGGGCGCCAGCATGGTGCGCCGGCAGCGGGGGTGGCCGCAACGGCATTCGAACTGCTTCTTGAGTGCCGGCGTGTAGCGCTCGTCGATGACGAGGCCGTAGTCGTAGAACAGCTCCTCGCCGGGCGCGATGTCGCGCGCCGCGTCGATGAAGACGCGGCCGTCCTCTTCCTCGGCCTTGCAGTTGGGCTTGCAGGCGTGGTTGATCCAGCGCGCCGCGTTGCCGTTCACGGCGGCGTCGATGACGTGGTCGTCGTCGACGTGGAAGAAGAAGGTGTGGTTGGGGTCGCTGGGGTCGTGCGGGTGGCGCTTGAGCGCCTGCTTCCAGGTCACCACCTCGCCCTTGTATTCGATGATGCGGGTGCCCTTGGGGATGGCCTGGAGCGCGTAGACGCCCTTGCCGTGCACGCCACTGCGGCGCACCTGGATCCGGCGGCCGCCGGCCTTGCCCTGGTTCGCTTGCGCTGTCTTCGTCATTCGGTACATTGAAATCATGGGCGCGCGCGCGTGCATGTGTATGCACGCACGCGCGAGGGTAGCGCCCGATTGTAGGCACGTAGGGACGGACCACCGGCAGCGCCCGGCGCGGTCCGGCGAAAAGGAACCATGGGCAAGACCATCATCATTGCGGAAAAGCCCAGCGTCGCGCAGGACATCGTGCGTGCGCTGGGCACCAGCGGCGGCAAGTTCGAGAAGCACGCCGAGCACTTCGAGAACGACCAGTACGTGGTGACCTCGGCGGTCGGCCACCTGGTGGAGATCAAGGCGCCGGAGGCCTATGAGGTCAAGCGCGGCAAGTGGAGCTTCGCCCACCTGCCGGTGGTGCCGCCCCACTTCGATCTGGCGCCGATCGACAAGACCAAGACGCGGCTCAACGCCGTGGTCAAGCTGATCAAGCGCAAGGACGTCACCGCCATCGTCAACGCCTGCGACGCCGGGCGCGAGGGCGAGCTGATCTTCCGCCTGATCGAGCAGTACGCGTTCGGCGAGAAGGGCAACCCCAAGCCGGTGCAGCGGCTGTGGCTGCAGAGCATGACGCCGCAGGCCATCCGCGAGGGCTTCGCGGCGCTGCGCAGCGACCAGCAGATGAAGGGCCTGGCCGACGCCGCACGCAGCCGGTCGGAAGCCGACTGGCTGGTGGGCATCAACGGCACGCGCGCGATGACGGCCTTCAACTCGCGCGACGGCGGCTTCTTCCTCACCACCGTGGGCCGGGTGCAGACGCCGACGCTGTCGATCGTGGTCGAGCGCGAGGAGAAGATCCGCAAGCACGTGGCGCGCGACTACTGGGAGATCAAGGCGACCTTCGCCGCCCAGGCCGGCGAGTACGAGGGCAAGTGGTTCGATCCGAAGTGGAAGAAGAACCCCGACGATGCCGAGCAGCGCGCCGACCGCGTCTGGACCGAAGCCGACGCGCAGGCCATCGCCCAGGCCTGCCGCGGCGAGCCGGCCCACGTCAGCGAGGAGGCCAAGCCGAGCACGCAGGCCAGCCCGCTGCTCTACGACCTGACCACGCTGCAGCGCGAGGCCAACTCGCGCTTCGGCTTCTCGGCCAAGACCACGCTGTCGATCGCGCAGGCGCTGTACGAGAAGCACAAGGTGCTGACCTACCCGCGAACGGATTCGCGCGCGCTGCCGGAAGACTACCTCGGCGTCGTCAAGCAGACCATGGAGATGCTGGCGACGGAGGATCTGCCCGGGCCGCTGCGCGAGCTCTCGGCGCATGCGAAGAAGGCGCTCAAGGAGCAGTACGTCAAGCCGAGCAAGCGCGTGTTCGACAACGCCAAGGTGTCGGACCACTTCGCCATCATCCCGACGCTGCAGGCGCCCAAGAGCCTGACCGAGGTCGAGGCCAAGCTCTACGACATGGTGGTCAAGCGCTTCCTCGCGGTGTTCTACCCGAGCGCCGAGTTCCTGGTGACGACGCGCATCTCGACGGTGAAGAACGCCGGCAAGGAGTTCGCCTTCCAGACCAACGGCAAGGTGCTGGTCAAGCCGGGCTGGCTGGCGGTGTACGGCCGCGAGGCGCAGGAAGACGATGCCACGCTGGTGCCGGTGGCCCCCGGCGAGGTGGTGCGCACCGAGAGCGTGGCCGTCAATGCGCTCAAGACCAAGCCGCCGGCGCGCTACACCGAGGCGACGCTGCTCTCGGCGATGGAAGGCGCGGGCAAGCTGATCGACGACGACGAGCTGCGCGAGGCCATGGCCGAGAAGGGCCTGGGCACGCCGGCCACGCGTGCGGCCATCATCGAAGGCCTGATCCTCGAGAAGTACATGGTGCGCGAGGGGCGCGAGCTGGTGCCCACCGCGAAGGCCTTCCAGCTCATGACGCTGCTGCGCGGGCTGGACGTGGAAGACCTCACCCGGCCCGAGCTCACCGGCAACTGGGAATACCAGCTCGCCGAGATGGAGCACGGCCGCCTGAAGCGCGAGGCCTTCATGGCCGAGATCGCGAAGATGGCCGAGCGCATCGTGCGCAAGGCCAAGGAATACGACCGCGACACCATCCCCGGCGACTACGCCACGCTCTCGGTGCCCTGCCCCAACTGCGGCGGCGTGGTGAAGGAGAACTATCGCCGCTTCGCCTGCACCGGCGTGGGCGGCGGCGGCGAAGGCTGCGGCTTTTCCATCACCAAGATCCCGGCCGGCCGCGCCTTCGAGGTGGCCGAGGCCGAGGCCTTCATCCGCGACCGGAAGATCGGCCCGCTCGAAGGCTTCCGCAGCAAGGCCGGCTGGCCTTTCACCGCCGAGCTGAAGCTCGTTCGCGACGAGGAGATCTCGAACTGGAAGCTCGAGTTCGACTTCGGCGAGGACACGAAGGGCGAAGGCGACGGCGAGCCGGTGGACTTCTCCGACCAGCAGAGCCTGGGCGCCTGCCCCAAGTGCAAGGGCCATGTCTACGAGCACGGCACCAGCTACGTGTGCGAACACGCGGTGGGCGCGCACGTCACCTGCGACTTCAAGAGCGGCAAGATCATCCTGCAGCAGCCGGTGGCGCGCGAGGAGATGACGAAGCTGTTGGCCACCGGCAAGACCAGCCTGCTGGAGAACTTCGTCTCCAACAAGACGCGGCGCAAGTTCAAGGCCTACCTGGCCTACGACGCCAAGGAAGGCAAGGTCAACTTCGAGTTCGAGCCGCGGGCCGCCAAGGTGCCTGCCAAGAAGGCGGCGGCCAAGAAGACCGCCGCGTGAGCGACGCCTGGCCCTGCCTGGCGGCGCGCGGCGAAGGCGCGCTGCTGGCGGTGGCGGTGGTGCCGAACGCGAAGCGCACCGCCGCCGACGGCCTGCACGACGGCGCGCTGCGCGTGCGCCTGGCCGCGCCGCCGGTGGACGGCAAGGCCAACGAAGCGCTTGTGGCCTGGCTGGCCGGCGAACTGGGCCTGCCGCGGCGCGCGGTGCGGCTGCTGCGCGGCGCCTCTTCGCGCCGCAAGCAGCTGGAGCTCGACCTCGACCCGGCTGCGGTGGCGGCCTGGCTGGCGCGAACTTGCATCCAGATGTAAGGGCCGCCCAGGCTGACGACTCTGAAAGGAAACCCTCGAATCACCAGCCCTAAGATCCTCTCTCGAGATGAAACGATCTGGAGTGCGCGGATGAACCCCCGGCTGTTGCGCGCAGCGCTCGCGGCCCTGGCGGCGGCGGCGACGCCGCTCGCCCACGCGCTGGTGTTCGCGGTCAACGAAGGCGTGACCTACCGGGTGTCGAACGACGAGATCCGCGCCCGCTACGCGGCGTTGTCGAACGACATGGCGAAGATCCTCGGCCAGCCGGTGACGGTGGAGCCGGTGGGCTACTACCCGGCGCTGCGCGAAGGGCTGCAGAAGAGGACCTACGACCTCGCCATCGTGCACCCGGCGCACATCTCGATCGAGGCGCTGCAGTCGGGCTGGCGGCTGGTGGCGGTGACCAAGGGCTACGAGAACTACGCCGCCAGCTTCCTGGTGCGCGCCGACTCGCCGCTGAAGTCGCTCGCCGACCTGAAGGGCCGCAAGCTCGGCGCGCCCGACGAGGACTCGATCACCTCGTGGATGGTGCGCGCGACGATGCGCGACGCGCTCGGCGACGCGAAAGCGGTGGCGTACACCTACACGCGCTACCAGGACGCCGTGCCCTTCATGGTGCAGTACACCTTCACGCAGGCCGGCGCCACGGCCGCGGCCTCGGTCATCAAGGAGTGGCAGGCCGCCGGCGGCAAGGTGCTGGCGAAGTCGAAGCCGGTGCCCATCAAGCACGTCATCGCCAGTCCGGCGATCACGCCCGAGCAGGTGGCCAAGCTGCGCGACTACCTCGTCGGGCTCGACAGCACCGAAGAGGGCCGGCGCAAGCTGGAGCCGATCAAGGTCAAGGGCTACATGGCCTACGACACCCAGACCCTGCTGCAGCTGGGCCAATGGCTCGGTGTCGGCCAGCCGCGTTGAAGCCGGCCTGAGGACCGATACTCGCCGGCCGTGACGCTGGCGGTCTTCTACAAGCTGCTCTCGATCGTCTTCGCCGCCGCGCTGGGCTACGTGGCGGCGCGCCGGCGCTGGCTGGGCGGCCCCGAGGCGGCGCGCGTGCTGTCCAGCGCCGCCTTCTTCATCTTCGTGCCGGCGCTGCTGTTCCGCACCGCCGCGCGCATCGACTTCCAGACCCTGCCCTGGCGCACGCTGGCGGCCTTCTTCGTGCCGGTGGTGGCGGCGCTGCTGGCGGTCTACGCGCTGCAGCGCCGCCACGGCGGCGCGGTGCCGGCCACGCGCGCCATCTCGGCCAGCTTCGGCAACTCGGTGCAGATCGGCATCCCGATGGCGAGCGCGCTCTTCGGCGAGCCGGGGCTGGCGATCCACATCACGGTGGTCAGCCTGCACGCGCTGGTGCTGCTCTCGGTGGCGACGACGCTGGTGGAACTGGACCTGGCGCGCGAGGCCGGGCGCTCTTCGCTGCGCGAGACGCTGCTGCTGACGCTGCGCAACACCGTCATCCACCCGGTGGTGCTGCCGGTGGTGGCCGGGCTGCTGTTCAACGCCGCCGGCGGCACGCTGCCGGCGGCGGTGGACGATGCGCTGGTGATGCTGGCCAGCGCGGTGGTGCCGGTGTGCCTGGTGCTGATCGGCGTCTCGCTGGCCACCTACGGGCTGGGCGGGCGCACGCGCGGGGGCACGGCCGTGATCGTGATCAAGCTGCTCGTGCTGCCGGCCGGGGTGCTGGCCTTCGGCCACTGGGGGCTGGGGCTTGCCGGTCTGCCGCTGGCGGTGGTGGTCATGATGTCGGCAATGCCGGTGGGCAGCAACGCGCTCATCTTCGCCCAGCGCTACGGCACGCTGGAGGCCGAGGCCACCGGCTCGATCGTGATCTCGACCGTGGCCTTCGCGTTCACCGCGCCGCTGTGGCTGGCGCTGCTGGCGCGGCTGTAGCGGGCTGCGCGACTCAGCGCGCAACGCCCGCCAGCTGCCAGAGCGCGAAGCCGGCCAGCAGCGCCGCCGAAGCGACGTTCACGCGGTGCTGCCAGCGTTCGTCGAAGCGCGTGCGCAGGCGGCCGACGACGGCGGCGAGGAACAGCCACCACAGCGCCGAGCCCACCATCACGCCGGCGATCATGAGCCACGGCGAAGCCACCGCCATGCGGCCGGCGATGGCACCGAAGACGGCGATGAAGCTGAGGATGGTGGTCGGGTTGGACAGCGTGAGCACGAAGGTGCCGGCGAACAGCCGCCCGAGCGGTGCGCGCGCGTCCTCGCCACCACGCGCGCGCGCCGGCGGCTGGCGCGCGATGCGCCAGGCCATCCACAGCAGCACCAGCGAGCCGCCGACCGCGAACCAGAGCTTGTGGCCGACCAGGAACTCGATCAGCACGGTGACGCCGAAGGCGCCCACCGCGCCGTAGAGCGCGTCGGCCACCGCCGCCCCCAGGCCGGTGGCCACGCCGGCGGCGGCGCCGTACTGGAGCGTGCGCTGGATCGCCAGCACGCCGATCTGGCCCACCGGGGCGGCGATCGAAAGGCCGATCAGCAGCGACTGGCCGAAGAGCACGAGACGCGGGTCCATGGGCGCGCATTCTGTCGGGCCGGCGCGGATTTGGGACAATCCCGTCCACCATGACCCCGACCGACATCCCCGCGTACATGGCCCACGTGGGCGTCGCCGCGCGCGCCGCCGCCACCGCGATGGCCGCGGCGCCCACGGCGGCCAAGGACCGCGCGCTGCGCGCCCTGGCCGCGCGCCTGCGCGAGCACTCGGCCGCGCTGCAGGCGGTGAACGCGCGCGACGTCGAAGCGGCCCAGGCTGCCGGCCTGGCGGCGCCGCTGGTCGACCGGCTCAAGCTTACGGGCAAGATCGTCGAGACGGCAGCCGTTGGCTGCGAGCAGATCGCCGCCATGGCCGACCCGGTGGGCGAGATCACGGGCGTGAAGCGCCGGCCGAGCGGCATCAGCGTCGGCCAGATGCGGGTGCCGCTGGGCGTGTTCGGCATGATCTACGAGAGCCGCCCGAACGTGACGATCGAGGCCGCCTCGCTCGCCATCAAGAGCGGCAACGCCTGCATCCTGCGCGGCGGCTCGGAAGCGCTGGCCTCCAACCTGGCGCTGTGGCAGCAGGTGCAGGCCGCGCTGGTGGAAGCGGGCCTGCCGGCCGACGCGGTGCAGCTGGTGCAGACCAGCGACCGCGCCGCCGTGGGCCGCCTGATCGCGATGCCCGAGTACGTGGACGTGATCATCCCGCGCGGCGGCAGGAGCCTCATCGAACGCATCAGCGCCGAAGCGAAGGTGCCGGTCATCAAGCACCTGGACGGCAACTGCCACGTCTACGTCGACGCCGAGGTCGACCTGGAACAGGCGCTCAAGGTCACCGACAACGCGAAGACGCAGAAGTACAGCCCCTGCAACGCCGCCGAGTCGCTGCTGGTGCATGCGGCGCAGGCGGCGGCGTTCCTGCCGCGCATCGGCGCCGTCTTCGCCGCCAAGGGCGTGGAGATGCGCGGCGACGAACGCGCGCGCGCGCACCTGGCCGGCCTGCCGAAGGTGGTGCCGGCTGCCGAAAGCGACTGGAGCGAGGAGTACCTGGCCCCGGTCATCAGCGTGAAGGTGGTCGACTCGCTCGACGAGGCCATCGCCCACGTCAACCGCTACGGCAGCCATCACACCGACGCCATCCTGACCACCAACCACGTCTCGGCGATGCGCTTCCTGCGCGAGGTGGATTCGGCCAGCGTGATGGTCAACGCCAGCACCCGCTTCGCCGACGGCTTCGAGTACGGCCTGGGCGCCGAGATCGGCATCAGCACCGACAAGTTCCACGCCCGCGGGCCGGTGGGGCTGGAGGGGCTGACCTCGATGAAGTGGGTGGTGCTGGGGCAGGGCGAAGTCCGCACCTGAGCGATGTCGCGCACGCAGATCGCGGTGCTGGTCGCCGCCGCGGTGATCGTGTTCTGGATGGTCGGCGCCTACAACCGCCTGGTCGCGCTGCGCAACGCGCTCGGCGAAGCCTGGCAGCACGTGGACGAGGCATTGCGCCGGCGCGGCGAGGCGGCAGTCGAGCTCGTCGCCGCGCTGCGCGAGCCGCTGGCCGCCGAGCAGGGCGCGCTGGAGGCGCTGCTGCACGCCGAGCGGCTGGTGCGCAGCGCCGCCGACGCTTTGGGCACGCGGCCGGTGATGTCGACCCTGGCGGCGGCGCTCGTCAACGCCGAGTCGGCCATGGCCGCGGCGCTGGCGCGCGTGCAGTCGCTGGTGGAGCAGTCGGCCGACCTGCGCGGCCACGAGTCGGTGGCGCCGGCGCTGGCCGTGCTGGCCGACAGCGCCACGCGCCTGCCCTTCGCGCGCCAGCTCTTCAACGAGGCGGCGCAGGCCTACAACGCGGCCGCGCGCCAGTTCCCCACCCGGCTGCTGACGCGGCTCTACGGCTTCGGCACCGCCGGCCGGCTGTAGCCGGGCTTCAGGGCTGGCAGACGACCGCCGCCGTGGCGACGAGGTCGTCGAACAGCGCCATCGAGGCCTTGCCCGAAGCGGCGAACGGGTCCAGCGTCGCCGTCTCGGAGTACTTGAGCAGCAGCGCCGGGTTGAGCAGCGCCATGTTGACCTGGCCCATCGCCCAGCCGGCGAAGCGGCGCTCGGCGATCTCCTCGAAGGCGAGCAGCTCCACCTGGGTGTGGCGCGGGTCGGCGGCGATCCGGTTGTAGAGCCGGTTCACCGCGCTGCGGCCGCCTTCGAGCACCTGCAGGAAGATGCCGCCGGAAAAACACAGCACGCCGGTGACGCCGATGGTGGCGTTGTGGGCCTTGGACTTGCGCAGGATGGCGGCCAGTTCTTCCTGGTCGACGGCCGGCACCGCGCGGCTGGCATAGAGCAGACGGACGAGCATCGCGTTCAGCCCTGGTTCTTGCGCGACATGAGCGAGAGGAACTCGCGCCGCAGGTTGGCGTCCTTCAGGAAGGCGCCGCGCATCACGCTGTTGGTCATCGCGGTGTCGGTGTCCTTGACGCCGCGCCAGTGCATGCAGAAGTGGTCGGCCTCCATCACGATGGCCAGGCCGTCGGGGCGCACGCGCTCCTGCAACTCGTTGGCGAGCATCTTCACCGCCTCTTCCTGGATCTGCGGGCGGCTCATCACCCAGTCGGTGATGCGCGCGTACTTCGAAAGCCCGATGAGGTTGGAATGCTCGTTGGGCAGCAGGCCGATCCACACCCGGCCGAAGATCGGGCACAGGTGGTGCGAACAGGCGCTGCGCACGGTGATCGGGCCGACGATCATCAGCTCGTTCAGGCGCTCGACGTTGGGGAACTCGGTCACCGCCGGCGCCTGGTGGAAGCGACCGCGGAAGACCTCGTCGATGTACATCTTGGCCACCCGCTTGGCCGTCTCCTGGGTGTTGTGGTCGCTGTCGGTGTCGATCACCAGCGCCTGCAGCACCTCCTGCAGCTTGGACTGCACCTCGGCCTTCAGCTCCTCCAGCTCGCCTTCGCGCACGTACTCGGCGATGTTGTCGTTGGCGTGGTAGCGCCGGTCGGCGCTCACCAGCCGGTAGCGGATGCGTTCGGAAGCCGGCAGCGCGGCCAGTTCCTCCTCGCTGCGGAACAGGCGCGTCTTGGCGAGCACCGGGGAGGGCGGGGCGACTTTGGACATCGGGGGCTCCGGCAAACGGCGGGGGAATCCAGTGGGGGGCAGCGATTGTGCTTCGCCTGCCGCCGGCCTGCAGCGCGGCGCTTAGACTGCCCTTCGTGTCCGCCGCCCATCCCGCCGCCCCGGCCTTGTCGCGCCTGCTGGACCTGACGGCCGACGCCGTGCAGGGCGTGCGTGCCGGCCGCTCGCTCACCGACCTGCTGGCGCGCTGCCCGGCCGACGCCCGGCCGGGGGTGCAAGCCCTGAGCTTCCACGTCATGCGCTGGCTGGGCGGTGCCGGCGAGGTGCGGCGCGCGCTGGCGCCGAAAGTCCCGCCGCCCAACGTGGACGCGTTGCTCGTGAGCGCGATCGCGCTCCTCTGGCCGGTGCCCGCGCCGCCCTATCCGGACCACACGCTCGTGGACCAGGCGGTGGCCTGCGCGCACCACCGGGTGCCGCAGGCGGCCGGCTTCATCAACGCCGTGCTGCGCCGCTTCGTGCGCGAGCGCGAGGCGCTGGTCGAGGCCGCGCGCCACGCGCCGGTGGGCGCCTTCAACCACCTGCCGTGGTGGATCGAGCGCATCCGCCACGACTGGCCGGCGCAATGGCAGGCGCTGCTGGCCGCCGACAACGAACACCCGCCGATGACGCTGCGCGTGAACGCGCGCCGCGGCAGCGGCGCCGCCTACGTGCACCGGCTGGCAGCGCAGGGGCGCGGCGCGCAGGTGCTGGAAGCGCCCGCCTTCGGCGGCCAGGCGGTGGTGCCGGACCAGCCGGTGCCGGTGACCAGCCTGCCCGGCTTCGCCGAGGGCGAGGTTTCGGTGCAGGACGCCAACGCCCAGCGCGCCGCCCGGCTGCTGGTCGGTGCCGGCCTGCCGGCGGGCGCGCGCGTGCTCGACGCCTGCGCCGCCCCCGGCGGCAAGACCGCGCACCTGCTGGAGCTGGCCGACTGCGATCTGCTGGCGCTGGACAGCGACCCGGTGCGCCTGCAGCGCGTGCAGGAGAACCTGAACCGCCTGCAGCTGAAGGCGAAGCTGGCCGCCGGCGACGCGCGCAACCCGTCCACCTGGTGGGACGGAAAACCCTTCGACGCTATCCTGCTCGACGCCCCCTGCAGCGCCAGCGGCATCGTGCGCCGCCACCCCGACGTGCGCTGGCTGCGGCGGCCGGACGACGTGACCGCGCTCGCCCGCCTGCAGTCGGAGATGCTGGAGGCGCTGTGGCCGCTGCTGGCGCCCGGCGGGCGCCTGCTCTACGCCACCTGCTCGGTCTTCCGGTCCGAAGGGCAGGAGCGGATCGACGCGTTTTTGCAACGCCACGGCACCGCCGCGGTGCGGCGGGACCCGGGTTCTCCCGGGCACCTGCTGCCGCTGCCGGACAATGACACGCAGGTCGTGCCGGGGCATCCGCGGGTCCTCCACGACGGTTTCTTCTACGCCTTGATCCACAAGACCTGACGCCCCACCCCCGATGCGAGTGCCGCTGGTCCGCCGTCGCAAGCTGCTGGGCCTGGGGCCCTGGCTGCTCGGGTTCCTGTTGTCCTTCTGGCTGGCCGGCGGGGCCGCGGCGCAGGGGATCGAGCTCTCGCAGCTGGAAGCGGCGCGCCGCGACGGCGCGCTGACGCTGGAGTTCGCGGTCCGCATCACGTTGCCGCGCGCGGTGGAAGAGGCGCTGCACCGCGGCGTGCCGGCCTACTTCACCGCCGAGGCCGAGCTCAAGCGCAACCGCTGGTACTGGCGCGACGAATCGGTCTCCAAGGTGTCGCGCAACTGGCGCGTGGCCTACCAGCCGCTCACCGGCAACTGGCGCGTCGGCCTGGGCGCGCTCAACCAGACCTATCCCACGCTGCCGGACGCGGTGGCCGCGGTCTCGCGCAGCGCCGGCTGGAAGATCGCCGACCTCTCGCAGATCGACCCCGGCAGCCGCTACTACGTCGAGTTCAACTTCAGGCTCGACACCTCGCAGCTGCCGGGGCCGATGCAGATCGGCCTGGGCGGGCCGGGCGAATGGGCGATCGGCGCCGAGCGCGTGCTGCGGCTCGAGCGCGAAGCGCCCGCGGGCAAGTAGCGCTGCCGAAGCCCGCCTTGGCCACCATGCCATGAAGTCGTCTCAGCGCTGGGCCTGGATCGTCTCGCTGGTGGCGGCCACCGGCGCGGCGCTGGTGCTGGCCTTCCTGCTGTCCTTCGGCACCGCCGGCGGCGGCTTCTACGAGCGCCACTTCGTCTGGCTGTTCTGGATCAACGTGGCGGTCGCGGTGATCCTGGCGCTCACCATCGGGCTGGCGGTGCTGCGGCTGGCGGTGCGCCTGCGGCGCGGCAAGTTCGGCAGCCGGCTGCTGTTCAAGCTGGCGGGCATCTTCGCGCTCGTGGGCCTGGGGCCGGGGCTGGTGATCTACACCGTGTCCTACCAGTTCGTCTCGCGCAGCATCGAGGCCTGGTTCGACGTCAAGGTGGCCGGCGCGCTGGACGCCGGCCTGGGCCTGGGCAAGAGCACGCTGGACGCGCTGCAGGCCGACATGGCGGCCAAGGCGCGGCTGGGCGCCGAGTCGCTGGCGCCGGAGGCGCGCAGCGGCGCCGCGCCGCTGGCGCTGGAGCGGCTGCGCGTGCGCCTGGGCGTGCCCCAGCTCGCGCTGCTGGGCGCCGCCGGGCAGGTGCTCTTCGTGGCCGGCGGCAGCGCCGCCGCGCCGCCGCCGGATCGCCCCGCCGCGCTCTTGCTGCGGCAGGCGCGCGGCGCCGGCAGCGTGGCGCAGATCGAAGGGCTGGACGAGGAGTCGGTGGCCGGCGCCGACGAATGGACGACGCGCGTGCGCGCGCTCGCGCTCGTGCCCAGCCCGGACATCCAGCTCGCCCTCAACGACGACCGCTTCCTGATGGTGCTGGCGCCGGTGCCGCGCGGGCTGGCGCGCAATGCGCTGGCGGTGCAGGCGGCCTACAGCGAATACCAGCAGCGCGCGCTGGCGCGCGACGCGCTGCAGCGCATGTACATCGGCACCCTGACGCTGGCGCTGATCCTCTCGGTCTTCGGCGCCGTGCTGCTGGCCTTCCTGCTGGGCAACCAGCTGGCGCGGCCGCTGCTGCTGCTGGCCGACGGCGTGCGCCAGGTGGCCGCCGGCGACCTGCAGCCCAAGCCCGTGTTCGCCAGCCGCGACGAGCTCGGCGGCCTGACGCGCAGCTTCGCCGACATGACGGCCCAGCTGGCAGACGCGAAGACGCAGGTCGAGCGCGGCGTGGCGCAGATCGAAGGCGCGAAGGCGCGGCTGCAGACCATCCTGGACACGCTCACGGCCGGCGTCATCGTGCTCGACCGCGAAGGCCACATCGACACCGTGAACCCGGGCGCCACGCGCATCCTGCGGCTGCCGGTCTCGGCCTGGCAGGGCCGGCGGCTCACCGAGCTGCCCGAACTGAAGGACTTCGCCGGCCGCGTGGAGCAGCGCCACGAACTGCTGGCCACCAGCCCCGAGGCCGGCGAACGCGACCACTGGCAGGAGAGCTTCGACATCGAGCGCGGCGACGGCGACCGCCTGACGCTGCTGGTGCGCGGCGCCGTGCTGCCGGGCGAGCAGCGGCTGGTGGTGTTCGACGACATCACCGAGGTCGTCTCGGCGCAGCGCTCGCAGGCCTGGGCGGAGGTGGCGCGCCGGCTGGCGCACGAGATCAAGAACCCGCTGACGCCGATCCAGCTCTCGGCCGAGCGGCTGCAGTTCAAGCTGGAGCCCAAGCTGGAAGGCAGCGAGCAGGCGCTGCTGAAGCGCTCGGTGGCCACCATCGTGAGCCAGGTGCAGGCGATGCAGGCGCTGGTCAACGAGTTCCGCGACTACGCGCGCCTGCCCGCGGCGCAGATGCGGCCGCTGGACCTGAACGCGCTCGTCACCGAGGTGCTGGCGCTGTACGGCCAGGCGCACGACCGCGGCCAGCTCGACGCCGTGCTGGCCGCCGCGCCGCCGCGCATCATGGGCGACGCCACGCAGCTGCGGCAGGTGATCCACAACCTGGTGCAGAACAGCCTGGACGCGATCGCCGACCGCCCCGACGGCCACGTGGAGGTGGCCACGCGGGTGGCGCTGGGCGAACACGGCGAGCTGCGCGCGCTGCGCCTGACGGTGCTGGACAACGGCCCGGGTTTTCCGGAGAAGGTGTTGAAGCGCGCCTTCGAGCCCTACGTCACCACCAAGTCCAAGGGCACCGGCCTGGGCCTCGCGGTGGTGAAGAAGATCGCCGACGAACACGGCGCGCGGCTGCGTGCCGTCAACGTGCACGCGGGCGAGGAACCGGAAGCGCCGGTGGTGGGGGCGCGAGTTTCGTTATCATTTTCGATCTTCGCCCCTGCGAGCGCCGGCCCCGACGCGGGCCCGGCACCGGCCCCCGGCGACGCGACGCAGGTGCATTGAACGACCGAATGGCAACCATCCTGGTAGTGGACGACGAGCTGGGCATCCGCGCCCTGCTG
>CAYVXO010000125.1:0-17827 GCA_964454485.1 uncultured Rubrivivax sp.
GGGGCCAGCTCGCGCACGAAGGCGACCTCGATCCGCCTGGGCGTGTCGGCCGCGGCGCCGCTGCCCACCCGGTCTTCCAGCAGGCCGCCGGCCAGCCACAGGTGGAGCGCCACCACGGCCAGCGTCAACGCGACCGCGGCGCCGCGCCGGCTTCGCGGCTTCAACCGCCCAGCCATGCGCGGCGCAGCGCCAGCGCGTCCGCGGCCGCGCTCTCGTCGGGCACCAGGGTCACGGGGCCGCGGCGCGGCGGCGGCAGCACGAGCGGCAGGCCCAGCACGCGTTGGTCGCGCACCAGCAGCAGCTCGAAGCGTTCGCCTTCGGTCAGCCATTGCAGCGCGTCGTCCAGGCGGCGCAGGCGCCAGCCGGCGGCGGCCAGCAGTTCGTCGCCCGGGGCCAGGCCCGCAGCCTCGGCGACGCCGCCGCGGTGCACCTCGCGCACCTGCAGGCCGGTGACCGGGCCTTCGCTGACCTTCAGGCCCAGGCGTGCCGCGAGGCCGGGCACCGGGTCGTCGCGCCAGCGCACGCCGGCGGCGCCCAGCGCCTCGGCCAGCGGCAGCTCGGCGCGGCCATGCACCCAGCCGTGCAGGCGCGCCGCGAGCGGCTCGCCGAGCGCGGCCGCGATCTCGGCTTCGCCCACCGGCCCGCGCTGCGCCTGCCGCCACAGCGCGCGCATCACCTCGTCGAGCGAACGGCCCGCGCGGCGCAGGTGCAGGTCGGCCAGCAGCGCCACGAGCGCGCCCTTGTCGTAGTAGCTGACGGTGGCGTTGACGCTGTTCTCGTCGCGCCGGTAGTACTTGGTCCAGGCGTCGAAGCCGGCCTCGGCCACGCTCTGCACGAAGCGGCCGGGCGCGCCCAGCACCGCGTTCACCGAACGCGCCAGCGCGCGCAGGTAGCGCGGGCGGTCGACGAGCCCGGCGCGCAGCAGCATCAGCTCGTCGTAGTAGGCGGTGAAGCCTTCGTAGAACCAGAGCAGGCCGGTCGGCACCTCGGCCGCGAGGTCGGGCGCCACCCACTCGGCCGGCCGCATGCGGCACACGTTCCAGGCGTGGAAGTACTCGTGGCTGAAGAGCGCCAGCAGCGACGCGTAGCCGTCGCTGCGCTCGGCCGCGCCGCGCCGCGGCAGGTCGCGCCGCGCGCACTGCAGCGCGCTGCCGTGGCGGTGCTCCAGGCCGCCGTAGCCTTCTTCGGCCGCGTGCAGCAGGAACGTGTAGCGGTCGAAGGGCGGCCGGCCGCGGCCGTGCCAGAAGCGGATCTGCGTCTCGCACAGGCGCTGCACGTCGGCCACGAGCCGTTCGCCGTCGAAGCCGGGCCAGGCGCCTTCGACCACGACCTCGTGCGCCACGCCGCCAGCCGTGAAGCCGCCGCGCCAGAAGCGGCCGAGCGCGATCGGGTGGTCGATCAGCTCGCGCCAGCCCTCGGCGCGGAAGCGGCGCGCGCCGCGCGCCGGCAGCGTGGTCGCGACCTGCCAGCCGCGCGGCAGGCCGCCGAGCGCGAGCGTGTGCGGCTCGTCTTCACGCCCTTCGGCGCACAGGAACACCGCCGGCCCGTTGACGAAGCCGCGCGCGGTGTCGAGGAAGGCGCCGCGCACCGAGGCGTCGAAGGCGTAGACCTGCCAGCTCAGTTCCAGCGGCAGGTCGCCCTGCGTGCGCACCACCCAGCGCGACTTCGCGACCTGCTCGACGGCCAGCTCGCGCGCGCCCTGGCGCGCACGCAGCTGTGAGAGGTGGCGCGCGAAGTCGCGCACCATGTAGCTGCCCGGCGCCCACGCGGGCAGGCTGAAGGCCTGCGTGGCCGCCGGCCGCGGCAGCGTGAGCGTCAGGCCGAACAGGTGGGCCCGCGGGTCCGCCAGCGCCAGCCGGTACTCCGCCATTCAGGCACCGGCGGCGCCGATGAAGCAGGCCAGGCCGGCGACCGCGCTCAGCCGGAAGCGCAGCGTGAGCCAGCGCCCGAGCCCGTGGCGCGGGTAGACGCGCCGGTCCACCGCGTAGCAGACCCACAGCATCGCGCCCAGGATCACGAGCCCGGCCGAAGGCGGCATCAGCACCGCCGGCCAGGCGACGAGCGAAGGCACCACCCCCCAGCCGAACAGCGACGCCGGCGGCGCCGCCTGCGCGAAGCCGATGCCCCAGTGGATGCCGCCCAGGAACGAGACGATGAGCGCCGCGTAGGCCGCCAGGCCCAGCGTGGCGTAAGGGTGCACCTCGGGGTTGACGAGCCAGACCAGCAGCGCGCCGGCGACGAAGGGCACGAGCCCGGCGTAGCCCAGTTGCAGGGCGGCCCCGGCAGGAGCGGAAGGCGGCGTGGAGGAAGCGAGCGCGGCGGTCATGGCCGCGGATTGTCGCCGCGCGGCTATTTCTGCTTCGACGCCGCGGCCACCAGCAGCTTCTCGACCTGGTCGCCGGGCAGCGCGCCGGGCTTGCGCGTGCCGTCCTCGAAGAAGATCGCCGGCGTGCCGTTGATGCGCACCTTGCGCCCGAAGTCCAGGTTGCGGTCGAGCGCGGTGGCGTCGCAGGCGGTGCCCATCTGGCGCGGCGGCGCGACGCCGTCGATCATCCAGGCGCGCCAGGTCTTCGACGCTTCCTTGGAGCACCAGATGTTGCGCGCCTTCACGTTCGAATCGGGGCCCAGGATGGGCATGATGAAGGTGTAGATCGTCACGTCCTTCAGCGCCACCAGGTCGCGCTCGAAACGCTTGCAGTAGCCGCAGTTGGGGTCGACGAAGACGGCCATCTTGCGCGCGCCGGTGCCCTGCGTGAAGACCATCGCGTCCTTGAAGGGCAGCGAATGGAAGTCGACCGCGGTGAGCTTCTCGATGCGCTCCTCGGTCAGGTTGGCCATGGTCTTGGTGTCGAGCATCGAGCCCTGGAGCAGGAACTCGCCCTTGGCGTCGGTGTAGACGATCTCGGTGCCGCCGTAGCGCACTTCGTACAGGCCGGCGATGGGCGAAGGCCGCACCTCGTCGATCTTGGGCATGCTGGGAATGCGCTCGGCCAGCGCCTTGCGGATGGCGGCCTCCTGCGCGTGCAGCGTGCCGGCGGCGAGCAGCACGGCGGCGATGACGGAAAGCTTGGCGGTCTTGCGGATCATGGCAGGGGCCTCGACGACGGAGAGGGAGCGGCGGCGGTCAGCTTTCGAGCGCGCGCGCGGTGAGGAAGCGTTTCAACGGCGGCAGCGAGTTCACCAGAGTCAGGCCGCGGTTGCGAAGTTCCCGCAGTATGGGTTGCTCGGCGGCGAACAGGCGCAGCAGGCCGTCGGTGACGTGACCCATCGCACGCGTGGGTCCTTCGCGCTCGCGCGCGTAGCGGGCCAGCAGGCGCTCGTCGCCCAGCGGCCGCCAGGGTTCGCGCGCGGCCAGCGTGGCGGCCAGCACGGCCACGTCGGCCAGGCCCAGGTTCAGGCCCTGGCCGGCCAGCGGGTGCACCACGTGTGCGGCGTCGCCCACCAGCACCCAGCCGGGGCCGCAGGTGCGCTCGGCCTTCGCGATCGCCAGCGGCCAGTCGGCGCGCGGGCCGGCCAGCTTCAGCGGCCCGGCGGCGCCGCCGGTGGCCTGGGCGAGGGCTTCTTCGAAAGCCGCGTCGTCCATCGCCATCAGCTCGTCGGCACGCTCGTCGGGCACCGACCAGACGAGGCCGTAGCCGTGGCCGGCACGCGGGCGGTCGAAGGGCAGCAGCGCCAGCACGTCGGGCGAGCGGAACCACTGGCGCGCCAGGCCGGCGTGCGGCCAATCGGCCACCAGGCGCGCGGCCACCGCGCGCTGGCCGTAGCGCTCGAAGGGCATGCGCACCGCCAGCTTCGCGCGCGTGGCCGAGTGCTTGCCTGCGGCCAGCACGGTGAGCGGCGCCTCGACCTCGCGCTCGACCCAGGCCAGGTGGGGCGCGAAACGCGCCGCGGTGGCCAGCGCCTCTTCCAGCGCGGCGGCGTCGACGATCCAGGCCAGCAGCTCGGTGCGCTGCTGCCAGGCCGAGAAGTCCAGCGCCGCGCCCGGGGCGTCGCCTTCGATGTGCATGTCGTAGACCGCGGTGCGCGCGTCGGCGGGCAACGCCGGCCAGACCTTCAGCTGTTCCAGCAGCCGCACCGAGGCCGGGTTGAGCGCGTAGGCGCGGATGTCCTCCTGCGCGCCCGCCGCCGGCTTCGCGCCCAGCAGCGCCACGCCGAGCCCCTGGCGCGCCAAGGCCAGCGCCGCGGCCAGCCCGACCGCCCCGGCGCCGCGCACCAGCACGTCGTACGAAGACATGGTCCGGGATTGTAGGGAGACGGCCACGGCACAATCGGCCCTCCCCGCAATGCCCCACCGGAGCGGTCTTGAGCGACCTCGATTGCCGCCTGCATGCCCTGTACGTCCACCCGGTCAAGTCCTGCGCCGGGCTGGCGGTCGACGAAGCCCTGCTCATCGAGACCGGCCTCCAGTTCGACCGCGCCTGGATGGTGGTCGACCCCGAGGGCGGCATGGTCACGCAGCGCGACCTGCCGCGCATGGCGCTGGTGAAGCCGCAGCTGCGCCTGAACGACCTGGTGCTGCGCGCGCCCGGCATGCTGGCGCTGCACCTCTCGCTGGACCATGTCGAGCAGCCGACGACCGCGCGCGTCTGGGACGACGAGGTCAAGGCGTATTCGATGGGCGCGCTGGCCGACCAGTGGTTCAGCGACTGCCTCGGCCGCCCGCTGCGCCTGGTGCGCTTCGACCCCGACCAGAAGCGCCTGTCCAGCCGCCGCTGGACCGGCAGCTTCGAGGCCGAGAACGCCTTCAGCGACGGCTTCCCGCTGCTGGTGGCCGGCAGCGCCTCGATCGCCGACCTGAACGCGCGCCTGGCCGCGCGCGGCGTGGCGCCGGTGGGCATGGAACGGTTCCGGCCGAACCTGGTGATCGAAGGCCTGCAAGCCTGGGAGGAAGACCACCTGGAGTCGATCACGCTGGCCACCGACGAAGGCCCGGTCGTGCTGCGGCTGGTCAAGCCCTGCGTGCGCTGCACGATCCCCAGCGTCGACCCCGCCACGGGCGTTCAGGGCCACGAGCCGGGCGACACGCTGTCGAGCTTCCGCGCCGACGCGCGCATGGGCGGAGGCATCACCTTCGCGATGAACGCGGTCATCGAAGAGGGCATCGACTGCGTGCTCAAGCCCGGCCAGGCGGCGCGCGCGCGCATCGCCTTCTAGCGGCTCCTGCAACGCCTGCATCGCTTGCACCGCTTCTCGACCCTGCAGCTCTTCGCGGTGGTGGTGCTCGTCTGGGGCACCACCTGGCACGCCATCGTCTACCAGGTGGCGGCCGGCACGCCCGAGCTGGGCGTGACGCTGCGCTTCGGGCTCGCGGGCCTGCTGATCCTGGCCTTCGCGCGTGCGCGCGGCGAGCGGCTGCCGCCCGGCCGGGCCGTGCACGCGCGGCTGCTGCTGCAGGGCGGGTTCATGTACTCGTGGTCCTACCTGTGCGTCTACCACGCCGAGAAGCATGTGCCTTCGGGGCTGGTGGCGGTGGGCTACTCGGCCTCGCCGCTGCTTGCCGGCCTGGGGGCGACCTGGCTCTGGCAGGCGCCCATCACGCGCCGCTTCGTCGCCGGCGGCGTGGCGGGCGTGGCGGGCGTGGCGCTGATCTTCTGGCCCGCGCTGGGCGCCGCGGGCGAAAGGCCGCAGGCGCTGCTGGGGCTGGCGTTCACCGTCGGGGCGGTGCTGCTGTCGGCGGTGGGTTCGCTCTGGGCCAGCCGCAACGCCGTGAACGGGCTGCCGTTCTGGCCCGCGCTGGGCACCGGCATGGTCTACGGCTCGCTGCTCACGGCGCTCACGCTGCCGCTGGCGCCACAGGGGCTGCCGACCGCGCCTTCGTGGTGGCTCTCGCTGGCCTACCTCTCGCTGGCGGGCAGCATCGCGGCCTTCGCCGGCTACCTGACGATCCAGCAGCGCCTGGGTCCGGGCAAGGCGAGCACGGTGGGCGTGATGACGCCGGTGCTGGCGCTGGTGGTGTCCACGCTCTTCGAAGGCTTCAGGCCCGACGCCTTCACGCTGGCCGGCGCGACGCTGGCCATCCTGGGCAACGTGTGGATGCTCCGGCCCGCGGTCAGAGCCGCCGTTCGGGCAGCGGAATGAACTCGGTCTCGCCGGGCACGGTCGCGAAGCGGCCGGCGGCCCAGTCGTCGCCGGCCTGCATCAGCCTGTCCTTGCGGCTGGAGACGAAGTTCCACCACAGGAAGCGCAGGCCCAGCGGCGCGCCGCCCACGAGCACCACGCGCGCCGGTTCGCTGGCCGACAGCATCGGCTCGCTGCCGGGGGCCAGCACCAGCAGGCGTTGCGATTCGCAGCGCCGGCCGTCGACCTCGAAAGCGCCCTCGACGCCGTAGAGCGCGCGCTCCTCCGCCGGCGGCAGCGGGAAGGCGTCGCCGGCGGCCAGTTCGATGTCCAGGTACAGCGTGGGCGAGCGCACCGCCACCGGCGAGACGGCGCCGAAGGCTTCGCCCACCAGCACGCGCACGCACGCGCCGCCCACCTCCAGCCGCGGCAGCAGCTCGGCCGGGGTGTGCGCGAACGAGGGTTCGATCTCCTCGTCGGCGGCCGGCAGCGCGCACCACAGCTGCAGGCCGTGGCTGGTGCGCTCGCGGCCGCGCAGGTCTTCCGGCGTGCGCTCGGAATGGACGATGCCGCGGCCGGCGGTCATCCAGTTGATCGCGCCTGGCTCGATGCGCTGCACCGCGCCGGTGGAGTCGCGGTGCATCATGGCGCCTTCGAAGAGGTAGGTCACGGTGGCCAGGCCGATGTGCGGGTGCGGCCGCACGTCGTGGTTGTCGGCCGGGCCCGCACGCACGGGTCCGAAGTGGTCGAAGAAGAGGAAGGGCCCTACCGCCTGCCGCTGCGCGGCCGGCAGCAGGCGGCGCACCGTGAAGCCGCCGCCCAGGTCCTTCGCGTGCGGTGCCAACGAGAGTTCGATCGCGTCCATCGCGGTCAGTGTAGGAAAATCGCTTCTTTCGCGCTGCGATTCCGAAAGCCCCCTCCAGTCATGAGCCTCAAATGCGGCATCGTGGGTCTGCCCAACGTGGGCAAGTCCACCCTCTTCAACGCGCTGACGAAAGCCGGCATCGCGGCCGAGAACTACCCCTTCTGCACGATCGAGCCCAACGTGGGCGTGGTCGAGCTGCCCGACCCGCGGCTCACGAAGCTGGCCGGCATCGTGAAGCCCGAGCGCGTGGTGCCGGCGATCGTGGAGTTCGTCGACATCGCCGGCCTGGTGGCCGGCGCCAGCAAGGGCGAAGGGCTGGGCAACCAGTTCCTGAGCCACATCCGCGAGACCGACGCCATCGTCAACGTGGTGCGCTGCTTCGAGGACGAGAACGTCGTCCACGTGGCCGGCAAGGTGGACCCGATCGCCGACATCGAGGTCATCCAGACCGAGCTCTGCCTGGCCGACATGGCGACGGTGGAAAAGAGCCTGCAGCGCTACACCAAGCAGGCGCGCGCCGGCGGCGACAAGGAAGCGCAGCGCCTCGTGGACGTGCTGAAGAAGTGCGAGGCCGCGCTCAACGAGGCGAAGCCGGTGCGCAGCATCGCCTTCAGCAAGGAAGAGCAGGTGGTGCTCAAGCCGCTGTGCCTGATCACCGCCAAGCCCGCCATGTACGTGGGCAACGTCGACGAGAACGGCTTCCACGACAACCCGCTGCTCGCGCGCCTGGAGGACTACGCCGCGAAGCAGGGCGCGCCGGTGGTCGCCATCTGCGCCAAGACCGAGGCCGACCTGGCCGACATGGCCGACGAGGACCGCGCGCTCTTCCTGCACGAGATGGGGCAGGACGAGCCGGGGCTGAACCGGCTCATCCGCGCCGCCTTCAAGCTGCTGGGCCTGCAGACCTACTTCACCGCCGGCGTGAAGGAGGTGCGGGCCTGGACCATCCACGTGGGCGACACCGCGCCGCAGGCCGCCGGCGTGATCCACACCGACTTCGAACGCGGCTTCATCCGCGCCCAGACCATCGCCTACGACGACTTCGTCGCCTGCGGCGGCGAGCAGGGCGCGAAGGACGCGGGCAAGATGCGCGCCGAAGGCAAGGAGTACGTGGTGAAGGACGGCGACGTGATGAACTTCCTCTTCAACGTGTAGAGGACGCCGGCGGCGTGAACCAGCCCGCCGGCCCCGCGGCCCCGCCTGCCTGGCAGGTGGTGGCCTTCACCGCGCTGGCCTACGCCGTGGTGGGCTGGGCGGCGCTGGCGCTGGCGCAGCCGCCCAGCTACGCGGTGCCGCTGTACCCGCCGGCGGGCATCGCGCTGGCGGCGGTGGCGCTCTACGGGCGCCCCGCGCTGGCCGGCGTGGCCGGCGGCGCCTTCCTCGTCAACGTGGTGCTGAGCGCCTCGCGCGGGCAGATCGAGACCGCGGCGCTGGTGCTGCCGGCGGTCATCGCGCTCGGCGCCACGGTGCAGGCGGCGGCGGGCGCGGCGCTGCTGAAGCGCTTCGTGCCGCAGCCGCTGGTGCTGGCCGGCCCAGGCGAGATCGTGCGTGCCGGCCTGCTGGGCGGCTTCGTGGCCTGCCTGGTGAGCGCGACGATGGCGACGCTGGCGCTCGTGGCCGTGGGCTCGGTGGGGCGCGATCAGGCCTTCCTCTCGTGGGGCACCTGGTGGGTGGGCGACACGCTGGGCGTGCTGATCGGCGCGCCGCTGGCGCTCACGCTCGTCGGCCGCCCGCGCGAGGACTGGCAGCCGCGCCGCCGCACCGTGGGCCTGCCGCTGCTGGCCGCCACGCTGCTGCTGGCGGCCGCCTCGCTGGCGGTGAACCGCAGGGAGGAGGAACACGCGCGGCAGGAGTTCGAGCACGACGCGAGCCAGCTGGCCTCTGCCGCCGCCGCCCGCCTGCAGCGCCCGCTGCTTGCGCTGCGCGCGCTGGAAGGCGCCTGGTACGCCGCCGGCGGGCTGGACGAACGCCGCCTGCACGAGATGGCGGCGCGCTGGTTCGAAGGCGCGCCGACCGAATTGCGCGCGCTCGGCGTCGCGCTGCGCGTGGCACGGCGCGATCTGCCCGCGTTCGAGGCGCGCGCGCGCACCGAGGGGCATCCCGGCTACCGCGTCTTCGAACGCGAGGCGGCCGCCGCGGCCGCCGGCGACGCCGACGTGGCGGCGCTGCGCTTCATCGAGCCGGCCGAGGGCAACACCAACGCGCTGGGCGTGAACACGCTGTCGATCGCGGCCACGCGGGCGGCGGTGCTGGCCGCGCGCGACGGCGGCCAGCCCGCCTCCAGCGGCGGCTTCCGGCTCACCCAGGCGACCGAGGACGAGACCGGCTTCGTGGTCTACCAGGCCGTCTACGACGGGCCGGCCGCCGACACCGCCGAGCGGCGCGCGCGCTGGCACGGCCTGGTCTTCGCCACCGTGAGCGCCGAACGGCTGCTGCGCGGTCTGGACGACGGCCGCCGCTACGTGCGCTGGTGCCTGGTCGACAAGGCCCCGAACGGCGCCCGGCCGCGCCTGGCCGGCGCCGCCGGCTGCGAGCAGCTGCCGAAGGACGGCTGGCTGGAGGTGCGCCACGCCCTGCCCTTCGCCGGCCGCGACTTCGAGCTGCGCGTGCAGGCCCAGACCAGCGTGCTGCCCGACCTGGTGCAGGGCAGGGCCTGGCTCTTCTCGGTGGTGGGGCTGTTCGCGGCCGCCACGCTGGGCGCGCTGCTGCTCACCGTGACCGGCCGCGCGCGCCGCATCGAGCAGGCGGTGGACGCGCGCACCGGCGAGCTGCAGCGCGAGGTGCAGGAGCGCCGCCACGCCGAGCACGCGCTGCGCGAGAGCGAGGCGCGGCTGCGCAGCATCCTGGACAACGTGCCGATCGGCGTCATGTTCCTCGACCCGCAGGGCCGCCTGGCCGAGGTCAACCCGCACCTGGCCGAGATGCTGGGCCGGCCCGCGCAGTGGCTGCTGCACGCCTCGCTGGACGAGATCTCGCACCCCGAGGAGCAGCCCGAGAACCGGCGCCAGCTGGCGGCGCTGCTGGGCGGCGAGGTGGCGATCAGCCGGCGCCAGATGCGGCTGCAGCGCGCCGACGGCCGGCTGCTGTGGGTGCGCACCCACCTGACCGTGCTGCGCGAGGACGCCGGCCCGCCGGCGCGCCTGGCCGGCGTGGTGGAGGACATCACCGAGCACCTGCGGCTGGAGGAGAGCGAGCGCGCGCTCGACCGCGCCGAGGCGGCCAGCCGCGCGAAGAGCGAGTTCGTCTCGCGCATGAGCCACGAGCTGCGCACGCCGCTGAACGCGATGATCGGCTTCGCGCAGCTGCTCTCGCTGGACCGCGACCCCGCGCTGGCGCCGCACCAGCGCGACTGGACGGCGCAGATCCAGCGCGCCGGCTGGCACCTGCTGGAGATGATCAACGACACGCTGGACCTGGCGCGCATCGAGAGCGGCGCGGTGCAGCTGTCGCTGAAGACGCAGGACCTGCCGGCGCTGGTGTCGGCCAGCCTGGCGCTCGTCAGCACCGCGGCGCGCCAGCGTGGCGTGGACGTCGGCACCGACCTCGCGGCCGACGCGGCCGGCGTGCACGGCGACGAGCTGCGCATCAAGCAGGTGCTGACCAACCTGCTGTCCAACGCGATCAAGTACAACCGCGAGGGCGGCTCGGTCGTGGTGACGGCGCGGCGCCGCGGCGACACGGTGGAAGTGGCGGTGCGCGACACCGGCCTGGGCATGACGCCCGAGCAGATGGCGGCGCTGTTCCAGCCCTACAACCGGCTCGGGCGCGAGGCGAGCGCGATCGAAGGCACCGGCATCGGCCTCGTCATCAGCCGCCGGCTGGCCGAACTGATGGGCGGCGGGCTGGAGGTCAGCAGCACGGCCGGCCAGGGCTCGGTGTTCACGCTGCGCCTGCCGGCCGCCGGCGGCAGCGCGGCCGCGCCGGCCGAAGCGCCGCCGAGGCCGCCGTACCAGGGCCGGCGGGTGCACTACATCGAGGACAACGAGACCAACGTCGAGATCATGCGCGGCATCCTGCTGCAGCGGCCGCAGGTGCGGATGGAGGTCTCGACGATCGGCCTCGACGGCCTCACCGCCATCCGCCGCCAGCGGCCCGACCTGATCCTGCTGGACATGCAGCTGCCCGACATCAGCGGCCTGGAGCTGCTGCGCCACATCAAGCAGGACGACGAGGTCGCCGGCATCCCGGTGATCGTGGTCTCGGCCGACGCCACCACCGCCCGCATGCAGGAGGCGCTGACGCTGGGCGCGGCCCACTACGTGACCAAGCCGGTCGACATCCAGCGCTTCCTGAAGACGCTGGACGAGACGCTGGAAGCGATGGAGACGCGCTGGGGTTAGTGGGTGAACCCCCGGCCGTCTGGCGGCCGCCCCCCGAGGGGGCTCCGAGCCCGACCGCGGGACCCGGATCGGGCTCGGCCCGTCTGCCACCGCCGCTCCCCCTGGTCGCCTGCGGCGACCTGTCCCCGCTGGGGCCGGTCTCGCCGCTGGCCGTGCGCTGTCAGCCTGTGCCGATCAGCGATTGAAGTCGAACGCGTTCGTCAGGTCGCCCGCGTTCGCGCGCACGCCCGGCAGCGGCTCGAGCCCGAAGCGGCGCGTGATGAGCTTGAGGATCGAGGTCGTGTCGTAGCTCGTCTTGTCGATGAAGCCGCGCTTCGCGAACGGCGAGATCACGAGCGCCGGGACGCGCGTGCCCGGGCCCCAGCGGTCGCCCCAGCCGGGGCCGGTGGGCGGCGGCACGTGGTCCCAGTAGCCGCCGTTCTCGTCGTAGGTGACGATGACGGCCATCTTGCTCCACTGCGGGCTCGCGCGCAGCCGCGTGAGCACGGCGTCGATGTGCTCGTCGCCCTGCTGCAGGTCGGTGTAGCTGGGGTGCTGGTTGAGCCGGCCCACGGGCTTGTAGAAGCTCACCGCGGGCAGCTTGCCGGCGTCGATGGCGGCCAGGAAGTCCTCGCCGTCCTTCAGGTGCTGCGCGCGGTCGGCGGTGCCGGGCGCGAAGCGGGCGTAGTAGTTGAAGGGCTGGTGGTGCGGCTGGAAGCCGAGCTTGCCTTCGGTCATCGAGTAGATGACGCCGCGCTTTTCCTCCGGCGAGCGGCGGCCGTCGGCCAGGGCCGCGTTCCAGCCACCGCCGTACCAGGCCCAGCTCACGCCCTTGGCCGAGAGCGTGTCGCCCACCGTCTTCGCGGTCTGCGGCGGCACCGGGTTCTTCGCCGGGTCGGCCAGGTCCAGGTTGCCGCCGGGCGCCGGCGGCGTGCCGCTGGGCTGGTAGGGCGGCTGCGAGGTGTTGACGGTGTAGCCGTCGGGGGAGACGCTGCCGTCGAAGACCTGCACCGGCCCGTTCATCACCGAGGCCGGCGAACCGGGGCGCTTCTTCAGCGTGCCGTCGGCTTCCAGCTGCGGGCGCAGCGCGGCCGGCGCATCGGGGAAGACCGGCGTGCAGGCGCAGACGAGCCACTGGTGGTTGAGGTACGAGCCGCCGAACGCGCCCATGAAGAAGTGGTCGGCCAGGGTGTACTCCTGCGCCCACTTCCAGACCTTCATCCTGGAGCCGTCCCAGTGGCCCATGACCCAGGCGCCGACGGTGCTCATGGCGACGAAGCGGTTGTTCTGCCCGCCCGCGATCTGCTCCCGGTTCTGGTAGTAGTTGTGGATGGGGCTGGGCAGCACCTCGTCGAGCCGGCGCGACACCGGCGCCTGGTCGATGCGGAACGGACCGTTCGGCAGCCCGGTCGGGAAGCGCTCGCTCGCCTTGCCGTTCTCGTAGACCGGCGGCAGCGTCGGCAGCGGCCTGCCGTCGTGGTCGAGCTGGGTCTTCTGCGCCGCGGTGGCCTGGGCGATGCCTTCGGCGCCCGGGAACAGGCCGTAGAGATGATCGAAGCTGCGGTTCTCGGCGTAGATGACGACGATGGTCTCGATGCGCTCGAGGCCGGCGTCGCGCTGCGGCGCCTGGGCGCAGCCGGTGGCGGCCAGCGCGGCCGCGGCCAGCAAGCCCAGCCGCGCGGGGAAGGGGGCGGTTCTCATCGGGTCTCCTCCTGTCGGGACATGCTAGCCGCGCCTCGCCCCTGTCGACAACCTTTCGTACGTGGAAACCGACGGCGGGCGGACAGGGCGCGTTCCTAGAGTGGCGCGTCCCCTCCACCGGATCCGTCCGATGAACAACCAGACCCTCGTGCGCGGCCTGTTCCTGGCCGCCATCGCGCTGGCCTTCGGGCTCGGCGCGCTGCGCTACAACGTGGGCGACTTCGCGCGCGCCGGCCCGGGGCTGTTCCCGCTCATGGTGAGCTCGCTGCTGCTGCTGATCGCGGTCGCGACGATCGTGCGCTCGCGCTTCGGCAAGCCCGAGCCGCTGCACTTCAACCCGAAGAACATCGCGCTGCTGCTGACCAGCCTGGCGGCCTTCGCGCTCGTCTCGCTGTTCCTGAAGATGATCGCCGGCATCGTGGTGATGGTGCTGATCGCCTCGCGCGCGGCCGCGAACCCTTCGCTCAAGCGCAGCTTGGCGGTGGCCGCGGGCCTGGTGGTGGTGGCCTTTGCGTTCCAGAAGCTGCTCGGCCTGAACCTGCCGCTGTACTGAGGGAGCCGACGAGATGGACGTCCTGCACAACCTGGCCTTCGGCTTCGAGCACGCGCTCACGCTGCACAACCTGATGTACTGCGCCATCGGCTGCGTGGTCGGCACGATGGTCGGCCTGCTGCCCGGGCTCGGGCCGCTGGCGACGATCAGCCTGCTGCTGCCGCTCACCTACTCGATCCCGACCGGCGGCGCGCTCATCATGTTGGCCGGCATCTACTACGGCGCGCAGTACGGCGACAGCGTGAGCGCGATCACGATGAAGATCCCGCACGCCAGCAGCATCGTCGCCTGCATCGACGGCTACGCGATGACCTTGAAGGGCAAGACCGGCCTGGCGCTGTTCACCGCCGGCGTGTCCAGCTTCATCGGCGGCACGGTGGCCATCGTGGTGCTGGCGTGGCTGGCGCCGCAGCTGGGCGAGGTGGCCTTCCTCTTCGGCCCGGCCGACTACTGCGCGCTGATGCTGGTGGGCTTCGTCTGCGTGAGCTTCGTCACCACCGGCAGCCTGCTCAACGGCATGGCGATGTGCCTGATCGGCGTGCTGCTCGGCCAGGTCGGCACCGACGTCACCAGCGGCGCGCAGCGCTTCACCTTCGACCTGCCCTCGCTGGCCGACGGCATCGGGCTGGTCAGCATCGCGCTGGGCTGCTTCGGCATCGCCGAGATCACCAAGAACCTCGACGAGCGCCAGGAGCGCACGCCCTTCAACGGCAAGATCCACCTGATCCCGACCTGGGCCGAGTTCAAGCGCATCATCCCCAGCGCCCTGCGCGGCAGCGCGATCGGCTCCTTCCTCGGCATCCTGCCCGGCGGCGGGCCGGTGATCGCGCAGTTCGCGGCCTACGCGATCGACAAGAAGGTCAGCAAGTACAAGGACGAGATCGGCACCGGCGCGATCGAGGGCGTGGCCGGCCAGGCCGCCGCCGACGAGGCCGCCGCGCGCACCAGCTTCATCCCGCTGATGAGCATCGGCATCCCGGAGAACGCGGTGATGGCGCTCATGATGGCGGCCTTCATCATCAAGGGCATCCAGCCGGGGCCGAACATGATCGCCGGCCACCCCGACCTCTTCTGGGGCCTGGTGGCCAGCATGTGGGTGGGCAACGTCTTCCTGCTGGTGCTGAACGTGCCGCTGGTGCGCTACTGGCTTTCGGTGTTCAAGATCCCGTACGCGGTGCTGTTCCCCTCGATCCTGTTCTTCTGCTGCATCGGCACCTTCAGCGTCAACAACAACCTCGACGACATCTTCGTCACCGCCGGCTTCGGCCTGCTGGGCTACATCTTCCTGCGCCTGGACCTGGACCCGGCGCCGCTGATGCTGGGCTTCATCCTCGGGCCGATGCTGGAAGAGAACTTCCGCCGCGCCATGCTGCTGTCGCGCGGCCACTTCTCGGCCTTCGTCACGCGGCCGATCAGCGGCACGCTGCTGGGGCTGATCGCGCTCTTCGTGGTCTGGAACCTGGCGAGCTTCGTGCTCAAGGCGCGCAAGGCGAAGCTGGAGCCGGCGCGGGCCTAAATCTTCGGTGCGCGCGCCGACGGGCGGCGGCACCGGATCCGGCATAAGGTGCTCCGTGCCACCGGCGGCGACCCCCGCCGCCGGTGCGCGCCTTCGACAGCAGCCTGCCGGCATGAACCATCGCAGCCTCCTCGACTGGATCGGGCGCCACCTCTGGCCGGTGGACGAGCGCTTCTTCGCCGCCGAAGGCCCGCTGGCGGCGCTGGTCGGCGACGCGCAGCTGGTCTCGCTGGGCGAAGGCCTGCACGGGGCCGCCGAGCCGCTGGAGTTCCGCAACCGCCTGTTCCGCTGGCTGGTGGAGGAAAGGCGTTTCGCGGCGATCGCACTCGAGTCCGGCATGACCTCCGCCTTCGACGCCGACGACTTCGTGCAGGGCGGCCCGGGCGACGCCGCCGGGGTGGCGGCGCGCAGCATCACCTCCGGCCTCGGCCGGTTCCCGCAGCAGGCCGCGCTGCTGGCCTGGATGCGTGACCACAACGCGCGCGCCGGTGCCGGCCATGCCGTCGGCTTCCACGGCATGGACACCTCGGCCTTCGCGCCGGAGCCGGGTTCAGCGCTGCAGCGTGCGCTCGACTTCCTGGACGCCGTCGACGCGCCGGCGGCGGCCGCGCTGCGCGAGCGCCTGCGGCCGCACTGGGACCAGCTCAGGATCGACCGCCAGACCGCCGCGCCGGCCCACTACGCCCTGCTGGCGCCGGCGGCACGCGACGCGGTGACGGCCGCCATCGCCGACCTCGTGCTGCGGCTCGAGACGCACGAGGAGGCCTACCTCGCGCGCCGGCCGGCGCCCGAATGCCGGCGCGCGTGGCTGGCCGCCGTCGGCGCGCGCCAGTCCGACCTCTACCTGCGCCAGTTCCCGCCCGGCTGGTCGGCCGCTGCCGGCGTGGCCTCGCACATGCCCAGCATCGCGGCCAGCGACCGCGGCAAGGCCGACAACGTGGACCTGCTGCTCGCTTCGCTGGGGCCGGCGGGGCGGATGCTGGTGTTCTCGCACCTGGGGCACGCGGCCTCGTCGCCGGTCTCGATCACGGTCGGCACCGAGTGCCTGGCGCTGCCGCCGCTGATGGGCAGCTACCTGCGGCGCCGCCACGGGCCGCGCCTGCTGACCATCGGCCACCTGTTCGCCGCCGACCGCTGCCACGCCGGCCGCGCGCCGGCGGGGCCGGACACGCTGGAAGGCGCGTTCGCCTCGCTGGGCGTGCCGGCCTTCGTGGTCGACCTGCGCCGCGCGCCGGCGCCGGTGCTGGAGTCGCTGCGCACGCCGCACGACCTGTACGGCACGCTGCCGGTGCACACGCTCACCCTGGCCGGCGGCGTGGACGCGCTGCTGTTCACGCAGGCCGCCACGCCGGCCTGAGTCGGCAAGCTCAGGCCGCCAGCCCGAATCGCCGTAGCAGCGCTTGCGGGTCGGGGTCGCGGCCGCGGAAACGCCGGAACGCTTCCGCCGCGTCCACCGTGTGGCCGGCGGCGAGCACGCAGCGGCGCCACCGTTCGGCCACCTCGGGGTCGTAGAAGCCGCCGGGCGCGGCCGCGAAGGCCTCGGCCACGTCGGCCGCCATCATGTCCGACCACAGGTAGGCGTAGAGCCCGGCGTCGTAGCCGCCGGCGAAGCTGTGCAGGTTGTGGGCCACGTCCAAAGTCAGGTCCCAGGCCGCGGGCATTGCCAGTTCGTCCAGCACCTGCTGCTGCACCTGCACGGCGTCGATGGCGCGCCCGCTGCCGTCGGCCAGCAGGTGCAGCCGCAGGTCGACGATGGCCGAGGCCAGATAGTCCAGCTGGACGCTGAAGATGCGCTCGTGGTGCAGCGCCGCGGCCAGCCGGTCGCGCAGCGCGGCCGGCATCGCCTGGCCGCTGTCGGGGTCGCGCGCGAAGCGCTCCTGCAGGACCGGGTCGCGCAGCCAGCATTCGTTCAGCAGCGAGGGCAGCTCGACGAAGTCCCAGGCCACCTGCAGGCTGCCCAGCGACGGATGGCGCGCCTCGTTCAGCAGCATGTGCAGCGCGTGGCCGAACTCGTGGAACAGCACGTTGGCGAATTCCCAGCCCAGCAGCACCGGCCGCCCAACGGGCGCCGGCGGCACGCCGGAGACGATCATCGAGACCGGCAGCACGCGGCCGCGGAACGACTCGGCCGAGCGCAGTTCGGCCTGGTGCGAGCCGTGCCTCTTGCCCGGCCGCTGCAGCAGGTCGGCCACCAGCACGCCGATCGCGGCGCCGTCGCGCCGCACCTCCCACACCCGCACGCTGGGGTGCAGCACCGGGGCTTCGGGCAGGGCGCTGAACTCCAGCCGGTAGAGTCGGCCGGCGGCCCAGAACAGGGCCTGCAGCAGGCCTTCCAGCGGCAGGTGGCGGCGCAGCTCCTCGGCGTCGAAGCCGAAGCGCCGGCGGCGCAGCTTCTCGGCGTAGTGCAGGCGGTCCCAGGGCGCGAGCGCGAAGTCCGCGCCTTCGGCGTCGGCCAGGGCCTGCATCTCGGCCACCTGCTGCCGCGTGCGCATGAGCACCGCCTGCCAGGTGCTCAGCAGCGCCCCGAGCGCGCGTTCGGGGGTGCCCGCCATGCGGTCGGCGAGCACCGCGTGGGCATGGCTGGGCTGGCCCAGCAGGCGCGCCTTCTCGCCGCGCAGCTGCAGGATCTCGCCCAGCAGCGGCCGGTTGTCGTGCGCGCCGGGCTGGCGGCCGCGGCCCTGCCAGCGGCGCCAGACCTGCTCGCGCAGGTCGCGCCGCGTGGCATGGGTGAGGAAGGGCCAGACCGCGGGGCGCTGGTTGGGTATCGCCCAGGCGTCGGGCCGGCCGCGCGTGCGCGCCGCGGCGCGGGCGCCCTC
>CAYVXO010000126.1:0-17764 GCA_964454485.1 uncultured Rubrivivax sp.
CCGGCCGATGCCGAACTGCCGGCCGATGCCCGCCGCATCTACTTCGACTTCGACCGCAGCGAGATCCGGCCCGAATTCCTGCCGCTCATCGAGCGCCACGCGCGCCGCCTCTCCAACGACCACGACCTGCGCCTTGCACTGGAAGGCCATGCCGACGAGCGCGGCGGCGCCGAATACAACCTGGCGCTGGGCCAGCGCCGCGCCGAATCGGTGCTGCGCGCTCTGGTCGCCGCCGGCGCGCAGGAAGGCCAGCTCGAGGCGCTGAGCTTCGGCGACACGCGCCCGGTCGCCACCGGCCACGACGAGGTCTCGTGGGCGCAGAACCGCCGCGTCGAGATCAAGGACCGATGAGCAGCCCCGACTTCCGCGCCGCGCTGGCGCCCACCGCGCTGCTGGACAGCGACCACCCGGCCGTCGCCGCCTTCGCCGCCGAACACGCGCGCGGCCCCACCGAACGCGAACGCGCGGTGGCGCTTTACTACGCGGTGCGCGACGGTTTCCGCTACGACCCCTACCGCGTCGACCTCACGCCCCGCGGCATGCGCGCCAGCAGCGTGATCGAGCAGGGTTACGGCTGGTGCGTGCCCAAGGCCGCGCTGCTGGCCGCCGCGGCGCGCGCCGCCGGCATCCCGGCGCGCGTGGGTTATGCCGACGTGAAGAACCATCTCAGCACCGAACGCATGCGGCGCGAGATGCAGACCGACCTCTTCATCTGGCACGGCTACACCGACCTCTGGATCGACGGCGCCTGGCGCAAGGCGACGCCGGCGTTCAACATCGAGCTCTGCGACCGCTTCGGGCTGCTGCCGCTGGAATTCGACGGCGAGCACGACTCCATCTACCACCCGTTCGACAAGAGCGGCCAGCGCCACATGGAGTACGTGCGCCAGCGCGGCGCCTTCGACGACATGCCGCTGGCGCAGCTGGTGGCCGACTTCGCCGCCACCTACCCCACCTGGGCGCGCATGGCCGACGGCTCCAGCTTCGAAGCCGACGTCGAACGGGAGCTGCGTTGAGCTACGAAACCCTGCTCACCGCCGTCGACGACGGCGTGATGACGATCACCCTGAACCGGCCGGAGAAGCTCAACGCCTTCACCGGCCGCATGATGTTCGAGCTGATCGAGGCCTTCGACGAAGCGGATTCGCGCGACGAGGTCCGCGCCGTCGTCGTCACCGGTGCCGGCCGCGCCTTCTGCGCCGGGGCCGACCTCTCCGCCGGCGCGAAGACCTTCGACTACGAGAAGCGCGACGACCGCCCCGACAAGGCCGAATCTCCCGTGCGCGCCGACGGCAGCATCGACTGGGGCCACGAATCGGTGCGCGACGGCGGCGGCCGCGTCACGCTGCGCATCTTCGAATGCCTGAAGCCGGTCATTGCGGCCGTCAACGGGCCCGCGGTGGGCATCGGCGCGACGATGCTGCTGCCGATGGACCTGCGCCTGGCGGCGGAAGACGCGCGCTTCGGCTTCGTCTTCGCGCGCCGCGGCATCACGCCCGAGGCCTGCTCGAGCTGGTTCCTGCCGCGCCTGGTGGGCATCAGCCAGGCGCTGGAATGGACGATGACCGGCCGCGTGTTCCCCGCCAGCGAGGCGCTGGCCGGCCGACTCGTGCGGTCGCTGCACGCCCCGGCCGAACTGCTGCCGGCGGCGCGCGCGCTGGCGCGCGAGATCGCCGACCACACGGCCCCGGTCTCGGTGGCGCTGACGCGTCAGATGATGTGGCGCATGCTCGGTGCCGACCACCCGATGGAAGCGCACAAGGTCGACAGCCGCAGCATCTACGCCCGCGGCGCCAGCGCCGACACCAAGGAAGGCGTGATGGCCTTCCTGGAGAAGCGCGAACCGAAGTTCACCGACCGCGTCTCCGCCGACCTGCCGCCCTGGTTCCCGTGGTGGCCGAAGCGCCGCTACGAATGAAGAAGAAACCCTGGATCGCGGCCGCGCTGGCGCTGGCCGCCGCCGGCGCGCAGGCCGACGCCGACATGCGCGTGCTGACCGACGAGGTCACCGAGCGCGGCGACGTCGGCATCGACCTGCAGCTGCTGGCCGCGCGCGGCGCGCGCGCCGGCGACATCAGCCCGAGCGCGCTGCGCGGGCTGTTCGAGATCAGCTACGGCATCGCCGACGACTGGGAGACCAGCGTGCAGGTGCCGGTGTCGCGCGTGCGCGGCAACGCCTACCTGGGCGGCGCCAACCTGGAAGCGCAGTACGTGGTGCCGCACGAGCGCGAAGGCTTCTACGCCGGCATCCGCATCGAGCTGGGCTACGCCGGCGCGCCCGACGAGGAACGCACCTGGCAGACCGAGTGGCGCCCGATCCTGGGCTACCGCTGGGGCCGCTGGCACGGCGTGGCCAACATCGGTCTCACGGTGCCGATCACCGGCGAGGACAAGCGCGTCGGCCTGCAGCCCACGTTCAAGCTCACGCGCGAGATCTCCGGCCGCAGCGCCGCCGGCTTCGAGTACCTCATCGAAGCCGGCCCGCTCGCCCACCCGCTGCCGCACGGCGAACAGCGCCAGATCCTGCTGGCGGTGCTGGACACGCGCTGGAAGAAGATCGACTTCACCTTCGGGCTCGGCAAGGGCCTCAACGCGGTGTCGGACCGCTTCACGGCCAAGCTGATGGCGGAGTTCGAACTCGACGATTGAGAGCCGGCGCCGGGAAATCGCCGCCTCAGCTCCCGTCTTCCGGCTTGCGGTCCTTGAGATCGGCGAACTTGCCGGCCATCGTCGGGTTGTGGCGGGTCAGCTTCTTGATCGTCACGTCCTGTGCCTTGTCGTTGGCCAGGCGCAGGTTGCGGTCGGTGCCCAGCAGCGCTTCCTTGGTCTTCTGCAGGTGGTCGATCGACTTGTCGATCTCCTCGATCGCGGTCTGGAAGCGGCGCGAGGCGAGGTCGTAGTTCTTCGCGAACGCGTTCTTGAACGACTCCAGCTCGCTCTCGAAGTTGGTGATGTCGATGTTCTGCGCCTTCACCAGCGCGAGCTCGGCCTTGTACTTCACCGCGTTCATCGCCGCGTTGCGCAGCAGCGTGATGATGGGCAGGAAGAACTGCGGCCGGATCACGTACATCTTCGGGTAGCGGTGGAAGACGTCCACGATGCCGGTGTTGTAGAGCTCGCTCTCGGGTTCCAGCAGCGAGACCAGCACCGCGTATTCGCAGCCCTTCTCGCTGCGGTCCTTGTCCAGCTCCTTCAGGAAGTCCTCGTTGCGGTTGCGGGTGGCGCTGCGGTCGCTCTCGTTCTTCATCTCGAACATGATCGAGACGATCTCGGTGCCCGACTCGTCCACGTCGCGGAAGATGTAGTCGCCCTTGCTGCCGGAGCGGGCGTCGTTGTCCTTCTCGAAGTAGGCGCGCGGGAAGGCCGTGGCGCGGAAGCGGTTGAACTCGGTCTCGCAATGCTGCTCCAGCGTCTCGCCGACCATCTTGGTCGACAGCCGCGCCTTCATGTCGCGCAGCCGCTCGATGGCGTCGTCGCGGTCCTTGATCTGGGTCTCGTACTTCTCCTTCAGCGAGCGCTCCGCCAGCGCCTTGGCGAGCTCGGCGCGCTCCAGGCTGCCCTTCAGCTCGTCGCGTTCCTTCTCGACCGCGCCCACCGCCTCGGCCAGCTTGAGCTTCTGCGATGTCTCGATGGCGTCGAGCCGGGCCTTCAGCGCCTGGATCTCGGAGTCCTTGGTGGCCGCGGCCCGCTGCAGTTCGTTCACCAGCCGCGCCTCCGCCAGTTTCAGGGCGGCCTGCTTGTCGTGCTTCGCCTGCTCCAGCTCGCCGGCGAGCGCGTCGCGCTCCTTCGACAGCGCGGCCAGGGCCTCGTTCACGGCCAGCCGCCGCGCCACCTCGCCGGCGTCGAGCTTGCCCTTCAATTCCTGGATCTCCGCGTCCTTGGCCGCCGCGGCGCGCTGCCACTCGCCGGCGGTCTGGCTCTTCGCCAGCTCGACGGCGCTGCGCTTGTCCTGCTCGGCCAGCTGCAGGCGCTCGTGCAGCAGGCGGTCGAATTCGCCGTCGCGGACCTGCTTCAGGATCTCGGCGTAGCCGGCCTGGTCGATCTTGAACGCCTTGCGGCAATGCGGGCAGATGATCTCGTGCATGGGGCGGATGCTACGACCGCCGCCCACGCCCGCTGCCATGCCGCGTGGCGCCGCAAGCGAACGGGGTTTGATCCAGCCCCGCAGCGGCCGCCCCCGGCGCGGCTAGACTGCATGCAGCCCGCAACGGCCCTGGAAGTTCCTGCATGCGAAGCCCCGAGACCGCCCCGCCGCACGCCGCCTCGCCCTGGCGCGCCTGGGTCGTGGCGAGCCGCCCGCACACGCTCACGATCGCGGTCAACCCGGTGCTGGTGGGCTGTGCCATGGCCTGGGCCGAGACGCGCACCATCGCGCCCCTGTGGATGCTGCTGGCCGCGCTGGGCGCGCTGCTGCTGCAGCTGGGCACCAACCTCGACAACGACGTGAGCGACTTCCAGCGCGGCACCGACCGTGCCGGCCGCCTGGGCCTGCCGCGCGCCACCGCGCTCGGGCTGCTCACGCCGCGCCAGGTGCGCCTGGCCTCGCTCGGCTGCTTCGCGTTGGCCACGCTCATCGGCTTCGTGCTCGTGAGCCGCGGCGGCTGGCCCATCCTGGTGGCCGGCGTCGCCTCCGCCGCCGCGGCGATGGCCTATTCGGGCGGGCCGCGGCCGATCTCGTACACGCCCTTCGGCGACTTCGTGGTCTGGCTCTTCTTCGGCGTCGTCGCCGTCTGCGGCACCTACTGGCTGCAGACGCTGGCGCTGAGCCCGGGCGTGCTGGTGGCCGCCAGCGCGGTCGGCCTGCCGGCGGCCGCGGTGCTGGTGGTCAACAACTACCGCGACCGCGAGCCCGACGCGAAGGTCGGCAAGCACACCCTGGCGGTGTGCCTGGGGCCGGCGTTCTCGCGCTGGGAATACACGGGACTGATGCTCGCGCCCTTCGCGCTGCTGGCGCTGCTGGTGCCCTTGTCGCACCTGCGCTGGTCGCTGCTGCTGCCGCTGGCGGCCCTGCCGATGGGCCTGGGGCTGGTGCGGCGCTTCTGGCGCGAAACACCCGGGCCCGCCTTCAACCCGCTGCTCGCGGCCACGGCGCGCTACCAGGTGCTGTTCGCGATCCTGCTGGCGCTGGCCGCGCTGCTCGGCTGAACGGTCTTCGCGATGAAGACGCGCCGCGAGATGGTGAGCCTGCTGCTGGCCGCCGCCGCGCTGCCGGCGCGCGCGGCGCCCTTCCCTTCGCGCACGGTGCGGCTGGTGGTGCCCTACTCCGTGGGCGTCGGCCCCGACGTGGTGGCGCGCAGCGTGGCCGAGCGCCTGGCCGCGGCCTGGGGCCAGCCGGTGGTGGTGGAGAACAAGCCCGGTGCTTCGGGCATCGTCGCCTTCGGCGAGGTGCGGCGCACGCCGGCCGACGGCCACACGATCTTCCTCGCCGACACCGCCACGCTGGCGGTGAACCCGCTGCTGCACGCGCAACTGCCCTACGACCCCGAACGCGACCTGGCGCCGCTGTCGCTGCTGTTCCGCGCGACCTTCGTGCTGTGGACCGGCGGCAGCAGCCGCTTCCGCGACCTGGCCGCGCTGCTGCAGGCGGCGCGCGCGGGCGAAGGCCGCGTGAGCTACGCGTCGCTGGGCAACGGCCACGCCAGCCAGGTGGCGATCGAGACCTTCGCGCGTGCCGCCGGCGTGCGCCTGCTGCACGTGCCCTTCAAGGACGCCGGTGCGCTGATGGCCGCGGTGGTGGCCGGCGAGGTGGACCTCACCGCCTTCGGCCACAACACGGTGGCCGGGCTGGCGGCCAGCGGCAGGCTGCGCCCGCTGGCGGTGGCCGCGAAGTCGCGCATCGCCTCGCTGCCCGCCGTGCCCACGCTGCCCGAAGCGGGCGGCCCGCCGGTGGAGATGCACCCCTGGGCCGCCCTCGTCACCGTGGCCGGCACGCCGGCGCCCTTGCTCGCGCAACTGCAGCGCGACATCGTCGGCGCGCTCGAATCGAGCCCTGTGCGCGCGAGCGCGGATCAGGCCGGCTTCGAGCTCACGCCTTCCAGCCCGCAAGCGCTGGCCGAACGCGTGCGCGCCGACGTGGCGCTGTACGCGCCGCTGGTGGCCGAAGGCCGCGTCGCCCGGCTCTAGAACGACCAGGCGAGCGAGGCCGCCGCCACGCTCTTCGAGGGAAGCTGCGCCAGCACGGCGCGCGCCGGCCCGCCGTAGCGGCGCCAGGCCAGGTCGACGCGCACGCGGTCGGCCTGCCAGCCGAGCGACGCCGTCACGACGCGGCCGCCGTCGGCCGGCGTGACGAGCAGGTCCAGCGCCGGTTCCCAGCGTTCGTGCGTCCACGACAGGCGCGCGTAGAGGTTCGCGCGCCGCAGGCTGCTGCCCGCCTGCAGCGCCTCGGCCTGCCAGGCCAGGTTGCCGGCGATGGCGGCACGTCGCGCCGGCGTGGCGACGAAGCCGAGCAGTTCGCCGTTGCGCCCGTTCCACGCGTCCCACTGCGCGTCGGACGGCGCGGTGCCGTCCCACCAGGCTTCGGCCAGCAGGCTCAGCTGGGCGGCACGGGTCCAGGCGCCGCGCGCCAGCGCCTGCCCCGCGTGGCGCACCGTGGTGTCGCGCCAGGGGTTCGTGGCGACCAGGCCTTGTACGTCGGGGTCGATGGAATTGGTGTCGGTCGCGTCCAGCCAGCGCAGCGAGGCATGCACTTCGGTCGCTTCGTCGGCCACCCAGGCGAGCGCGCCGCCCACGCTGCCCTGCGTGCGTGCGCCCCAGCGCGCGAAGCCGTGCCAGTCGGCCGCGCCCTCGCGCCGGTAGACGCGCGCGGCCAGCGCCGGCTCCAGCGCGCCGCGCGCGCTGCGTTCGTGGGTGGGGTTCACCGCCACCAGCGTGAACGCGGTGCTGGCGTCGAACCACTCGGCCATCGCCAGCGGCCGGCCTTCGTCGGTGTAGGGCAGCAGCGTGCGGCGTGCCGACTGCTGCACGAAGTCGTTCGGCCGGAAGGCGTAGCCCACGTCCCAGGCCACCACGCGCTTGCCGGCCGCGAGCTGCCACGCCCCCGCGGCCGTGGCGCCGTAGAGCTCGTTGAACCAGCCATGCGCGCGCCAGCGGTCGTCTTCGATGCGTTCTTCCTGCAGCGTGGCGACGGCGGTCAGGCCATGGCCGCTGGCGCGCAGTTCGGCTTCCAGCGCGCCGGCCGCGGCGGGCGGCGGGGCGATGCCGGGTTGCAGCGACTCCGCCGCAGCCAGCGGGCCGGCGCCCGAGGCCTGCGGGTCGGTCCAGGTCGCGCGCAGGCGGCCACCGGTGTCGGCCTGCGCCGCGGCGCACAGCCACAGCGCCGCGAGAACAAGCCGAGCCTTCATTCCAGCGCCGGGTTGCGCGCCAGGAACATCGGGTTCAGCCACGCCTCTGGCACCGTCTTCGGCTTGCGGCTCTCGTAGCGGACCTCGGTCTCCTTCTTGTTGGTGAGCTGGTCGCGCAGCCACATCGCCGTCACCATCGTCGGCGCGGCCGGCTTGTCCAGCACGAAGCGCGCCTGCTTGGCCAGCTTGTCGGACTGCACGTACAGGTCGGCCTTCACCGGCTCGTGGTGGGCCTTGCCCACCCAGAGCTCGATGCGCTGGTAGCTCACGCCCTTGCGCGTGGCCTGCAGGCTCAGGTGCCAGCAGGGCCGGGCCGGTTCGCCGCAGGGCTCTTCGCCGGCCACCTGGCCGGTGTAGTCGTCGGCCCAGCTGAGCGTCGCGATGTCGCCGGTGCTGGCGTCGCCGATCAGCTTCTGCATCGGCGTGATGCGCAGCGGCCGCTGGCTCGAAGGCATCAGCAGCCAGAAATCGTCGCCCAGCATGAGCACCTTCTGGCCCTTCTCGGCCGGGCTCTGCATCAGCACCAGCGACTGGTGCTTGGCCTGCGCGAACACGGTGTAGCGGCGCTCCTTGTCGGTGCTGCCGTCGGCGTTGCGCGTGGTGACGAGCGTCTCGACCTGCATGTTGTCCTCGCCGACGCGGTAGCGGTCGGCGGCCTTCAGCAGCGCGGGCACGTCCTGCGCGAAGGCCGGCGCGGCGAGCAGGGCCAGCAGCGCAAGGGCGGTATGGAGAGTCTTCACGGCATCCTTCCTCTTCAGGTGTGGGCCAGCGCCTCGACCACTGGCGTGGCGACCGTGCGCCGCGCCACCGCGGCCGAGGCCAGCATCGCCAGCAGCACCATCGCCACCAGCGTGAGGCCGTAGAGCCAAGGGTCGACGGTGACGTTGAGCAGGTAGCCGCGCGAGCTGCCCGGCGGCGGAGGCATCTCCACCGGCACCACGTACAGCAGCATCGCCACGCCGAAGGCGAGCAGCGCGCCCACCACCGCGCCGACGCCGCCCAGCACCATGCCTTCGAGCGCCAGCACGCGCGTCAGCTGCGAAGGCAGCGTGCCCAGCGCGCGCAGGGTGCCGATCTCGCGCGTGCGCTCGATGATCGCCATCGCCATCGCGTTGGTGACGACGAAGACGACGATGACGCCGATGATGAGCCCCATGGTGCCGAAGATCCGGTTGTAGAGGCCGTGCACCGACTGGTAGAAGAAGGCCTGGTCGAGCCAGGTCTGCACCGTGAGCTTCGGGTGCGCCGCCGCCACGCGTGCCTGCGCGCCCGGCGTGCTCTCCATGCGCCGCAGGTACACGCCCAGCGTGGAGACGCGGTTCGTCGCCAGCAGCTTGTGCGCGGTCGGCAGGTCGGTGTAGAGCTGGCGCTTGTCGATCTCCGGCACGCCCGACGAGTAGACGCCCTTGACGACCACGTCGACCGCGTTGAGCGCGCCTTCGGTGGTGCTGGCCAGCAGCGTGAGGCTGGTGCCCGGCTGCGCCTTCAGGCTCCGGGCCAGCCCTTCGCCCAGCATCACCTCGGCCTGCTTCGCGCCCGAGGCCAGCACCTCGCCGGCCAGCATCTTCAGGAACGGACCCTTGACGGCGAATTCGCTGTCGGGCTCGACCGCGGTGGCCAGCATCACGGTGGACTTCTCGCCGTTGCTGACGAGGCCGCTGAAGGCCACGCGCGGCAGCACCTGGCGCACTTCGGGGTCGGCCAGCAGTTCGGCCTTGAGCTTCTCGTGCTCGTCCAGGCCCCACTGCAGCGGCACGTCCTCGTCCTTGGTGAACTGCTCGGGCAGGCCGACGATCAGGTGGCCGGTGGCGCGCGCGGCCTGCTGCGCCAGACTCTGGTAGGTGTACAGCGCGAAGCCGCCGGCCAGCAGGATGGCGGCCGTGCCCAGCGCCGCGATGGCCACGGTGACGAGCGAACGGCGGCGGTTGCGCAGCGTGTTCTGCACCGCGAAGGCGAGCCAGCTCATTGCAGCACTCCGTCCAGCAGGGCCAGCACGCGGTCGCAGCGCTGCACCAGCCGGTGATCGTGGGTGGCGATCACGAAGGCGGCGCCCTCGGCGCGGCAGCGTTCGCGCATCAGCTCCAGCACCTGGTCGGCGGTGTGCGAATCCAGGCTGGCCGTGGGCTCGTCGGCGATCACCAGGCGCGGCCGCTTGACGAGCGCGCGTGCGATCGCCACCCGCTGCCGCTGGCCGCCGGAAAGCGCGTCGGGCCGGTGCTTCGCGTGTTCGTGCAGCCCCACCGCCTGCAGCTGGGCGGCGACGCGCTCGCGCCGCTCGGCGGCCGGCACGCCGGCGATGAAGAGCGGGTAGTCCACGTTCTCGGCCACCGTCATCACCGGCACCAGGTTGAAGCTCTGGAAGACGAAGCCCAGCGCGTCGCGCCTGAGCAGCGTGCGCTGCACCTCGTCCAGCCCCTGCACGGCGCGGCCGTCGAACAGCACCTCGCCACGGTCGACGCCGTCGATCAGCCCGCAGAGGTTGAGGATGGTGCTCTTGCCGCTGCCCGAAGGGCCGGTGATGGCGAGCAGTTCGCCGCGCTGCACCTGAAGGTCCACGCCGCGCACGGCGGGGATGACGTGCTCGCCCAGGCGGTAGGTCTTGTGCACGGCGCGCAGTTCGACGACCGGGTTCATTGCAGGGCCTTGAGCTGCGCCTTCGCCGCTTCGGACTGCGGCGCGTTGGCCGCGACCACGGTTTCCAGCAGCTTGCGGGCGTCGTCGTTGCGCTTCTCGGCCTGGGCCTGGGCGGCGGCGCGCATCAGCACCTGGCCGCGAAAGCCCAGCGGCGCGCCGGCGAACGAAGGCGCGGCCTGCACGTCGGCCAGCAGCTTGGCGCCGCGCGCGCCGCGGTTCATGAAGCCGGGCACGGCGAGGAAGGTGTTGGCGGCCACGTAGCGCGCTTCCAGCGCCAGCGGCACGCCGCGCACGAGGGCCGTCTCGTGCGCGGGGCCGAGCAGCGCCAGCGCCTTGTCGATCTGCGCCAGGCCGTCTTCGGCGTAGGTCATCTTCTTCCACGGCAGCAGGGTGGTGCGCGCCTTCATCGCCTGGCTGGCGCCGGCGTAGGCCAGCAGCAGCGGGTTGGCGGGCTCGGCCTTGAGCAGCGCGTCGAAGGCGTCGGCGGCCTTGTCGACGGCGGCGGTCTCGCCACCGAGCGCCGCGTTGAACAGGCGCGCGGCGTCCTCGAAGGCGGTCTCGGGGGTGGCCTGCACCGCGAAGGAGAAGACGGCGGCCAGCGCCGTCAGGGCGGTCAGGAAGAAGCGGCGGGTCGGGGTGCTCTTCATGGGGTCCTCGCTGGGTGTCGTTGTGCGATGGAGCGCAGTCTGGGCAGCCCCGCACCGCCGCGCACCCGGGATGCGACGGCGCCGCGGCGGCGGGCGCGAAACGTCGCCCCGGCGGCGCGAGATGCGGCGCCACAATCGGGCCCCATGGCCCTTCCCGACCCCGACCTGCGCCGCAGCTGGCTCTTCGGCCCCGGCGCCGACGCCGCCGCCCACGACGCCATGCTCGAAAGCGGCGCCGACGCGCTCATCGTCGACCTGGAGGACTTCACCCCGCCGCCGCGCCGTGCCGAGGCGCGCGCGCTGCTGGCGCGCTTCGTCGAAGGCTGCCGCGCGCGCGGCCGGGTCGCCGCGGTGCGCATCAACCCACTCGAAGGCGACGGCCCGCTCGACCTGGAAGCGGCGATGTCCGCGCACCCCGACGTCATCGCCTACCCGATGGCCGAAAGCGCGGCGCAGATGCACGCGCTGCACGCCGCCGTGGGCTGGTGGGAAGCGCGGCTGGCGCTGGAGCCCGGCCGCACCGAGATCCTGCCCGTCTGCGAGACCGCGCTCGGCGTGGCCGACCTGCGCGTGATCGCCGCCGGAAGCACGCGCGTGCGCGCCGCGCTGCTCGGCGCCGAGGACCTGGCGAACGATCTCGCGGCCGAACGCGCTCCCGACGGCACCGAGCTCGACCACGCGCGCCGCCGCTTCCTGCTGGACTGCCGCGCCGCGCGCATCGAGCCGATCGACGCGCCCTACACCTTCAGCGACGCCGAAGGCGCGGCACGCGAGGCCGCCTTCGCGCGCCGCCTGGGCTACCGCAGCAAGTCGCTGGTGCGGCCCGAGCACGCGGCGCCGATCAACACCGCGCTCACGCCGCAGCCGGCCGAAGTGGCGCGCGCACGAGCGATGGTCGAGGCCTTCGAGGCCGCCCGCGCACGCGGCGAGGACCGTGCGCTCTTCGAAGGCCAGTGGGTCGAGGTGCCGACGGTGCGCAACGCCAGGCGGCTGATCGAACGCGCGCGCCGGTTGGGCGTGGCGGGTTGAGACGCGTGGCCGCGGGCCAGCACTGTCGCAAGCCCTTCAGGCGCTTGGGCCGTTTGGCGGCTTGACGACAACGTCCGGGAACAGGCCGAACCGGAAGGTCCGCCGGACCCGTTCGCTCAACGCGCCGGCAACGCCCCGGCCAGCCAGCCCATCACGGCGTCCACCCGCGGCGGCAGCACCTCGGCACCGTCGCTGAAACGGTCCCAGGCCTCGCGGTGGCGCCTTGCCACGATCGTGAGCACGGGGATGCCCTCGGCCAGCAGGTCCAGCAGTTCGGCGCGGAAGCCGCGGCCTTCGGATTCGAGCGAGCCGAAGCGGTTGACGACCACGAGGTCGGGCATGTCTCGCAACGCGCGCCGCAGCACGGCGCTGGCCTGCGCGAAGCCGGCAGGGTCGGCGCGGCAGCCCCGCGAGCCCGGCCCCAGGTCCTGCGAGACCTGGAAGATCTCGTGCGTGCTGATGTCGGCCAGGCGCATGGTGCTGCGGCAGTCGTCGCAGGCGCCGCCCGGCACGCGCTCCAGGCCCTGCACGCGCCGGCCTTCGCCGCGCAGCCGCGCCACCACGCCGGCCAGCAGCGCGTCGACGTCGACGCTGCCGTCGTGGTCGATCGCGGCCAGGGTGGCCCGGATTTCGCTATCACCGGGTGCACACGACGGAATCGGGCTCTGCAGCATCGGCACGCATCTTAGCGCCGCTGCGGCAAGGCACTCCGAAGTGGAGCGTTATATATACTTGGAAATGACGCTTCTCCCATGCGCACGACACCCCGCCTGCTCCACGCGGCCGCCGCAGCCACGCTCTCGCTGGCCAGCCTGGCCGCCCTGGCCGCCGACCTCACGGTCTCGGCCGCGGCCAGCCTGACCAACGCCTTCAAGGACATCGGCCCGCTGTACGAAGCCGCCAACCCGGGTACCCGCGTGCTGTTCAACTTCGGCGCCTCCGGCGCGCTGCTGCAGCAGATCGCCAAGGGCGCGCCGGCCGACGTGTTCGTCAGCGCCGACCAGGAGTCGATGGACCAGGCGCAGGCACAGGGACTGGTGAAGGCGCGGCGCGACTTCGTGAGCAACACGCTGGTCGTCGTGGTACCGGCGTCCGCGGCCACGCCGCCGAAGACGCTGGCGGACCTGGCGCAGGCCGGCTACGCGCGCGTCGCGATCGGCCTGCCCGCCAGCGTGCCGGTCGGCCGCTACACCAAGGGCGTGCTCGAGGCCGCCAGCCTGTGGGGCGCGATCGAGCCGAAGATGATCGGCGCCGGCAGCGTGCGCCAGGCGCTGGACTACGTGGCACGCGCCGAGGTCGACGCCGGCTTCGTCTACGCCACCGACGCCGCCGTGATGCCCGAGAAGGTGAAGGTCGCCTTCACCGTGCCGACGACCAAGCCGGTGCTCTACCCGATCGCCACGCTCAACGGCGGTCCCAACACCGCGGACGCGGCGAAGTTCGTCGACTTCCTCTTCACCGCGCCGGCGCAGGCGGTGCTGGCGAAGTACGGCTTCGGCAGGCCCTGAGGCCGGCATGGGCACGGCCTGGGTCGCCCTCGCGCTGAGCCTGAAGGTGGCGGGCTGGGCCACCGCCGTCAACCTGGTGCTGGGCGTGGCGGTGGGCTGGGTCATGGCCCGCCGGCACTTCCCCGGCCGCGACCTGGTGGACGCCGCGCTGACGCTGCCGATGGTGATGCCGCCCACCGTGCTGGGCTACTACCTGCTGGTGGTGATCGGCAGCCAGGGCGTGCTGGGCGCCTGGCTGCTGCAGCACTTCGGCGTGCGCCTCATCTTCACCTGGCAGGCGGCGGTGATCGCGGCCGCGGTGGTGGCCTTCCCGCTCGTCTTCAAGGCCGCGCGCGCCGCCTTCGAGACGGTGGAGCCGCAGCTGGAGGACGCCGCGCGCACGCTGGGCATCGGCGAATGGGGCGTGTTCTTCCGCGTCTCGCTGCCGCTGGCCTGGCGCGGCATCCTGGCCGGGCTGCTGCTCTCGTTCGCGCGCGCGCTGGGCGAGTTCGGTGCCACGCTCATGGTGGCCGGCAGCATCGCCGGCAAGACGCAGACGCTGTCGATCGCGGTCTACGAAGCGGTGCAGGCCGGCCAGGACGACACCGCCAACTTCCTGGTCGCGGTGACCTCCGTCACCTGCATCGCCGTGCTGCTGGGCGCGGGCCGGCTGGTGCCGGGCCGCGTGCCGGCGCGCGCCTGAAGCGATGGTCTGGGACATCGCGCTCCACAAGCAGCTGCGCCACGGCGCCAGCCGCTTCCAGCTGGACGTGCGCTTCTCCAGCGACGCCCGCCGCGTGGTGCTGTTCGGCCCTTCGGGCGCGGGCAAGACGCAGACGCTGCGCATGATCGCCGGCATCGTGGCCCCCGACGGCGGCCGCGTCGTGGTGGCCGGGCGGGTGCTGTTCGACGCTGTCGGCAAGGTGTCGCTGTCGCCGCAGGAAAGGCGGCTGGCCTACGTGTTCCAGGACTACGCGCTCTTCCCGCACCTCACGGTGCGGCAGAACATCGGCTTCGCGCGCGCGCGCGGCCTGCGCAACCCGCCGCGCCAGGGTGCCGAAGAGCCGGTGGCGCGCTGGATCGAGACCCTGCACCTGCAGGCCGTGGCCGACCACTACCCGCACCAGCTTTCCGGCGGCCAGCGCCAGCGCACCGCGCTCGCGCGCGCGCTCGTCAACGAGCCCACCGCGCTGCTGCTGGACGAGCCCTTCGCCGCGCTCGACCGCACGTTGCGTAGCCGCCTGCGCGACGAATTGGCCGAACTGCAGGCGCAGCTGGGCCTGCCGATGCTGCTCATCACGCACGACGACGACGACGTGGAGCGCCTGGCCGACCAGGTGGTGATGCTGGACCACGGCCGCGTCGTCGACGAGCCGCCGCGCGGGCTGGACCTGCGCGTGTCCGCCGCCTGAACCACGCCCATGCCCAGCCGCACCCTGCGCCGCAACCGCCCGCAAGCCTTCCAGCTCAAGGGCGCGCTCTGGGTCGAATCCGGCGGCCGCAGCCTGGGCGGCCACGGCCGCATCGCGCTGCTGAAGGCGGTGGCCGAACAAGGCTCCATCACGCGCGCCGCCCAGGCCTTCGGCATGAGCTACAAGGCGGCCTGGGACGCGATCGAGGCGATGAACTCGCGCTCCGGCGTGCCGCTGGTCGAGCGCGCCACCGGCGGCCGCGGCGGCGGCGGCACGCGGCTCACCGAGCAGGGCCTGCGCCTGGTGCAGCGCTACGAGGAGGTCGACGCCGTGCACCGGCGCTTCCTGCGCCTGCTGGAGGAAGGGGCGATGGACCTCGCACAGGACTTCTCGCTGCTGAAGGTGCTGAACATGAAGACGAGCGCGCGCAACCAGTGGCTGGGCACGGTGAGCGCCATCCGCGCCGGCGCCGTCAACGACGAGGTCGAGGTCGCGCTCGAAGGCGGCGCGCGGCTGGCCGCCATCGTCACGCGCGAGAGCACGGAGTCGCTGGGCCTCAAGCTGAAGCAGGCGGTGATCGTGCTCGTCAAGTCCTCGGCCGTGATGCTGGCGCGCGAGCTGGGCGCGGCGCGCCTGTCCACGCGCAACCGGCTCGAAGGCCGCGTCGCCGCCGTCAAGCCGGGCGCGGTGAACGCCGAGGTGCTGGTCCGGACCGACCCCGGCCTGGCGGTGGTGGCCATCGTGGCGCAGGAGACGCTGGCCGACCTGGACCTGGCGGAGGGCGTGGCGGTGACGGTGCTGGTGAAGGCTTCCGACATCGTGCTGGCGACCATGCCCTGAAGGCGCACCGCCGGCGCCTCCCCCCAAGTCCGATTGGCGCGCGGCGGCCGGCGCGGTTAGATTGCTCAGCCTGTCGCCACCGCCCGGGAGAGACATCGAATGCTCTGGATCAAGCTCACCCTGTTCGGGGTCGTGCTCATGGTGCTGACCGGCGGCGTCGTGAAGGTCACCTCGTTCGTGGCCGACAAGGACCACCAGATCGAGCAGCGCGAGCAGACCATCGCCGAGCTCAACGCGAAGGTGGCGGGCCTGCGCACCGACCTCGAACGCATGCAGGCCTCCAACGCCAGCCTGGAGCAGGACCTGCGCCGCAAGATCGAGGAAGCGGCCAAGGCACGCCAGGAAGCCGCGGTGCTGCGCGCCGCCGACACCCAGTCCGTCCTGCGCCAGCGCGACCTGGAGTTGAAGCTCAACGACCGCGAGCGCATCGACCGCATCGAGCGCGTGGCCCATTCGCGCGGCGCCGAGCGCGTGGTGCAGGTGGTCAACAAGTCGGCCAAGTGCGAGATCGAGAACTTCTTCCAGACCGACGGCCAGTGCCGCAGCGGGGTCTGGATGCCCAACGCCGCCCGGCCCGCCGCCCCAGGAGCCTCCGATGCGTCGCGCTGAAACCAAGGCCGCGGCCGGCGTGCTGGTCCTGCTGCTGTCCGGCTGCGCCCTCAACAAGCCGGTCAACCCCGAGCCGGTGACCACCGTGCGCGTGGTGCAGGTCACCGCCTACCCGGAACTGCCCGACATCCCGCTGCCGGTGGAACCGGTGCTGCTGCCCTGGGAATACGAGGTGCCGCGCGACATGTCGCGCAAGGAGCCGCGCCCCACGCCCGACTGCGAGCGCGTGCCCGACAAGGAACGCGACGACGCCTTCTGGCAGCGCTGCGGCGAGAACCCGGTGGTGCGCGACTCGAACGTGCTGTTCGGCTTCGACCAGCGCAACTGGAACATCCTGCTGGCCAACTTCTCGAAGCTGCGCGAATACATCTTCCAGCTGCGCGCGCGCATCGACCTCGCCAACGAGTCGCGCCGCGAATGGCGGCAGCGCGCGCAGGAAGAGCGGCGGCGCGCCGAGGCCGCCGGCGTGGGGGCGGTGCCGGCGGCGGCGAGCGCGCCGAAGTGAGGCGCGGCGGGCCGCGCACCAAAGGCCCCACCCGCAAGACGCTTGATGCAACTTAAGGCCGGGTACGGTCTTAAGATCTACGCTGCATACTTCTTAAGAGGCACTTCGGCGCGTTCGTCGAACCGTTCGGCGGCGCTCGGCCATCAGCACCAGGATTCCTTCATGTCGACCGTTCATCTGCACCTCTCGCCCGACGCCATCTACCCCTTCGACGCCCGGGGCGTGGCCAAGCGATTCCGGCATGCCGCGATCTTCGGCGCGCTGGACAGCCTCCAGGCCGGCGAGACCATGCGCTTCGCCAACGACCACGACCCGCTGCCGCTGCTGGCGCAGATCGCGCAGCGTTACGGCGACCGCGTCAGCGTCGAATACCGGCAGCGCGAGCCCGGCGCCATCGTCATCGACTTCAGCGTGCACTGAGCGCGTTGCGCGCACCGGCGCAAGCCGAACACGGTTCGAACGGCACGCTCTCGCGGTGAAGAAGTTCCCGATCCACCCGGCGCACCCCGAACGCATCTGCTGGGGCTGCGACAAGTACTGCCCGGCCGACGCCATGATGTGCGGCAACGGCAGCGTGGCCACGCTGCATCCGGCGGAACTGTTCGGCGAGGACTGGCTGTCCTGGGGCCTCGACGCGCAGCCCGCCGGCCCGCCCGCCGTGCCGGAATCTCCCGCGTGAGCGCTCCGCGGCCCGCCATCCCGCCCGGCACGGCGCCGGACCGCGCCACGGTGATGCAGTGGCGCAAGGCGGAGCGCGAACGCCTGCTCGCCGAGCGGCTGGCGATGCCGGTCACCGAACGGCGAAGCCATGCGGCCGCGATCGCCCGCCACCTGGACGAGGCGCTGGGCGACGTTGCGGGGCGCACCGTCGGCGTCTACTGGCCGATCCGCGCCGAGCCCAACCTTCGAGATTGGATGGAGCGGCTGCACGCCCGTGGCGCCCGATGCGCACTGCCGGTGGTCGTGCAACCCCGCGCTCCGCTGCACTTCCACGCCTGGCAGCCCGGCGCCGCGATGACGCATGGCTTCTGGGACATTCCGGTGCCCGCCGAAGGCCGGCACGTCGAGCCCGACGTCGTGGTGGCGCCCGTCGTAGGCTTCGACGCGGCCGGCTACCGGCTCGGCTACGGCGGCGGCTTCTACGACCGCACCCTGGCCGCGATGGCCGAACGCGGGCGCAAGCCGCTGGTGGTCGGGGTCGGTTTCGCCGCGTCGGCGCTGGAGACCATCCATCCGCTGCCGCACGACATTCCGATGGATC
>CAYVXO010000127.1:0-17485 GCA_964454485.1 uncultured Rubrivivax sp.
TGCCCGCCGAGGACTCGTGCGCCACCATCGGGTGCATGGTGTCGTTGAGGTTCTCGATGAACATCTTCCAGTTGCAGTTGTGCATGAAGCGCAGGCAGCCGCCGGCGATCTCCAGTTCGCCTTCGGGGCTGCGGTCGGCCATGTTGTCGATCGAGCTCAGGCTGTCGCCGAAGTACTCCTCGAAGCCGGGGCCGACGTCGTGGATCCTGCAGAAGATGAAGCCGCGGTAGACCTGCACGTTCTTCACCGTGACCAGGCCCTTGGCGGCCTCGCATTCGTGCAGGCGCGTGCCTTCGTAGCCGTTCTTCACGGGAATCGCGAGCAGGGAGCCGTCGGTCTTGAAGGTCCAGGCGTGGTAGGGGCAGCGGAAGAACTTGCCGGTGTTGCCGCAGCCTTCGGAGACCAGCGTGGAGCCCTTGTGGGCGCAGCGGTTCATCACCACGCGCACGCTCATGTCGGTGTGGCGCACGGCGATGAGCGGGCGGCCGGCGATGGTGACCGCCAGGTAGTCGCCCGCCTTCGGGATCTGGCTCGTGTGGCCGAGGTAGTTCCAGGTGTTGGCGAAGAAGTGGTCCTGCTCGAGCTGGAAGATCTCGGGCGAGATGTACAGGTCGCGGTGGACGGCGTCTTCGCGCACCAGGGCGCGCACGGCCTCGGGGTTGTTGCGGTAGCTCGTGCTCATCGCCAGCCTTTCGCTCACAGGTCCAGGACGATGCGGGCGCCTTTCGCCCGCGAGATGCAGATCTGCATCAGCTTGTTGCTCTTCTTCTCGCTGTCGGAGAGGAAGTAGTCGCGGTGGTCGACCTCGCCTTCGATCACCGGCGTGCTGCACACGCCGCACTCGCCGCGCTTGCAGTCGAAGAGCGGGTCGCAGCCATGTTCCACCAGGCAGTCCAGCAGCGTCTGGCCGGCCGGCACGGTGAAGGTCTTGCCGCTTTGCGCCAGCACCACCTCGAAGGGCTGGTCGCCGCTGGCAGCGGCGGCTTCGGTGAAGAGCTCGAAGTGCACGCGCCCATGCGGCCAGCCGCGCGCCTGGGTCTTCGCGAGCACCTGGTCGAGCATCACCTTGGGGCCGCAGACGTGCAAGGTGTCCTGCGGGCCGCAGGCTTCGAGCAGCGCCTCCACGTCCAGCGGCGCGCCGGCCTCGTCGTCGGCGTGCACGCGCAGGTCGTCGCCCAGCAGCGCCTGCAGTTCGGGCAGCCAGGCCATCAGCGCGCGGCTGCGGCCGGCGTAGTGCAGGCGCACGGGCCGGCCCTCCGACCTGCACTGCGCGGCCATCGAAGCGACCGGCGTGATGCCGATGCCGCCGGCCACCAGCACCGTGGTGCCGGCCGTCGGCTGGAGCGGGAAGTCGTTCTTCGGCCCTTCGACGACCAGCGTGTCGCCGGGCTGCACGCCTTCGTGCATGAAACGCGAGCCGCCGCGGCCTTGTGCCTCCAGCCGCACGCCGATCACGTACTCGCGCGGCGCCGCGGTGGCACCGGCCGCGGGCGAGAGGTTGACGAGCGAATAGTGGCGCCAGCCGGAAGCGCCGCCGGCCGGCGTGACCTGCACGCGCAGGTGGGCGCCGGCCGCGAAGCCGGGCAGCGGCGCGCCGTCCGGCGCCACGAGGCGCAGCTCGCGGATCAGCGGGTTGAGCAGGCGCGCTTCGGCCACCCGCAAGGAAATCGTCGCCATGCAGCGTGCGGTGGTTGACGGAGGTATTTCCGTTCGGAATAATTTACAGGAAGATCTATGAAAAGTCATGAGTTTGTCGGACTGGCGAAAACCCTGAGGCCGGCGCCGCAGGCGGAGGCAAGCATCGGGCCATGAGCCGTTCAGCCGCGGCGGCGGAAACCGTCCACTTCGTCGACGACTACCTGCCCGCGCTGCTGGCGCAGGCCAGCCACCTGATCTCCGGCGAGTTCCACCGCATCGCGAAGTCCAAGGGCTTCACCGTCTCCGAATGGCGCGTGCTGGCCACGCTGGCCGGCAACGAGCCGATGAGCATCGGCCGCCTGGCCGAGCTTTCGGTGAGCAAGCAGCCCACGGTGACGCGCCTGCTCGACCGCATGGAAGCGCGCGGCCAGGTGCGCCGGCTGCCGCACGACAGCGATCGCCGCGTCACGCTGGTGCAGATCACGCCGGCCGGCACGAAGCTGGTGGCCGGGCTCATCAAGCTGGCGCGCGAGCACGAGCGCCGCGTGCTCGAACCCTTCGGCCTGCAGCGCGCGGCCGACCTGAAGGCCACGCTCAAACGCATGATCGCGCTCCACCAGCACGAAGGCGACGACGCGGCCGAAAACGGCGACGAGTAGCGTCAGTCCGCGGTGCGTTCGGCCGGCGGCCGCCACAGCCCGGCGTGGCGCAGCTGCCCCAGCACGCGCTGCAGCACGTCGCGCCGGTAGGCCGCCGTGTCGCGCCCGCGGTAGTCGTAGAAGCCCTGGCCGGTCTTGAGGCCGATGCGGCCTTCTTCCATCATGCGGCCGATCACCGGCGGCGCCGCGTAGCGCTCGGCGCTGATCGAGGCCGACATCTCGCGGCTGGCGTGGTGCAGGATGTCGGCGCCGCCGAAGTCGATGAACTCCACCACGCCGAGCGCGGCGAAGCGCAGCCCCAGGCCGAAGCGCGTGGCCTTGTCGATCTCTTCCGCGCTCGCCACGCCTTCCGCGACCATGCGCGCGGCCTCGTTCATCACCAGCGCCTGCAGGCGCGGCACGATGTAGCCCGGCGCCACGCCGCAGACCACCGGCAGCTTGCCCACCGATTCCATGATCTCGCGCGTGCGCGCCACCGCGGCCACGTCGGTGCCCGGGTGGGTGCTGATCTCGACCACCGGAATCACGTAGGCCGGGTTCAGCCAGTGCATGTTGAAGAAGCGCTCCGGCCGCCGCACCAGCGGCACGAGGTCGGTGACGAGGATGCTGCTGGTGGTGGAGGTGACGATGGCGGCGTCGGCGCAGTGGCGGTTGACGGCGTCAAAGGCGTCGCGCTTGGCCTCCAGCGTTTCCGGCACGCCCTCGAACACCAGCTCGGCGGCGGCCAGGGCCGCGGGCGCGCCAGCAGCGTCGACGAGCTCGACGCGCGCCGCGATGGCGTCCACCTGCGCGGCGTCCATCGCACCCAGGCGCGCCAGCCCTTCCAGGCTGTCGCGGACCTCCTGCCGCGCGGCGGCGGCCAGGGCCTGCCAGGCTTGGGGCGTGCGCCGGCGCAGGTCGACGAGCGCGATGCGGTGGCCGGCGTAGGCGAACGCGATGGCGATGCCGCGGCCCATGCGGCCGGCGCCGACGGCGACGAAGCGCGGGGCGCTGCTCATTCGCCTTCGAACAGCCGCTGCTGCAGCGCTTCGCGGCCCAGCCCGGCCAGGCCCAGCGCTTCCAGGGTGCGCGGCCCGCGCCGCAGGTCGCGGCCGAGCCAGCCGCCGGCCAGCGCCAGCAGGCCGTGCGCCAGCGGCGCGTCGACGCCGGCGTCGCGCGCCACCGAGGCCAGGAAGGCGAGCCCGAGCTCGATGTCCTCGGTCACGTAGCGGTGGCCGAAGAGGTCGATGTGCTCGCGCCAGTCGCCGGACTTCACCAGCTTCTTGTGCGCGTCGCCGTACATCCAGCGGTCGTTGAGGTAATGGTCCGACAGCGGGTAGTGCGGCGCGCCGTAACCCAGCGCCTCGCGCACCGCGATGCGTTCGGCGTCCAGCCGGTCGGTGACGGCGCGCACCGAAGGCTGGGTGCCTTCGTTGTGGATGTCCCAGCGCTCGAAGTGCTGCAGCGGCGCCGCGTTCATCACCACCAGCGGCGGGTGGATCACCGGGCCGGCGTTCATCAGCGCGCCCGAAAGCGCGTCGCCGCAGCCGTGCACGGCCGGGTAGGCCTTGCGGATGACCTCGATCGCGGTCGCCTCGCGCTGGCGCGGGTAGACGCCGGTGGGCAGCCGCACGGCACGGATCGTGACGTTGACCTCGCGCTCGCCATGCTTGCGCGCCAGGTAGGGCAGCGTGCCGGTCTCGGCCCAGGTGACGCGGGCACGCGAACCGGCCTCGCGCACGCGGCGCGCCATCAGCACGCTGCCGAAGGTGCCGGGCGGCAGGAACACCACCTGCCCGTCGGCCAGGTGCGGCGCCATCGCACGCGCGATGTCTTCCTGCGCGACCGCCGGCGAGGGGATCAGCACCAGTTCGGCGCCGCGCAGCACGGGGCCGATCTCGGTGCTGGCCATGCCGATCGGCACCTCGCGCGCGCCCTGGGCGTCCTTCAGCACGATGCTGCCGTGCTCCACCAACGGCTGCAGCGCAGCGGCGTCGCGCCGCCACAGGCGCACGTGGTGGCCGGCCTCGGACAGGTCGGCGGCGGCGGCGTAGCAGCCGTGGCCGCCGCCCAGGATGGCGATGTGCATGCGATTCAACCGGGAGTCGGATCGCTACACATTACTTTTCATATATTCAGGTGTCAACCAGAAAAGCCCGCAGGCGCGCGGGTCTCACAACGGCCGCAGCACCACGATCAGGTCCTTCGCCTGCACGCGGTCGCCGGGGGCCACCAGCACCTGCTCGACCTCGGCGTCGCGGTCGGCGGTGACGTGGGTCTCCATCTTCATCGCCTCCAGCGCCAGCAGCGTGTGGCCGGCGCTGACGCGCTGGCCCTTCGTCACCGCCACGCTGACGATGGCCCCGGGCATGGGCGCGGCCACGTGGCCCGGGTTGCCGGGGTCGGCCTGCGGGCGCGCGGCAGAGCCGTTGGCCGCCGCCAGCGCCACGCGCACGGTGCGCGACTGGCCGTTGAGCTCGAACTGCACCTTCTGCGCCGCTTCGCCGTCGGGCGCCACCGACTGCAGCGCCACCAGCAGCGTCTTGCCGGGGTCGATCTCGACGGCGATCTCCTGCTGCGGCTGCGCGCCGTAGAAGAACACCGGCGTCGGCAGCAACGAGGTGTCGCCGAAGCGGCGCACGTGGGCGCAGTATTCGCGCATCTGCTTCGGGTACATGAGCCACGAGGAGAACTGCGCTTCCGACAGCACTTGCTCGCAGTCCTGCTCGGCCTGCTGGCGCGCCGCCGCCAGGTCCACCGCCGGCAGGCGGTCGCCCGGCCGGTAGGGCGCGGGCGGCGCCTCGCCTTCGCCCAGGCGCAGGATCTTGCGCGAGACCTCGGGCGGAAAGCCGTCGGGCGGAAAACCCAGTTCGCCGCGGAACAGCGCCACCACCGATTCCGGGAACGCGATCTCGCGCGCCGGGTCCAGCACGTCGGCGGCGGTCAGGTCGCTGGCCACCATCATGAGCGCCATGTCGCCCACCACCTTGGAGGTGGGCGTGACCTTGACGATGTCGCCGAAGAGCCGGTTCACGTCCGCATAGGTCTGCGAGACCTCGCTCCAGCGCGGCGCCAGCCCGAGCGCGCGCGCCTGCTCGCGCAGGTTGGTGTACTGGCCGCCGGGCATTTCATGCCGGTAGACGTCGGCGGTGCCGCTGCGGATCTCGCTCTCGAAGGGCGCGTAGAAGCGGCGCACGCCTTCGAAGTACGTCGAAGCCTGGTGCAGCGCGTGCGCGTCCAGCCCGGGGTCGCGCTCGGTGCCGGCCAGCGCGGCGGCGATGGCCGAGAGGTTGGGCTGCGAGGTGAGCCCACTCATCGCGTCCAGCGCGCCGTCCACCGCGTCGCAGCCGGCTTCCACCGCCGCCAGCACCGAAGCGGCGGCGGCGCCGCTGGTGTCGTGGGTGTGGAAGTGGATCGGCAGCCCGGTCTCGGCCTTCAGCGCACCCACCAGAGCGGCCGCCGCGCGCGGGCGGCAGACGCCGGCCATGTCCTTGATGGCCAGCACATGCATGCCGGCGGCCTTGAGCTGGCGCGCGATGCGCAGGTAGTAGTCGAGCCCGTACTTGGGCCGCGCGGGATCGAACAGGTCGGCGGTGTAGCAGATGGCGCCTTCGCACAGCGCGCCGGTTTCCAGCACGGCGTCGATGGCGACGCGCATGTTGTCCACCCAGTTGAGCGAATCGAAGACGCGGAACAGGTCCACGCCGCCGGCCGCCGCCTGCTGCACGAAGTGGCGCACCACGTTGTCGGCGTAGTTGGCATAGCCCACGGCGTTGGAGCCGCGCAGCAGCATCTGGAACAGCAGGTTGGGCACGCGCTCGCGCAGCGCCGCCAGCCGGTCCCAGGGGTCTTCCTTCAGGAAGCGCAGCGCGACGTCGAAGGTGGCGCCGCCCCAGCATTCGAGCGCGAACAGCTGCGGCAGCGCGCGTGCGTAGAAGGGCGCGATGGGCAGCATGTCGGCGGTGCGCATGCGCGTGGCCAGCAGCGACTGGTGGGCGTCGCGCAGCGTGGTGTCGGTGACGAGCACGCGGCGTTCGGCCTGCATCCAGCGCGCGAAGGCGGCCGGGCCCAGCATCTTCAGGCGGTCGCGCGTGCCCAGCGGCAGCGGCGCGCTGGTGTCCACCTTCGGCAGCACCGGCTTGGGCAAGGGCAGCGGCGGCCGCTCGCGGCCCTGCACTTCCGGGTTGCCGTGCACCACCGTCTCGGCCAGGAAGCCGAGCAGCTTGGTGGCGCGGTCGCGGCGCGCGCTGAAGGCCAGCAGCTCGGGCGTGCTCTCGATGAAGCGGGTGGTGATCTCGCCGGCCACGAAGGCCGGGTGGTTGATCAGGTTCTCCAGGAAGGGCAGGTTGGTGGCGACGCCGCGGATGCGGAACTCGCGCAGCGCGCGGTCCATGCGCTGCGTGGTCTCGGCCGCGGTGGGCGCCCAGGCCGTGACCTTGACGAGCAGCGAGTCGTAGTAGGGCGTGATGACGGCGCCGGTGTAGGCGGTGCCGGCGTCGAGCCGGATGCCGAAGCCGGCCGCGCTGCGGTAGGCGGCGATGCGGCCGTAGTCGGGCAGGAAGCCGTTCTCCGGGTCTTCGGTGGTCACGCGGCACTGCAGCGCCTGGCCGTTGAGCGGGATCGCCTCCTGCGCCGGCACGCCAGCCGAAGGCACGGCGCCGCCTTCGGGCACGCCGATGGCCGCGCCTTCGGTGATGCGGATCTGCGCCTTCACGATGTCGATGCCGGTGATCATCTCGGTCACCGTGTGCTCGACCTGGATGCGTGGGTTGACCTCGATGAAGTAGCACTGGCCCGAATCGGCGTCCATCAGGAACTCGACCGTGCCGGCGTGCGTGTAGCCGACCGAGCGCATGAGCGCGAGCGCGCTGTCGCACAGCGTGGCGCGCTGCGCGGCGTTCAGGTACGGCGCCGGCGCGCGTTCCACCACCTTCTGGTTGCGCCGCTGCGCGGTGCAGTCGCGTTCGTGCAGGTGGACGATGGTGCCGTGCAGGTCGCCCAGGATCTGCACTTCCACGTGGCGCGCGCGCCGCACCAGTTTCTCGAAGTAGACCTCGTCGTTGCCGAAGGCGGCCAGCGCCTCGCGGCGCGCCGCTTCCAGCGCTGCCGGCAGGTCGGCCGCACCCTCGATGACGCGCATGCCGCGCCCGCCGCCGCCCCAGCTGGCCTTGAGCATCACCGGGTAGCCGATCGCCTCGGCCGCCTGCCGGCAGGCTTGCAGCTCGCGCGGCAAGGGCGGCGAAGCGGGCATCACCTGCACGCCGGCGGCCACCGCGGCATGGCGCGCCGCCACCTTGTTGCCCAGCACGCGCATCACCTGCGGCGACGGGCCGACCCAGCGGATGCCGGCGGCGATCACGCTTTCGGCGAACTCCGGGTTCTCGGAGAGGAAGCCGTAGCCCGGGTGGATGGCGTCCACGCGCGCCTGGCGCGCCACGCGCAGGATGTCCTCGCCGTCCAGGTAGGCGGCGAGCGGCTTCTGGCCTTCGCCGACGAGGTAGCTCTCGTCGGCCTTGAAGCGGTGCAGCGCCTGGCGGTCCTGCTGCGAGTAGATGCCCACGGTGCGCACGCGCATCTCGGCGGCGGCGCGCATGACGCGGATGGCGATCTCCGAGCGGTTGGCGATCAGCAGCGAATGGATGGGGCGGTGCATGAGCCGGGCCCTCCTACTGCAGCACGCTGCCGCGCACGTCCTTCGGGGTGAGCAGCGTCACCGGCACGGGCTTCACCTTCCAGATCTTCTCGGCGTAGTCGGCGATCGAGCGGTCGGAAGAGAAGGCGCCCGAGCGCGCGCTGTTGAGGATGGACATGCGCGTCCAGCGCTCGCGGTCGCGGTACGCGGCGTCCACGCGCGCGTGGCAGTCGACGTAGCTGTCGAAGTCGGCGCAGAGCAGGTATGGGTCGTGGTGGATCAGGCCGTCGAGCAGCGGGCGGAACAGGTTGGGGTCGCCGCGGCTGAAGTGGCCGCTGCCGATGAGGTCGAGCACGGCGCGCAGGCGCTCGTTCCTCGCCACCCACTCCTGCGGCCGGTAGCCGCCGGCCTGCAGCGCCTGCACCTCTTCGACCGTGAGGCCGAAGAGGAAGAAGTTCTCGGGCCCCGCCGCTTCGCGGATCTCGACGTTGGCGCCGTCCAGCGTGCCCACGGTGAGCGCGCCGTTCATCATGAACTTCATGTTGCCGGTGCCGCTGGCTTCCTTGCCGGCGGTGGAGATCTGCTCCGAGACCTCGGCCGCGGGGTACACGTCGTGCCCGCTGCTGACGTTGAAGTTGGGAAGGAACACCACCTTCAGCAGGCCACGCACCGCGGGGTCGTGGTTCACCACCTCGGCCACCGAGTTGACGAGCTTGATGATGAGCTTGGCCGCCCGGTAGCCCGGCGCCGCCTTGCCGCCGAAGAGGAAGGTGCGCGGCGCCACTTCCAGCTTCGGGTCTTCGCGCAGGCGGCGGTACAGGTCCACCACCTGCAGCACCGCCAGGTGCTGGCGCTTGTATTCGTGGATGCGCTTGACCTGCACGTCGAAGATCGAGTCCGGGTCCAGCGCCACGCCGGTGCTGCGCAGCACGCGCGCCGCGAGCTGGCGCTTGTTCTCGCGCTTGATCTCGCGCCAGCGTTCGCGGAAGGCGACGTCCTCGGCGAAGGGCTCCAGCTTCCTCAGCTGCGGCAGGTCGGTCAGCCAGCCGGGGCCGATGGCTTCGTCGATCAGGCGCGCCAGCCGCGGGTTGGACAGCGCCACGAAGCGCCGCGGCGTGACGCCGTTGGTGACGTTGGTGAACTTGTGAGGCCAGAGCGCGTGGAAGTCGGCCAGCACGTCTTTCTGCAGCAGGTCGGAATGCAGCGCCGCCACGCCGTTGATGCTGTGGCTGCCCACGCAGGCCAGGTGCGCCATGCGCACGTAGCGTTCGCCGTGCTCGTCGATGAGCGACAGGCGCGCGAGCATGGCCTCGTCGCCCGGGAAGCGCAGCCGCACATCCACCAGGAAGCGCGCGTTGATCTCGAAGATGATTTCCAGGTGGCGCGGCAGCACGGCGCCGAACAGCGGCAGCGGCCAGCGTTCCAGCGCCTCCGGCAGCAGCGTGTGGTTGGTGTAGCCGAAGGTCCTGCGCGTGATCTCCCAGGCCTCGGGCCATTCCATCTGCTGCTCGTCGATCAGCAGGCGCATCAGCTCGGCCACCGCCACCGCGGGGTGGGTGTCGTTGAGCTGGATCGCGAACTTCTCGTGGAACTTCTCCAGCGGCAGCCGCTGCGTGCGCATGATGCGCAGCATGTCCTGCAGCGAGGCGCTGACGAAGAAGTACTGCTGCTCCAGGCGCAGCTGCTTGCCCTGCAGCGTCTCGTCGTTGGGGTAGAGGATCTTGGTGATGTTCTCCAGCACCGTCTTGCGGTTGACGGCGCCGAAGTAGTCGCCGCGGTTGAACGACTCCAGGTCGAAGGCCTCGGGCGCTTCGGCGCGCCACAGGCGCAGCGTGTTCGCGGTGTTGGTGCCGAAGCCGAGGATGGGCGTGTCGTAGGGAATGGCGTTCACCGTGCGGTCGGGCACCCAGCGCACGCGCTCGCGGCCGTCGGTGCCGGTGTACCGCTCGGTGCGGCCGCCCAGGCCGACGGACACGGTCCACTCGGGACGCATCAGCTCCCAGGGGTTGGCGGTGCGCAGCCAGCGGTCGGTCTTCTCGACCTGCCAGCCGTCGGAGATCTCCTGCTGGAAGATGCCGTGCTCGTAGCGGATGCCGTAGCCCAGCGAAGGCAGGCCCAGCGTGGCCATCGAATCGATGAAGCAGGCCGCCAGCCGGCCCAGGCCGCCGTTGCCCAGGCCGGGTTCCACCTCGGCGGCCAGCAGCGTGTCCAGGTCCAGGCCGAGTTCGGCCATCGCCTGCTCCGCTTCGCCCATGATGCCCAGGTTCACCAGGTTGTTGCCCAGGTGCGGGCCCATCAGGAACTCGGCCGACAGGTAGGCCACGGTGCGTGCGCCCTGCTTCGTGTAGGCGGCGGCGGTGCTGATCCAGCGCTGCAGCAACCGGTCGCGCACCACGTGCGCCAGCGCCAGGTGGTAGTCGGTGCGCGTGGCCAGCGCCGGGAACTTGCCCTGCACGCAGAACAGGTTGTCCAGGAAGGCACGCTTCAGTGCGCCGGCGCTCATGCCGGTGCGGCCTTCCTCGTCTTGGTGCGCCGCGGGGGACGGGGCCGGTTGGGAAAGGTCGTTCACGCGCCGCCTCCTTCTTCGATGGATCGCTCCCGCCTTCGCAAGAAGCGCGCCCCGCCGCCGAATGCGCTCAGCCGGACCTGGGCGCCGCCGGCGCGCTGTAGCGGATGCCGGGCAGGATGAAGAGCGCGCCCAGCAGATGGAACCAACGCGGCGGCTCGCCCAGGAACAGCCAGGACAGCAGCGCACCGTACACCGGCGCCAGGTACATCACCAGCCCGGCGCGGGCCACGCCCAGCTCGCGCTGCATGAACGCATAGGCCAGGTACGACGCCAGCCCGGGCAGCAGGCCGGCCAGCAGGATCAGCCCCCAGGCCGCCGCCGGAAGCGGGCCGGGCGCGTTCGCCACTTCGTGCCAGGTGAAGGGCGCCAGGCACAGCAGGCCGCCGGCGCAGATGCCGCACAGCCGGTCCACCGGCCCGAGCGCCGAGGTCCACGCGCGCAGCAGCAGCGAATAGGCGATCCACGATGCGGTGGCGGCCACGATCCACAGGTCGCCCGCGGTGAACTCGAGCCGCGCCACCGCGGCCGGGTCGCCGCGGAACACCACCACCAGCACGCCGGCCAGCGCGGCCGCCATCGCCGCCATCTGGCGCGGCGCCAGCGGCTCGCGCAGCAGGCGCGCGCCGCCGATCGCGATGCCCACCGGCGCGATCGCGTAGATGAGCCCGATGTTGGCCACGCTGGTGCTGCGCCCGCCCAGGTAGACCCAGGCGCCGCAGATCCACATGCCCAGCGCGCCCAGCACCAGCAGTTGCGGCGCTTCCGCGCGCAACGCGGCACGCTGGCGCCACAGCGCCGGTGCGCGCCAGGCCAGCAGCACCGCCAGCACCACGCCCCAGCGGCCGAAGGCCAGCAGGTGCGGCGGCACCAAGGGCGCGGCGACACGCGCGATGAGGTAGTTGGACGACCAGATCGCCGGCACCACCCACAGGGCCGCCTCCGCCAGCGCCTTGTGGCGCGGCACCGCCGGCGCCGGCTCGGCGGCCTGCGGCTTGTCTTCGGCCGGGGACACGGGCTGGGCCATCCTTCGTTCGAACCTTCGGGTGGCGATGCTAACCAGCGCCCGCGGCACGGCCTTGTGATCTGATGCGGCCTTCGTCCCCTGCGCAGGAGAACCGCGGTGAGCAAGCCCCGCCCCATCGAGCCCGCAGACGCCTCGCCCGAAGTGCGCGCCGTCTACGACGACCTCTGCCGCACGCGCAACGTGCCGGCGCCGAACAACTTCTGGAAATACATCGCCAACGACCCGGCCACGCTGCGCCGCACCTGGGAAGACCTGAAGGCGGTGATGGCCCCGGGCGCGCTGGACCCGCTGGTCAAGGAGATGGTCTACCTGGCGGTGAGCGTGACCAACGGCTGCACCTACTGCATCGCCAGCCATTCGGCAGCGGCAGAGAAGGCCGGCATGACGCCGGCCATGTTCGGCGAGCTGATGGCGGTGGTGGGCATGGCCAACGAGACCAACCGCCTGGCCACCGGCTGGCGGGTGCCGGTGGACGAGGCCTTCGAGCGCTGAGAACACGGCAGCGGCGCGGGCTTGAGCGGACGCAACGCCGCCGCCGAGACGCGGGCGATGATGGGCCGTGGCCCCGATCCGAGCGTCTGTTCCTGCCTGCCTGCTGGCCCTGTGCTTCCTCGTGGGCGGCTGCGGGATGACGGTCAGCATCGGCATGTCGGGCGACTGCCCCACGGGCGTCGACTGCAGCCCGCCCACGCCGCAGCCCGCGGTCCAGGTCCGGCCCGCCCATGTCACTGCCCAGGTCGGCGCGGCGGTGTCGTTCGAAACGGTGCTCTCCAACGTCGACGTCGTTCCCGCCTATCGCTGGAGCCGCTCGTCCGACGGCGGCGTCACTTTCGCGGACATCGCGGGCGCCACCGGCCCCGTCTACACGCTGGCCAGCGCGACGCGGGCCGACGACGGAACGATCTTCCTGGTCGAAGTGAATTCGCAGAACTGGCAATCCTTCGCGACCGCGCAACTGGCCGTGTCGGCGGTCCCGCCGGTGGTCTTCCAGGACGGCGAGTTCGCGCTCAACGAATGGGACGTCGTGGACGACGGCTCCACGCTGGCCAACGAACAGGTTGCCTCGGGCGGCCACCCCGGTGCCTTCCGCCGCATGAGCGTTCAACTGGTTCAGCCGGCCGGGCCGTCGCACGTGTTCCACTTCGCGCGCGCGGCCCTCTACGACCCTGCCACCCAGGGCGCCATCTACGTGATCGACTTCGCCGAGGACGGCGTGCTGCTGGAAGGCACCGATTCAGCCGAAGTCAGCAGCTACCCGGCGCTGGAGCAGTCGGGCCGGCGCTACGAAGGCATCAACCGGATTCCCGACCCCTTCAGGCTGGCACGCCAGTGGGGCCACGAGGGGGCCTACGCCAGCCTCACCGCGCGGGACTTCTTCCAGTACGACGGCCCGCCCTGCGGCACCGGCGAGGCCTGCCCCGACTTCTCGGCCGGCGCGGCGCCCCTGCGCTTCGGCTTCCTGCGCATCGCCAACGCCTGGGTCGAGGGTCCGGTGGTGCACGGCATCGACAACTGGAGGGTCGCGGTCTGGCCGCGTTGAGGAGCCTCTGCTGTCTCGCGCCGCTGCTCGCCGCCTGCGCCAGCGGGCCGCCGACGCCGCTGCAGCAGATCGAGGTCCGGGTCGAAGCCGAGGACCCGGATTGGCGCGGCCCGCTGGACTGCAGCGCCGAGAACGAGTTCGGCCGTTGGCCCTTCACCGCACCCGGCATGGTCATCGTGCCGTCGGCGAGTTCACCCTTGCAGATCCGCTGCGAGTCGGCGACCGGAGCAGGGGCACCGGACGTCGCCGCCTCGGCGGCCAGCGGCGGCCGGACGTCGCATCCCGAGGCCGGCGACGAGCAGGGCCTGGGCCAGGCCGCCCTGTCAGTGGGCCACGTGGCGCTGTCCGGCGGGCCGCCGTTCGCGGTCGTGCTGGTCGCCCTGGGCATCCACCTCCAGAGCGTCACCCGGGTCGGCGTGGCCAGCGGGCCGGAGATCCCGCGCTACCCGGACACGATCGTGATTCGCCTGCTGCGCCCGCCACCGGCGCCCGACGCCCCGGCTCCGCCGCCAGCATCGAAGCCCAGGGCTCGGCGCACCGGTCGACCAGCGGCTGCTTTCTCGCGAAGCCACGCTCGACGGGGCGGTGCGCCACGCTGGGGTCGAGCAGACCGATGGGTAGGTTGCAGGTCTCGCTGGCGGTCGGCGGCCCGGCGCAGATCGCGTTCGACGCCGCGTACCACGCCCACGGCCGGTACGACCGCAACCCGGCCGACACCTTCTCGCCGGGCTCGGAGATGAACCTCATCACGCGCGCGCTGCGCGTGGTCCGGGTGGAGCAAGCGGCAGGCAGAATCGGGGCCCATGCTCGCGCTGCAGGTCCACGCCTTCGAAGGCCCCGCCGCCTGGCGGCTGGAAGAGGTGCCCGCGCCCGAGCCGCGCGAAGGCGAAGTGCGCGTGCGGGTGGCGGCCAACGCCATCTCCTACGTGGACCTGCTGCACGCGCGCGGCGGCTACCAGTTGAAGCCGGCGCTGCCCTTCGTGCCCGGCACGGAATTCAGCGGCTGGCGCGAGGACGACGGCCGCCCGGTCACCGGCACCGTGTTCGGCGGCGCCTGGGCCGAACGGGTGTGCGTGCCGGCGCAGGCGCTGGCGCCGTTGCCCGAAGGCTGCGACCTGCACGCGGCCGCGGCGCTGCCGATCACCGGCGCGACCGCGCTCTACGCGCTGCGCGACCGCGCGCAGCTGCGGGCCGGCGAAACGGTGCTCGTGCTCGGCGCTGCCGGCGGCACCGGCTTGGCGGCGGTGCAGGTGGCGGTGGCGCTGGGCGCACGCGTGGTCGCCGGCGCGGGCAGCGAAGCCAAGCGCGGGGCCGCGCTGGAGGTCGGCGCCGACCACGCGGTCGACACCACTCGGCCCGACTGGCGCGCCGCCGTGCAGGCCGCGGCGCCGGCCGGCATCGACGTCGTCTTCGACCCCGTGGGCGGCGGCCTCACCGACCCCGCCTTCCGCTGCCTGCGCTGGGGCGGGCGCCACCTGGTGGTGGGCTTCACCGAAGGCCAGATCCCGGTGCTGAAGGCCAACCTGGCGCTGCTGAAGGGTGCTTCGCTGGTGGGCGTGGACGTGCGCCAGTTCCGCGAACGCGAACCGGTGGCCGCGCAGCAGCTGCTGGAAGACACGGTGGACCTGTTCGAGCGCGGCGCGCTCTCGCCGCCGCTGGCGCGCGTGGTCCCGGTGGCCGAGTGGCCGGCCGCGATGGCTGCCGCGGCCGACCGCGCCACCGTCGGCCGCGTCGTGATCGCCTGGCCGCGCTGAAGGCCACGCCGCGCCGCGGCACCCCGCTCACCTCGTTCAGGGTCAGGCTCGTCCACGACGGCGACACCGGGCCCGACCCCTGCGACGGCAGCGGACCGTTCCGGACCCACGACGAACGCTTGCCTGCACCTCATCCACAAGACCCACCGAGGAGGCTGCGCTCTTTGAGGCTATGGTTCGGGCGTGTCGCGCCGCTGCCGGCGCGACGGCAAAGGAGGACCCGCGCCATGCAGCACTCCGGCATCCAGCGCTCCGAACCGCTGCAGGCGGTGCGCGTCCGCGTGGCGATCGTGCACGCGGCCTGCCTGGGCGTCTTCTTCGTGCCGGCGCCGCCGGCGGTGCTGTGGGCCGCGCTCGCGGGCTACTTCATCCGCGTGTTCGCCTGGGAGGTGGGCGGGCACCGCTACTTTTCTCACCGCGCGTTCAGGACCTCGCGCGCCTTCCAGCTGCTGCTGGCCGTGCTGCTGGCGGCTTCGGGCCAGCGCGGGCCGATCTGGTGGGCGGTGCGGCACCGCGAGCACCATCGCCATTCGGACACCGAGCGCGACGCCCACTCGCCGGTGGCGCACGGCTTCTGGCAGGCGCACCTGGGCTGGCTGCTGCGCCAGGAGACGCTGGACACCGACCTCGACGCCGCGAAGGACCTCTCGCGCTGGCCCGAGCTGGTGTGGGTGAACCGCTGGCACTACCTGTTCCCGCTGGCGCTGCTGGTGCTGCTGTTCGCGCTCGGCGAGTGGACTTCGCTCTTCGGCCGCGCGGGCCTGGGCGCCAGCGTGGCGGTGTGGGTGTTCTTCGTCGGCACCGCGCTGTCGCTGCATGCCAGCTTCGCGGTCAACAGCCTCACGCACGGCATGCGGCCGGGCTTCTTTAACCGGCGCCGCTACGCCACCGGCGACACCACTACCAACGCCTGGTGGCTGGCCCTGCCCACGCTGGGCGCGGGCTGGCACAACAACCACCACCGCTACATGAACGCGGCACGCGCCGGCTTCTGGTGGTGGCAGGTCGATCCCGGCTGGTGGGCGCTGCGGCTGCTGGCCGCGCTGGGCGTGGTGCACGACCTGCACGAAGTGCCGGCCGCCGTGCTGGCCGAAGGGCGCGCGCCCCGCTGACCCCTACTTCGTGGGCCGGCCGCCTGTCCGCGGCCGGCCGGTCTTCTCGTCCTCACCCACAACCGACGAGGAGACCGCATGGTTGCGCGCGCACACGCTTCGAGCTTCACCCCCTTCTTCCGCTGGCTGGCCGCGGGCACGCTGGCGCTGCTGGCCGCCTGCGGCGGCGGGGGCGGCGACAGCGGCGGCGGCGGTGGCGCGCCACAGCAGGCCAGCGCCACCGTCGGCGCTGCCGGCGGCAGCGTGGCCGAACCCGGCGGGGCGCAGGTCAGCATCCCGGCCGGCGCGCTGGCGGCCGCGACGGCGATCGGCGTCGAATCGAACGCCGGCGGCGCGCCGGCACTGCCTTCGGGTGTGACGGCAGCCGGGCCGATCGTCGCCTTCACGCCGCACGGCATCACCTTCGCGCAGCCGGTCGCCATCACCGTGCCCTTCGATCCTTCCGCCGTGCCGGCCGGCCGCAGCCCCGTGCTCTACAAGACGAACGCGGCCGGGGCGTGGGAGCAGGTCACCGGCGCCACCGTCTCGGGCAGCACGATGACGGGATCGGTGAGCGGGTTCTCGTGGGCGGTGGTGGCGCCGGCACCGCTGCCGTCGCTGCCGCTGGCCTGGGAGGACTGGTCGTTCACCTACGGCTACACGGGCGCGGAGCCGCACCAGGACCGCAACGAGTTCCTGCCCGCGAGCCACAACGCGGGGCTGCCGCTGGACCTCGAATTCGCGCCGTACCACGGAACCCTGGAAGGCGCCGTGGCGGTCGAGCCCTTCTCCTGGCCCGACTACTGGTTCGGCGCGGTGCATGCCACCGCCGACGGCCGCACGTTCTGGGCGCAGGCCGTGGCGCCGACCACCGGCGAACTCGGCAAGCCCGACCAGCGCATCGCGCTGGCCACCGACCTGACCGTCACGCGCGTGATGCGCAAGCTGTCCGAGACGGCCACCGACAAGGCCGTCTTCACCGAGGCGGTGATGGAACTGGTCGACGGCAACCCGCACGACCCCTTCGGCTACGAATGCCCGTGGTGGACAGCGTACGAGCCCGAAGACCGGTGCAAGCACACGATGGAGGGCTACATCCAGATCACGGTCGATGCCTGGGCGACCCTGCCCAACGGCGGCTACCTGACCTTGCGTCACGCCAAGGCCCACGTGCAATTCTTCGGCTGGCGGCGCCAGCAGTACCTGGAGGCGGACACCTACGCCGAGTCGGATGTCCCGGTGTGGAACAAGTTCGACTTCAAGGTCATGGTCGACGACACCAACGACAAGAACTATCCGCTCCAGTGGGCGGGCAGGAGCCTCGTCGCGCCGGCGGCCGTCACGATCCCGCTCGACACGGTGGCCACCGGCGCCGAGTACACCGTGCAGGTGAAGATCCACACGGCGGCCTACAACCGCCGGCAGGCCGAGTCCTTCGTCGGCGTCACCGCGCGCGACCCCGCCGGCCTGGGGCCCGGCGTGCAGTTCGAATCCGCGGGTGTGGAGGTGGTGCGCGAGCCCGCGCCGCGGCCGGTGCCGGTGCCGCCGCCGGTGCCGGCGCGCGAGCCGGTGCCGGCCTGCGGCACGGGCCCGGACCCG
>CAYVXO010000128.1:0-17452 GCA_964454485.1 uncultured Rubrivivax sp.
ACCAGGTGTTCGAGGTCGCCGACGGCCACCTCATCCTGGCGGTGGGCAACGACGGCCAGTTCGAGCGCTTCTGCTCGGTCGCCGGCTGCCCCGAACTGCCGAAGGACGAACGCTTCGCCACCAACGCCGCCCGCGTGCGCCACCGCGACACGCTGGTGCCGCTCCTGGCCGAGCGGCTGCGCACGCGCACGCGCGCCGACTGGCTGGCCGCGCTGGAGGCGGCCAAGGTGCCCTGCGGCCCGATCAACGACCTGGAGGACGTGTTTGCCGATCCCCAGGTGCGCCACCGCGGCATGACCCTCTCGATGGCGCACCCGCTGCAGGACCGCTTGGAACTCGTCGCCAGCCCGATCAAGATGTCGGCCACCCCGCCCACGCTGCGCCGGCCGCCGCCGCTGCTCGGTCAGCACACCGACGAAGTGCTGACCGAACTGGGCCTGGACAGCGCCCGCATCGCGGCCCTGCGCGCGGCCGGCGTCGTCTGAACAGGCGGGCATTCCCCCCGTAACCGGAGGTTTCGCGACGCAGGACTGACGCCCAGAATGCGGCTACGCAACATGAATGATCCGGCCGACGCCGGACGCTGCCGCCGCTTTCATGGCCCCGATCGACCTCAGCCGCCGCCGCGCCATGCGCGCCGACCCCAAGCCCGCCACCCTGCCCGACCTGGCCGCCCAGGTCGGCAGCGAAGTCGCGAGCACGCTGTCGTCGGCGCTCGAACGGGTCACCGCGCTGGCCACCACCGGCCGCATCGAACGCGCCGACCTGCGCGCGCTGCGCGAGGAGATCGAGCGCGCGCGCCTGGCCGGCATGATGGCGCAGCAGCTGGCCCGGCTGGCCAACGGCCGCGTGCCGCTGGCGCCCGAGCCGCTGGACCTGACCGCGATGCTGCGCGAAGCGCTGCTGCAGCGCGGGCGCGAGATCGAAAGCCGCGGCCTCACCGTGCGCCAGCGCCTGAAGCCCGCCTTCGTGATCGGCGACGCCACGCTCACCTTCACGCTGCTGCAGACACTGCTGGACTGGAGCTTCGGCCACACGCGCTCGGCGGTGGAGTTCGAGCTCGAGCAGCAGAACTGGCCCGAACGGGCGCTGCTCACCTGCCGCTTCGCCTGGCGCCCGGTCGACGAGGTGCCGGCGCGGCCGGATGCCGAGGCCTCGCCGCTGGACAGCCTCTCGTGGCGGCTGCTGCACCAGACCGCGGCCACGCTGGAGCTGCCGATCGAGCGCGAGGACGCCGACGGCGCCACCGCGCTCGTGATCGCCTTCCCGCGCACCATCGCCGAGACGGCGCCCGGCGGCGCCGCGGCGCTGCGGCTGGGCGACGCCGCGGTGCCGGCGCTGCCGACGCGTTCGCTCGAAGGCAGCCACGTGCTGGTGGTGGCGGCGCGGCGCGAGGTGCGCAACCAGGTGCGCGAGGCGCTGCGCACGCTGGGCCTGATGGTCGACTTCGTCACCTCGGTCGACGAGGCGCGCGAGTTCTGCAAGAGCGGCATGCCGCACGCCGTGGTGCACGAAGCCGCGCTCGGCGGCGAGGCCTTCGAACGCCTGCGCCAGGAACTGCTGGCCGAGCTGCCGACCCTGGCCTTCGTGCAGATCACCGAGGATGGCAAGGGCTTCGAGGTGCGCGCCGCCGGCGGCCGCGACGCGGTCTGCGTGGCACGCGCCGCGATCGGCGACTCGCTGCCGGCCGCGCTGATGTTCGAGCTCTCGCGCGCCGCGCGCTGAAGCCTTCCCGGCGGCTCAGCCGCCAAAGACTTTCTTCAGGATCGCGCTGCCGGTCTTCACCGGGTCGGCGCGGATCTTCTTCTCCTCCTCGCCGATCATCAGGAACAGGCCGTCCAGCGCCTTCGTCGTCACGTGGTGCTGCAGGTTCGCGTCCTCGGCCTTCACCAGGCCCAGGCCCTGCGCCTTCGAGGCGAAGCTGTTGTAGCGCGCCGCCAGCGAGACCTTCTCGGTCGCCTTCGTCACGATGGGCAGGAACTTGTCGAACAGCGGCAGCCGCGTCTTGCCGCTGAAGTAGTCGGTGACCGATGTGTCGCCGCCCTTCACGATCTTGAGCGCGTCGTCGAGCGAGATCGCCTTCGCCGCGCTCACCAGCAGCGTCTTCGCCTCCGGCACCGCGGCTTCGGCGGCGCGGTTCATCGCCGTCACCAGTTCATCGACCTTGCGCTGCTGGCCCAGCGCCTTCAGCAGCCTGGCGGCGTCGTGCAGCGCGTCGGGCAGCGGGATGCGCACCTTCGGATTGCCCAGGAAGCCGTCGTTGCGGCCGAGCAGCGAGACGGCGCTCGTGGCGCCGCGCTCCAGCGCGGCACGGATGCCGCTGGCAGCGTCGGTCTCGGTCAACGCGTGGGCGTCGGCTGCCCAGCCGGTGCCGAGCAGGCCGAGCGCTTGAAGGGTGAACTGGCGGCGAGAATTCATGGCTTCCACTCGATCCGGTCGTGGGCCGACACGATAGCGCCACGATAGCGAAACCCGGCACCTAGAATCCGTTGCCATGCGTTTCGCCCCGGCCACGCGTCGCCTGACGATGTGGATCGCCATGCTGGCGGTCCTGATGGCGGCATTGGCGCCCTCGGTCTCGGCGGCGCTCGCCGCCGACCGCGGCGTCGGCTGGCTGGAGATCTGCTCGGCCGCCGACCGGAAGGCGCCCGGCGAGGTGCCGGACGGCGCCGGCACCCACCTGTTCGAGCACTGCCCCTACTGCTCCGTGCACCTCCCGGCGCCGGCGCTGCCGCCGGCCCCGCAGGCCTTCGTGCCCGCCGCCGAGGCGGTGCGCGACTGGCCGGCGGCCTTCCTCTCCGCGCCGCACACGCTGCACGCGTGGTCGGCCGCGCAGCCGCGCGCCCCGCCCTTCCTCGCCTGACCGGTCAGCACTGGCGGCTCGATCCGCCAGTCCCCGTCGCGGGCGCGCGCCGTGCGCCGTCCGCGCGCCACACCATCAGCGAGGGAGCATCCCCATGTCCGCCCATTCCTTGCGCGCCGGCGCCGCCGCCGCGCTGCTGGCCGCCGCCGCGGCCGGCCCGGCCCGCAGCCAGGACGCCGTCGACGGCCCCGACGGCCAGCGTGTCGAAGTCACCGGCGAAGCGATCCGCAGCTACGCCCCGAAGAACTCCAGCACCGGCGCCAAGTCCGAAGCGCCCATCGCCGACACCCCGGTCGCGGTGCAGACCGTCGAAGGCAGCGTGTTGCGCGACCGCGCCATCACCACCTCGCTCGACGCCCTGCGCGGCGTGAGCGGCGTGCAGGCGCAGCCGGGGTCGTTCTACGACCAGTTCCAGATCCGCGGCTTCGGCAGCGGCTACGGCGTTTCCTACCGCAACGGGCTGCAGCTCGAAGGCGTGGCCGACGCGGTGAACCCGGCCTTCGTCGAGCGCATCGAGGTGGTCAAAGGCCCGGCCTCGGTGCTGTACGGCCGGGTGGAGCCCGGCGGCTTCGTCAACATCGTCACCAAGCGGCCGCAGGCGCAGGCGGCGCTGGAAGTGGAGCAGCAGTTCGGCCGCTGGGGCCGCCACGCCACCAGCGTGGACGCCACCGGCCCGCTGGGCGACGACGGCCGGCTCAGCGGGCGCCTGATCGGCAGCTTCGAGCGCGCCGACGACTTCTACGATTTCCAGCACTACGACCGCAAGGCGGCCTACGGCACGCTGGGCTGGAAGCCTTCGAAGGCCTTCGAAGGCAACGTGGCGATCGAGCTCTACGACTACCGCTCCGGCGGCCGCGGACCCAACACCGCGGTGCCGGTGGCCGGCGACCGCCCCGACAGCAGCGTGCCGCGCAGCCGCAGCGGCAGCGACCCTTCGATCTGGGACCATTTCACCGACACCGTGAAGCGCAAGCTGCTGGCCTTCGACTGGGCCTGGCACCTCTCGGACCAGTGGACGCTGCAGCAGCGCCTGCACGCGGTGCGCGTCGACGAGGTGCAGACCGGCATCGGCGACTGGGGCGGCGAGTGGGGCTTCATCGACAACCCGCTGTGGCGCACCAACTACCACACCAACCTGGAACTGGCGGGCCGCTTCGCCACCGGCGGCGTGGGCCACGAGCTGCTGATCGGCACCGACTTCTACCGCTACAAGGACTTCTGGCGCGGCTTCGTCGGACTGTCGGGCATCTCGCCGGTCGTCACCTTCTACGACCCCGGCTACACCGACCTCACGCCGCGCCTGCAGCCGCTGGTGGACGCGTCGAAGGACAACGTGCTGTGGCGCAGCTTCGAAGCCGACCTGGGCGCCTACGTGCAGGACCGCATGAGCTTCGGTGAACGCTGGACGCTGCTGGCCGGCCTGCGCTGGGACCGCGCCTGGCAGCGCTACACCGCCACCTACGGATCGGCCGGCAGCGACTGCTACCCGCAGTGCACGGGCGAGCCGCTGAACAACTGGCCGTCCGACAAGGCCTGGTCGCCGCGCGCCGCGCTGCTCTACAAGGCGGACCGCGAGACCTCGCTGTACGCCAGCTTCTCCCGCAGCTTCGGCACCAACAACAGCAGCTACCTGCCGCCGGGCGAGAAGCAGGCACCCGAGGTCGGGGTGCAATACGAGCTGGGCGCCAAGCGCAGCCTGATGGACAGCCGCCTGCTCGCCACCGCCACGCTGTTCCAGCTCACCAAGCGCAACGTGCTGGCGCAGGACCCGAACGACCGCCTGCGCCAGATCGCCATCGGCCAGGTGCGCAGCCGCGGGCTGGAGCTGGACCTGGCCGGCCAGGTCACGCGCACGCTCAGCGTGCTGGCCGCCTACAGCTGGAACCCGGTGGTGATCACGCGCGACACCAACGAGCCCAGCAACGAAGGCCACCGGCGCGCCGGCGCGCCGCGCCAGGCGGCCAGCCTGTGGCTGAAGCTGGACGCCGGCAGCGGCTGGTTCGGCGGCGCCGGCGTGCAGGCCGACGGGCAGCGCCAGGGCAACGACGCCAACAGCTGGCAGATGCCCGGCTACGCCATCGCCGACGCGATGCTCGGCTGGCGCACGCGCCTGGCCGGCCACGGGCTGGAACTGCAGGGCAACGTGAAGAACCTGTTCGACCGCCGCTACTTCGACCAGATCGGCTACGGCACCGCGTCCTGGGGCACGCCGCGCGCCTGGAACGTCGCCGCGAGGCTCGACTGGTGAGCGCGGTGCTGCCCGAAGGCGGCGTCTGGTCGCGCTGGCGCCGCCGCCGCCACCAGACGCTGCTGGCACGGCGCAAGCTGTGGTTGCAGGTGCACCTGTGGCTGGGGCTGTTGCTGGGCGGCGTGCTGGCGCTGGTGGGCCTCACCGGCGCGGTGCTGGTGTTCCACGCGGAGATCGACCACGCGATCAACCCCGCCTTCTTCCGCGCCACGCCGCCGCCGGGCGCGCAGCGCGTGCCGCTGCAGCGCCTGCGCGACGTGGCGCTGCGCGAGGCGCCGGCCGGCTGGGAGTCCGGCACGCTGATCCTGCCCGACGACGCCGAAGGCAACGTCGTCGCAGCGTACTGGCTGGAGGCCGGCACGCCGGCGCCGGAAGAAGCGGTCTCGCTGAACCTGGCCCTCGACCCCTACAGCGGCCGCGTGGTCGGGCGGCGCACCTTCTACCACCGGTGGAACCCGCTGAAGCACTGCTTCACCGGCTTCTTCTTCAAGCTGCACTACGCGCTGCTGCTGGGCGAGTTCGGCACCACGCTGGTCGGCGTGCTGGGCGTGTTCTTCGTGCTCTCGGCGCTCACCGGCCTGGTGCTGTGGTGGCCGCTGGACGGCAAGTGGAAACGCGTGCTGGGCATCAAGCGCGGCGCCAGCCCGGTGCGCCTGAACCACGACCTGCACCAGGCCTTCGGCTTCTGGAGCAGCGTGGTGCTGCTGGCGGTGCTGGTCTCCGGCCTCTACTTCAACCTGCCCGAGCAGTTCCGGTGGATCGTCGAGCGCTTCTCGCCGCTGGCACCCGAGCCCGAGGCGGCTGCCGTGGCAGGACCGCCGATGGATCTCGACAGCCTGCTGACGGGTGCCTCCACCGGCGCGCTCAACTACGTGAGCCTGCCCGACCCGAAGACGGGCCTCACCGAAGCCTGCTGGCGCGACGTGCCCGAACTGCGCCCGCGCGTCGTCGACAACCGCTGCATCACCTTCGACAGCGCCGGCGGCCGCGCGCTCAAGGTGGCCGACACGCGCAGCGGCAGCGCCGGCGACACCTTCATGCTCTGGCAGTGGCCGCTGCATTCGGGCAGCGCCTTCGGCTGGACCGGGCGCATCCTCGTCATGCTCTCGGGCCTGGCCTGCCTGCTGCTCTTCGTGACGGGGGTGATCCGCTGGCTGCACAAGCGGCGTGCGCAGCGGATGCGGCACGCTCGCTGACGCGGCCGGCCGCGCGCCGCGGCGCCTTCCGGGAGCGCGAGCTATCCGGGCGGGACCAGCCGCAGGCTGCGAAGCCGTGCTTCCAGTTCCGCGGCCGATCGCCACGGCAGGATGGGCGCGTTCTGCCGTTCGTCGGGCGGATTCGCGGGCAGCGAATCGGACCAGCCGCCGCAGCCCACCAGCGGCAGCAGCGGCCGCTGGTGCAGCCAGGCCAGGCTGACCTCGGAAATGGTGCCCGCGCGGCCCCCGATGACCAGGCAGGCGTCGCCGGCCAGGGCCATGAGCAGGTTTCTCGCGTCTCCCATGCCGCAGGGCACGACGACCGTCGCCGGCCAGTCGGCCGGCGGCATCTGGTCCGGCGGCACGATGCTGAGCACCAGGCCACCGGCGGCGATGGCCCGCTCGGCCGCCACCCGCGTGGCCGGGCTGCCGCAGCCGCTGACCAGCGTGATGCCATGGCGGGCCAGCAGCGCGCCGGCTTCGCCCGCCAGGTCGTAGGCGGTCGAGCCGGGCTCGGCGCTGCCCAGCACGCACACCTGGGGCTTGCGGATGGATGCCGTCGTCATGGTGCTCGCGATGCTACGCGGCGGCGCCAGACCACGACACCCAGCAGCACGCTGCAGGCCGCGAAGTTGCCCAGGAAGACGCCGGCCAGCCTGGGGTCGCGCGCGATGTCCAGGCTGTAGAGCGAACCCGTGAGATGCGACAGCGCGAAGTAGCCCCAGGTGACGGTGGAGACCCCGCGCGCGCCGTCCTGCGAGCGCAGGGCCGACCAGATCTGCGGCAGGTAGGCCATCGTGCGCGCCGCGTTCACCGTGACGAACAGCCAGACGATGGCCTGATGCAGGGCGTCCATGGCACGGCTTGTTCTGCGGTTCAGGCGTGGCCTCAAAGGGCCCGCAGGCCCCCGCTCACGGTCTCACCTCCTGCAGCGGTCCCTGCGCATCGCCGAAGTTGCGCGTGCTCAGCGCCTGGATGCCGGCGTCGTGTTCGCCGCTGAACGGGGTCACGTCTCCCGCGCAACCGGCCCGCACGGCATCGGCCGGCGAGTTGAACCACAGTCCCAGGTGGAACTGGTGCACCGGCCCCAGGGCGGGGTTCTGCTGCGCGTCGGGGAACGCGTTGTGGTGCAGCACCGGCGCCGGGCCGCTGCCGGGCGCGACCGTGAAGGTCTCGCTGCTGAAGCGGCCGACGAAGCGCTGCTGGCCGCGACCCTGGGCGTCGGTCTCGATGTCGCCCTGGTACGAGCCCAGGCCAAACGGCGCGTTCGGCAGCTGCAGGGCGAACAGGTTGAAGCTCACGCGCGGCGGCAGGCCGTGCACCGAGACGTCCATCATCTCGACGCCGCCCACCGAGCGGATCGTCACCTCCGCGGCGGCACCGGCCAGGCAGGCCGAGGCCTCGGCCTTGGCCGAACGCACCATCCGGAACGCGCTGCGCTTGCCGACGATGCCCACGCGCGCGTCGCCGTTGTCGGGCGCGAAGTCGGCCACCGTCGTGTTGGCCAGCGACACCTGCGAACGCGGCCACAGGTTGAAGCGGTAGTCCTTCAGGCTGGCGCCCTGCGAAGGCAGCAGCGCCAGCGGTACGGTGGCGGAGATCTCGTCGCCGTCGACGCGCGCCGTCACGTCGGGCAGGGGCACCACGCCCGGGTTCAGCGCGTCGAAGAACACGACCTGCCCGTTGGCCAGCAGGCCGATGGCGGCGTCCCAGCGCACGCCGGCGCCGATCTTCGGTTCGCCACCGAGGGCGCCCTGGAACACCAGGTCGCGCCCGACGTCGCCGCGGCCGCGGTCGATGCCGAAGACGTAGAACTTGCCCGAAGCCTTGTCGATCGGACCGGCGACGATGCCGGTGAAGGTGACGGTGCCGGCCTTCGGGTCGATCACGACGTCGGCGAAGCGCACGTCGAGGTCGGCGTCCCTGGGGCCGGCGTAGGTGGGCAGGAAGTCGCCCTGGGCGTCGATGAAGGGCGCCGCCTGGACGGCGGGCGCGCAGAGGCCGGCGAGGACCGCCAGCGAGAGCAGCTTGAGGTGGGTGCGGGGAGCAAGGGAAGAGGTCATGGAAGAGTCCGGTTCGAGGTTGCGGCAAGACGTGCCGCGCGTGGGGGAAGGAAAGGGGGCGTCACTGCAGGTCGATCCGCCCGAGGAGACCGTGCCGCCCGCCTTGTGGGCCGGCGGTGAAGAACAGCGTGTTCGCGGGCAGCCCTGCCGCGCCGCTGCCGAAGGTGATGGCGTGCAGGCCGTCGATGGACAGCACCGCACCGCCGCCTTGCGTCAGCGTGCCGAGCAGGCGGCCGCTGGCCCTGTCGAAGGCGGCGATGGTTCCGTCGCCGCCATTGGCCACCAGCAAGGCGCCGCTGAAGGCGCCGAACCCGGCCGGCGCCACGGCCAGGCCCCACGGGGCGTTCAAGGCCCCGCCGGCAGGCACCAGGCGCTGCAGCAGCCGGCCGCCGAAGTCGAAGACGTCGACCAGGCCCAGGCCCGCGCCGGCCTGCGGCAGGTGCGCCGTGGCGTCGGGCTTCGCGTAGGCCACGTAGACCCGCTCGCCCGACGCGGCGATGGCGAACGGTGCGTAGCCGGCCGGCAGGTCCGCGTCGGCGAACCGGCCCTCGGCCGGCAGGCGGGTGAAGTCGGCGCCGAAGCGGTCGACCACGCCGTTGCGGAAGTCCGCCGCCAGCAGCACGCTGTCGACGCCTTGCGGCGTCATGGCCAGGCCCGTGTACACCGCCCCGGCGGCCGAGCCGTCGAAGGCGACCAACGCGTGGTCCACGCCCAGTGCAGGCGACCAGCCCGACAAGGTGCCGCCTTCGCTGGCGACGATGAAGCGCGCGACGCCGCCGCGGCCCTCGGCCGAGACCTCGAGGCCGTTGCCGGGGTTGAAGGCCGCGCCGGTCGGCCGCGCGCTGGCGTCGCTCTGCGGCGGCACGGCCACGTCCAGCACCGGCAGCGAGAGGTCGGCGGCATTGAGCAGGCGCGAGCGCGCCGTGCCCTGGCTCGTCAGCCACAGCGCCGACCCGCCGCCCACGGCCAGGCCCCAGGGGTTCGACAGCTGCGCGTCCTGCTGCCCGGCCCCCGCCTGGTCCGAGACGAGCAGCGTCGCGGCATAGCGGCTGTCCGCATCGGCAGGCGCCGAAGTCGAGCCGCCGTAGCCCGCGCCGCCGCAGGCCGCCAGCGTCGCCAGCGCCAGGCCGGCGCAGAGCTCGACGCATCTCATGGCCCTGCCCCTCACTCGACCGCCAGGGCCAGGTTGTCCAGGCCCTGGCGGTAGATGCCGGCGATCAGCTTGCGCACCTCCGCTTCGGCGGCACCGGGCTGGACCTGGAAGTCGGAGCTCCAGACCACGGTCGAGCCCTTGCCGTCGGCCCGGACCGTGAGCGTGGAGCGGTAGTCCACGACCGGCGCCGGCGAGCTGAGGATGCGGTACTGCAGGCTGCGCTTCGCGTCGTCGTGGGCGACCAGCTCTTCGGTGAACTGCGCGCCGTCGCGGGTGACGATGAGGCGCACGCTGCCCGCCGAGTGGCCGTCGCCCTCGAGAAGCCTGGTGCTGGCGAACGCGGGGTGCCACGAAGGCCAGGTCATGAAGTTCTCGATCGCGGCCCAGGCCCGTGAAGGCGGCACGCCCAGCTGGACCTGCTCGGTGACGGTGACGATTCGTCCGGCACCGGCGGCGCGGGCCGGCAGGGCGATGGCGAAGCCCAGGCCGAGGCCCAGCGTGCCCAGCAGGGCCTGGCGGCGGGTGCGCGATGCGCGCCCTTGAAGGTGGGTGTTCATGTGTCCGGTCGGTTCGGTTCGATGAAGGGGCATGCGGCGGCGCACGCCGGTTGCGGCGACCTGCGCCAGGAAGGGGGTGGGGAGCGGGCCGGCGCAGGCGCCGGCCCGCGCGGGTTCAGCCGAGGTAGAAGTAGGGGTCGAGCACGCGCACCGGCGTGATCTGCCCCACCGGCTGGTTGTTCTTGCCGGCCACGCTGCGGATCGCCTCGGGGCTGGGGCCGTCGTAGACGCAGAAGGTCTTGCTCAGGTCCTGGCTCACGTAGGAGTGGACCCAGGTCACGCCACCTTCGGCGTTGTTCTTCACGACGTTCATGCAGGCTTGGGCGCCCTGCTCTGTCAGGGGAATGCGCAGTCCGCCCGGGAAGCTGCGTTCGACGATGTAGCGAGGCATGGAAGGCTCCAGATTCGGTCAACGGCTCGATCAGCCGCCAACGCAGGTTAGGAGTCCGGTCCCCCGCCGAACACGGCAGGCTTGCCTATACGCGGTGCGCGAATTGCCTATCTTGCGGGACCGATGCCCGCCCGCAGTGCCGCGGCCACCGCCTCGCTGCGCGAGTTCACGCCCAGCTTGGCGTAGATGGCCGCGACATGGTGGTCCACCGTGCGCACCGAGCGCACCAGGCGCTCGGCGATGGCCGCGTTCTTCAGTCCGGCGCACAGCAGCGTGAGCACCTCGACCTCGCGCAGCGTGAGCTGGAAGGGCTGCGCCGCCGTTGCCGGCCTTGCCACGCGCGGCAGCCGGCGTCGTGCGGCCTTGTCCAGCAGCCCGCGCAGCGCGTCCGCGGCCGGCCGCGCGCCCAAGCCGTCGAACAGGCGCCAGGCCTGCAGCGGTGCGTCGCCGTCGCCTTCGGCGAGTGCGCGGGCCTGCTCGTAGGGGCAGCCGATGGCGGCCCAGGCCTCGGCTGCCGCCGACCAGTCGCCTGCGATCTGCAATGCCCAGGGCGCGGCGCAGCGCGCGGGCACGCCTTCGCCGGCGCCCGCGCGGTGCAGCCACCAGGCCAGCTCGCCCACGTACCAGGGCGCCCCGCCCTCGCCCGCCAGGACCAGGCCCTGGCGCGCTTCGTCGACCACGGCCGCGGTGTCGCCGCGCTGCCAGGCGGCTTCGGCGCGCGCTGCACGCAGCGCGACGCTGGAAGGCGCCAGCGCCAGCGCGGCGTCCAGCGTGGCGGCGGCCTGGGGATCGCCGCGTCGCGCCTGCAGGCGGCCGAGCGCGATCAGGGCGAAGGCCCGCTTCGGTCCCCACACCGGCAGCCGCAGGATCTCCTGCGCGCGCGCATCCGCATCGGACCAGCGGCCGAGATGGACCTCGCACAGGGCCAGCAGGGCCAGGTAGTAGTCGCGGTTGCGCTCGTACTCGTCGCGCTCGCAAAGCGCCAGCGCCCGTTCGAGCACCGCCTCGGCCTCGTGCCATCGGAAGGATTCGCAGGTCGCGAAGGCGAGGTTGTTCAACGCGTTGGCGGCGACGAAGTGGTACCCCTCGGCCAGCGCCAGGTCCACCGCGCGCAGCAGTTGCGCCTTGCCGGCTTCGAAGTCGAGGTGGATGGTGGCGGCACCGATCGAATTGATGGCCAGGACGGCGATCTCTCGCTCGCCCAGGCGTTCGGCCAGTTCGAGGGCCTGCGTGCCGTAGCGGATGGACGCCTCGCGGTCGCGCGCGGTCCCGCACAGGTAGGCCTGAACGCGCCAGGCGGAAGCCAGCGCGGCGCCGGGCGGCAGCGGCTCGAGCAGCGCGAGCGCCTGCCGGTTCACCGCCTGGGCTTCGCCGAATTCCAGCGTCAGCGTGAGGCTCAGGGCCAGCTGGCTGAGGTTGTGCGCGCGTTCGACGACCTGGCCCGTGCGCTCGTGCATCGCATCCAGGCGTCGGCGCGCCGCGATCAGTTCGTCGAGCTGGTCGCTGCGCTCGCAGCCACCGGCATAACCGTCGAGCCAGCGTGCCACGCGCGCCGGATCGTCGTCGATGCCGGCGATCCCGGCATGGCGCAGCGCGACGGCGTAGTGCTCCGCGGCTTCCTTCCAGGCGCCGCGCTGGCGCGCCTCTTCGGCGGCCTGCGGCGCATAGTGCATCACGGCCTCGTGATCGTCCGCCCGCACCGCGTGGTGCACCCGTCGGGCCAGCGAGGCCTGGGCGCGCGGGTCGTCGCGCAGCGCCTGCAGCACGGCGGCGTGCAGGCTGCGCGCCAGCGGCTCGGGCAGCGACGACTCGACCGCCGCGCGCGCCAGTTCGTGGCGGAACCCGAGCGCCGAACCGGCGCTGCTTTCCAGCAGGCCCGAGCCCAGGCAGGCCTCGACCGGCGCCACGTCCTCGCCGAGCAGGCGCTCGACCAGCCAACGCTCGATGCGGCCCGGCACCACGCTGGCCAGCCGGAGCACCGCCTGCGCAGCCGCGTCCAGCTCGGCGTAGCGGGCCAGCACCAGGTCCTGCACCGCGCGCGGCACGGGCTCGCCGCCGTGGCGCAGCACCTCGGTGACGAAGAACGGGTTGCCCTGCGTCACCGCGTGCAGGCCCGGCGCCGACTGCAGCGCCCGCCGCGCCAGCAGCTCCACCCCGGCAGGCGACAGGCGCGGCACGTCGATGCGGGTCACCCGCGCCGGCGGCAGCTGGCCGATCAGCCGCCGCAGGGGGTGCGCGGGGGTGAGCTGGTCGTCGCGGAACGAGACCACCAGCAGGCAGGGCGCGCGCTCGATGCGCCGGCCCAGGAACTTCAGCAGGTCCAGCGTGGCCTCGTCGGCCCAATGCACGTCCTCGATCACGGCCAGCGTCGGACGCCGGCTCTGCTGAAGTTCGCGCAGCACGGCTTCGAACAGCTGGGCACGGTCGGTCTGCGCCGACAGCAGCGCGCGAAAGCCGACGTTCGCGCCGCGAGCGAAGTCGTGCAGCGGCGCCAGCGGGTGCGGCGTCTGCAGCGCGTCGCAGGCGCCCCACCAGAGGACCGCGTCTTCGCGCCGGTCGGCCAGCACCTGCAGCAGGCTGGTCTTGCCGATGCCGGCTTCGCCGCCGAGCAGCACCAGGCGGCCGCTGCCACGCACCGCTTCCTGCAGGCAGCCTTCCAGCAAGCGGACCTCGTTGTCACGCTCGACCAGTTCCATGCTGAAGTCGGTGCCCGGGCAGCGCCGCGGTGAGGCGGCGCCATGCGCCTCTAGGTGAGCGGCGCGATCAGGTCACGCCCGCGGCGTGCGCCTGCTGGTCGGCGTGGTAGCTGCTGCGCACCATCGCGCCCACCGCGGCGTGGGTGAAGCCCATCTCGGCCGCCTTCTGCTCGAACATGCGGAAGGTGTCCGGGTGCACGTAGCGCTTCACCGGCAGGTGGTGGCCGCTGGGCGCCAGGTACTGGCCGATGGTGAGCATCTCGATGCCGTGGGCGCGCATGTCCTGCATCACCTGCAGGATCTCGTCGTCTTCCTCGCCCAGGCCGACCATGAGGCCGCTCTTGGTGGGCACGCCGGGCACCGCTTCCTTGAAGCGCCTGAGCAGGTCCAGGCTGAACTGGTAGTCCGAGCCCGGCCGCGCTTCCTTGTACAGGCGCGGGATGGTCTCCAGGTTGTGGTTCATCACGTCCGGCGGCGCCGCCTTCAGGATGTCGAGCGCGCGGTCCATGCGGCCGCGGAAGTCGGGCGTGAGGATCTCGATGCGCGTCTCTGGCGACTGCTCGCGCACCCGGCGGATGCACTCGACGAAGTGCGCCGCGCCGCCGTCGCGCAGGTCGTCGCGGTCGACGCTGGTGATGACCACGTACTTCAGCTTGAGCGCCGCGATCGTCTTCGCCAGGTTCTCGGGCTCGCTCGCGTCCAGCGGGTCGGGGCGCCCGTGGCCCACGTCGCAGAACGGGCAGCGCCGGGTGCATTTGTCGCCCATGATCATGAACGTGGCCGTGCCCTTGCCGAAGCATTCGCCGATGTTCGGGCACGAGGCTTCCTCGCACACCGTGACGAGCTTGTTGCGGCGCAGGATGTCCTTGATCTCGTAGAAGCGCGTGGAAGGCGAGCCGGCCTTCACGCGGATCCACTCCGGCTTCTTCAGCACCGGCCCGGCCACCGGCTTGATCGGGATGCGCGAGGTCTTGGCCTGCGACTTCTGCTTGGCGCTGGGGTCGTAGGTCGTGTCGGCGGGCTTGTCCATGCGCCGAATTCTAGGCCGCTGCATCCATTCGAAAGCCCTGCGCGTATCGCTGGCAACCGGCCGATCGGGCCGGCTTCATCCGATAGCCAGGAGCCCTTCACATGTCCCGACCCACCTTCCGCGCCGCGCCGCTGCTCGGCGCCGCCCTGCTGGCCACCTGCGGGCTGGCCGGCGCTTCCAGCCACCGGGAAGGCCCGTTCATCGCCACCGCGCCCAAGGTGGACGGCACCGACTTCTACCTGTTCCGCAGCTACGAGGCGGGGCGCGACGGCTTCGTCCCGCTGATCGCCAACTACCAGCCGCTGCAGGACTCGTACGGCGGCCCGAACTACTTCTCGATGGACCCGAACGCGCTCTACGAGATCCACGTCGACAACGACGGCGACGCGAAGGAGGACCTCAGCTTCCAGTTCCGCTTCCAGAACAAGCTGGCCAACGTGGCGCTGCCGATCGGCGGCAAGTCGGTGGCGATCCCGCTCATCCAGGCCGGCAGCGTCTCGAACCCGAACGACCCGGCGCTCAACGTGGGCGAGAGCTACACCGTGACGCTGGTGCGCGGCAACCGCCGCACCGGCACCGCAACGCCCGTGACCAACGCCAGCGGCGGCGGTGCCGTCTTCGCCAAGCCGGTGGACAACATCGGCAGCAAGACGATCCCCGACTACGCGGGCTACGCCGCCAAGCACGTCTACTCGGTCAACATCCCCGGCTGCAGCACGCCGGCCAAGATGTTCGTCGGCCAGCGGCAGGACCCGTTCGCGGTCAACCTGGGCACGATCTTCGACCTCGTGAACGCACCTCTCGCGGTCATCACCGATCCCAGCCTGATCGGCGCGCTGCCCAACACCATCGGCGACAAGAACGTCACCACGCTGGCGCTGGAAGTGCACAAGAGCTGCCTCACCAACGGCAGCGACGACGTCATCGGCGCCTGGACCACCGCCAGCCTGCGCCAGGCGCGGCTGCTCGACGGCACGCCGGCCGCCGGTCTTCAGGCCACCGAGAAGGACGGCGGCCCCTGGGTGCAGGTCTCGCGCCTGGGCATGCCGCTGGTCAACGAGGTGGTGATCGGCCTCAAGGACAAGGACCGCTTCAACGGCAGCAAGCCGATGAACGACGGCCAGTTCGCCGACTACGTGACCAACCCGACGCTGCCGGCGCTCATCGAGGTGGCCTTCGGCCAGCCCGCCGGCTCGCTGGCGCCTTCGAACGTCCCGCGCAACGACCTGGTGACCACCTTCCTCACCGGCATCAAGGGCCTGAACCAGCCCAAGACGGTGACGCCTTCGGAGATGCTGCGCCTGAACACCGCCATCGCCCCGGTGCCCTTCGAGCAGCAGAACCGCCTGGGCGTGGTCGGCAACATCCTGGCCGGCGGCACCGACTTCGCCGGCTTCCCGAACGGCCGCCGGCCGAAGGACGACATCGTCGACATCTCGCTGGTGGCGGTGATGGGCGGCCTGTGCATGGCCAACGGCACGACCGACGCGCTGGGCTTCGGCGCTGCGTGCAACCCCTCGGCGGTGCCGTTGAAGGAGACCGCCTTCAAGCTGCACGACGCCGTCGACCAGGCCGTGGTGCCGCTGCTGCCCGCGTTCCCCTACCTGAACACGCCGATCCCCGGCGCCAAATGAGGTGAAGGCCATGCGACGCAACACCACTCTGGCCGTGCTGCTGGTGGCCGGTCTGGCGCTGGCCGGCTGCGGCGGCGGGTCCTCCCCGGCCGAGCCGCCGGCCCCCAGCCCGGCACCCGCCACCGGCGACGTGCCGGCCGAAGCCGCCGCCTCGCCCGCCGCCTACGTGGCCTGGATGGGCAAGCAGGCGAAGGACGACACCAGGGAGCCGCTGAACGTGCAGGGCTTCGTGCCGCCGACGAGCGAGACCGACGAGCCGGTGGCGCTGGACTGAGCCCAGCCCCACGCCAACTCGAACGGGCCTGCTCGCGCAGGCCCGTTTTCTCTTTTCAGCCGAGCCGGCGCTGCAACGCCGCGGCCAGCGCGGCAGCCGCCTCGTCCCAGGTGGCGGGCACGCCCAGCGAGCGCAGGTCCACCGTCTTCAGCCCCGCGTAGCCGCAGGGGTCGATGCGGTCGAAGGGCTCCAGGTCCATCGCCACGTTGAGCGCCACGCCGTGATACGCACAGTGGCTGCTGACCTTGATGCCCAGCGCCGCGATCTTGCCCAGGCCTTGGAAGGGGTCGGGGCCGGGTTCGAGCACCGCGTGGCCGAAGGGGTCGGCCAGGCGCACGTAGATGCCGGGCGCGCTGCGCACCCGGTGGCCGGTGACGCCGAAGCCGGCCAGCACGTCGAGCACCGCGCCTTCGAGGCGGAACACGTATTCCTTGACGTAGATGCCCAGCCGGCGCAGGTCCACCAGCGGGTAGGCCACCACCTGGCCGGGGCCGTGGTAGGTGACCTGGCCGCCGCGGCCGGTGCGCACGACCGGGATGTCGCCGGCCGCCAGCACGTGCTGGTCGCGGCCGGCGATGCCCTGCGTGAAGACGGGGTCGTGTTCGACGAGCCAGAGCTCGTCTTCGGTGCCGGGGCCGCGCGCGGCCGTGAACGCGCGCATCGCGTCCTCGGTCTCGGCGTGCGGCCGCCGGCCGAGCAGTTGCACGCGCATGGTGGCGCGCAGTCTACGTCGGGATCAGCGCAGGTCGAGCTGGAGGTCGCCGTGGGCGTAGAGCAGGCCGCCGGTGTCGGTGGCGACGCCCGTGTGGCCGCTGCCGGCCGGGGCGAGCTGCCAGTCGCCGGCGCGCAGCAGCACGTCGTCGAGGAAGACGTCGCCTTCGATCATCAGGCATTCCTCGTCGTGGCCGTGGCGGTGGCCCGGCACCGCGGCGCCGGGCCGGGCGCGGTACAGCAGCGCCGATTCGCCGCCGGCCGACCACAGCACCCGGCGCCGGATGCCGGGCGCGAAGTCGTGCCAGGCCTCGGCGGATTCGGCACTGCACGCGGGGCCTTCGCCGGCGGCACCGGCCGATTCGCGCAGGTACAGCAGCGCGCCCCGTTCGCTCGCCACCGGCCCCGCGGCGGCCCCGGCAGGGTCGAGCCGGAAGTCCAGCGGCGCCAGCGCGGCGGCGCCGATGCGCGCGTCGCCTTGCAGCAGCAGCCATTCGCGGCGCCAGGTCGGCGCCGGGCCCGGCCACGCCGCGCCGGGCGCCAGCTCGACCAGGCGCACACGCTCGGGCTCACCCGCGCGCCGGGCGGTGCCGGTGGCTTCGTACAGCATGCGCGCCGCGACGCCGCGCGCCAGCG
>CAYVXO010000129.1:0-17447 GCA_964454485.1 uncultured Rubrivivax sp.
GGGCGGCGCCGGGACCGGCGGCGGCGCCGGCGGCCGCGGGGCCAGGGCGGGCGGCGGAGGCGGAGGAGGCGGAGGCGGCGGCGGCGGCGGCGGCGGCGGCACGGGCGGCGGCGGCACCGGCACCACCGGCGGCGGCGGCGGCACCGGAGGCATCGGCAACGGCGGCATCGGCACCGCGGTGCCGCGGGTCGCGGTGCCGGGCTGCCGCCGCATCGGCACCGTGCGCGGCACTTCCTCGTGCACGATCGGCGCGGGGGCCGGCGGTGGCGGCGCGCGCCGCGGCAGGATCACCGTCTTCTCGTCTTCCGGCTGGCCGGGCGCCGGCAGCGAACGCTGGCTGGCGGCGCGCGCGACCGCGGCGGCGAACTCGTCGGCGCTCTGGAAGCGGTCGGCCGGCTGCTTGGCGAGGGCACGCTGCACCACCGCGTCCCAGTGCGGGGCGAGTTCGCCGCGGTGCGCCGAAGGCGGTGCCGGGTCCTCGTTGAGGACCTTCTGCATCACGGTGGCGATCGAGCCGGTGAAAGGCCGTTCGCCGGTGAGCAGCTGGTACAGCAGCACGCCGCAGGCGAAGAGGTCGGCGCGGCCGTCGACCGCCTGCCCCAGCAGCTGCTCGGGCGCCATGTAGCTGGGCGTGCCGATGACGGCGCCGGTCTGCGTGAGGTCCGAAGCCTCGATGCGCGCGACGCCGAAGTCGGCCACCTTGACGCCGCCGTCGGGCAGCAGGAACACGTTGCCGGGCTTGATGTCGCGGTGCACGACGCCGCGCTCGTGCGCGTGCTGCAGCGCGCCCAGCACGCCGCGCAGGATGCGCGCGGTGGCGTCGGTGGAGAAGCGCTCGCCGGCGTCGAGCGCGGCCTTCAGCTCGCGCCCGTGCACCATCTCCATCGCGATGAAGGCCTCGACGCCGGCCTCGCCTTCGCCGTACTCGAAGACCGAGACGATGCCCGGGTGCGCCAGCCGGCCGGCGGCCTGGGCCTCGCGCTTCAGGCGCGTGCGCAGCTCGGTGGCCTGGTCGCTGTCGAAGGTCTCCTGGCGGATGACCTTGATCGCGACGCTGCGCTCGATCAGCGGGTCGAAGCCTTCGTAGACGACGCCCATCGCGCCGGCGCCCAGGCGGCGGCGGATCAGGTACTTGCCCAGGCGTTCGGGCGTGGGCATCTAGGCGGGCGGTTTCAGCGCGGGGTGGCGAGCCACTTCTCGGCCAGCCGCACCCAGGCGGTGGCGCCGAGCGGGATCAGCTCGTCGTTGAAGTCGTAGCTGGGGTTGTGCAGCATGCAGGGGCCCAGGCCATGGCCGCCTTCGCGGTGGCTGCCGTCGCCGTTGCCGATGAGGAAATAGCAGCCGGGCTTTTCCAGCAGGTAGTAGCTGAAGTCCTCGGCGCCCATCGTGGGCTCGAACTCGTGCACGTTCTGCGGGCCCACCACCTCGCCCAGCAGCCGGCGCGCGAACTCGGTCTCGGCGCGGTGGTTGACCGTGGGCGGGTAGTTGCGCCTGAACTCGAACTCGCAGCCGGCGTCGAAGGCGGCGCAGGTGGCCTCGGCGATCTGCTTCATGCGCCGTTCCACCAGGTCCAGCACCTCGGTGGTGAAGGTGCGCACCGTGCCTTCGAGCGTGCAGCTGTCGGGGATGACGTTGGTGGCCTCGCCGGCGTGGATCATCGTCACCGAGATCACCGCGGTCTCGATCGGCTTCTTGTTGCGCGTGACGATGGTCTGCCAGGCCTGCACCAGCTGCGCCGCCGCCAGCACGGGGTCGACGCCGTTGTGCGGCAGCGCGGCGTGCGCGCCACGGCCCTTGATGACGACCTTGAACTCGTTGCTGCTGGCGAAGACCGGGCCGCTTCTGAGCGCGAACTGGCCGACCGCCATGCCGGGCCAGTTGTGGGCGCCGAAGATGGCCTCCATCGGGAACTTCTCGAACAGGCCGTCGCGCATCATCTCGCGCGCGCCGCCGCCGCCTTCCTCGGCCGGCTGGAACACCAGGTAGACCGTGCCGTCGAAGTTGCGGTGCTTCGCCAGGTGCTTGGCGGCGGCCAGCAGCATGGCGGTGTGGCCGTCGTGGCCGCAGGCGTGCATCTTGCCGGGGTGGCGGCTGGCGTGGTCGAAGTGGTTGTGCTCGGTCATCGGCAGCGCGTCGATGTCGGCGCGCAGCCCCACCGCACGGCTGGAGCTGCCGTTCTTCACGATGCCCACCACGCCGGTCTTGCCCAGCCCGCGGTGCACGGGGATGCCCCAGTCGGTGAGCGCCTTGGCGATCAGGTCCGAGGTGCGCACTTCCTCGAAGCACAGCTCGGGGTGGGCGTGGATGTCGCGCCGCATCGCGGCCACGGTGCCGGCGTCGGCGAGGATCGATTCGATGAGGTTCATGGACGCGTTCCCGGCCCGCCATGGGCTCAGACGAAGCGTCGATCTTAGCGACCGGGGGCGCCGCTGCCCACCGGCAGGGTCAGTGGCGGACCTTGCCGTCGCCGGTGAGCATCGAAAGGTCCACGAACGACGAGCCGCGGTGGTCCTTGCCGCTGAAGCTGACCTGGAAGCCGCCCAGGTCCCAGCGGTTCATCGTCTCCAGCGCGTTGACCAGCGCGTCGCGGCTGGGATTGCCTCCGGCGCGCCGCAGCCCTTCGACGAAGACGCGCGCCGCCACGTAACCTTCCATGCTGCTGTAGTTGGGCGTGGCGTCGCCGCCGGCCTGGCGCACCGCTTCCAGGTATTCGCGCGCGATCGCGCTCGTGGTGCCGAAGGGGTAGGGCATGACCTGCGAGACGACGACGCCCAGGCCGTCCCTGCCCAGCTCGTCGGCCAGCGCCTGGGTGCCGACGAAGGAGACGTTGTAGAAGGTGCCGCCCCAGCCCGCCTTGCGCGCCTCGCGCACGAAGGCGGCGCAGCTCTTGTAGGCGCTGATCTGCACGATGGCCTGCGGCTGCCTGGGCACGAGGGCCTTCACTGCCGCCGCCACGTCGGTGCTGTTGCGCTCGACCAGGCCCACCGCCACCGGCTCCAGCTTGTGCGTCTTCAGCGCGCGCAGCACGCCGTCGAGCCCCGCCTGGCCGTAGCTGTCGTTCTGGCGGAAGACCGCGATCCGTTCCAGCCCCAGGTGGGTGAGCTGGCGCACGATGAGCGCGGTCTCGTCGAAGTAGGAGGCGCGCACGTGGAAGACCCAGCGGCTGAACGGGTCTCGCAGCGCCTCGGCGCCGGTGAAGGGGCCGAAGAAGGGGACCTTGGCGATGTTCACCAGCGGCAGCGCCGCCAGCGAGGTGGGCGTGCCCACGTAGCCGAAGAGCGCGAAGACCTCGTCCTTGCCGATCAGCGTCTCGGTGTTGGCCTTGCAGCGGTCGGGCTCGTAGCCGTCGTCGAGCGCGCGCAGCTCGATCCGGCGGCCGTTGACGCCGCCCTGCGCGTTGACGTGGTCGAAGCAGATGCGCGCGCCGCGGTTCATCTGCACGCCCAGTTGCGCCGCGGGCCCGGCCAACGGGGCCGACAGGCCGAGCAGCACGCGCCGGCCGTCGTTCTGGGCCAGCGCGGGCAGCGCCAGCACGGCACTGCCGGCGGCCAGGCGGCGAATCAGGCGGCGGCGCGAAACGGGCATCCTGCGACGATGTGACAAAGCGCCTTCGCCGCCCGGGCGAATGGCGTCGCCGCGCAGGCGCCTGTGCAATAGTTCGCGCATGAACGACCCCGCGATTGAGGGATCGGCGTCGCGCGTCGTGCACGCGGCCTGCCCGCACGACTGCCCGGACACCTGCGCGATCCGCGTCGAAGTGGCCGGCGGCCGCGTCGTGCGCATCGGCGGCGACCCCGACCACCCGCCCACCCATGGCGCGCTGTGCACCAAGGTGAGCCGCTACGCCGAGCGCACCTACCACCCCGAGCGCGTGCTGCGGCCGTTGAAGCGCGTCGGCCCCAAGGGCAGCGGGCAATTCGTGCCGGTGAGTTGGGACGAGGCACTGACCGACATCGCCGCGCGCCTCGCGGCCATCGCGGCGCGCGACCCGCAGGCCATCCTGCCCTACAGCTACGCCGGCACCATGGGCCTGGTGCAGGGCGAGAGCATCGCGGCGCGTTTCTTCCACCGGCTCGGCGCCTCGCTGCTGGACCGCACCATCTGCAGCATGGCCGGCGGCGACGCCGTCATCGCCACCTACGGCGCCAAGGTCGGCATGCACATGGAGCACTACGCCGAAAGCCGGCTGCTGCTCATCTGGGGCAGCAACAGCGTCACCAGCAACCTGCACTTCTGGACCCTGGCGCAGCAGGCCAAGCGCGCCGGCGCGAAGCTGGTCTGCATCGACCCCCGCCGCACCGAGACGGCGGAGAAGTGCCACCAGCACGTCGCCCTGCTGCCGGGCACCGATGGCGCGCTGGCGCTGGGCCTGATGCACGAGCTGGTGACGAACGACTGGCTGGACCACGACTACCTCGCGCGCCACGTGGAAGACTGGCCCGCGCTGCGCGCACGCGCACTCGAATGGCCGCCGGAACGCGTGGCCGCGGTCTGCGGCATCACGGCCGAAGAAGTGCGCGGCCTGGCGCGCGACTACGGCACCACGAAGCCGGCGGCGATCCGCCTCAACTACGGCATGCAGCGCGTGAAGGGCGGCGGCAACGCGGCGCGGCTGATCGCGCTGCTGCCCTGCCTGGTGGGCGCCTGGCGCCACCGCGCCGGCGGCCTGCTGCTGTCTTCCTCCGGCTGGTTCTCGCCGGCGAAGAACGACGCCTGGCTGCAGCGGCCCGACCTGCTGGCCGGCCGCAAGCCGCGCACCCTCAACATGGTGACCATCGGCGACGACCTGCTGCGCGAGTCCTCGCCCGCCTTCGGGCCGAAGATCGAAGCCGTGGTGGTCTACAACAGCAACCCGGTGGCGGTGGCGCCGGAGAGCCGCAAGGTGGCGGCCGGCTTCGCGCGCGAGGACCTCTTCACCGTGGTGCTGGAGCACTTCCTCACCGACACCGCCGACCACGCCGACTACGTGCTGCCGGCCACCACCCAGCTCGAGCACTGGGACGTGCACGGCACCTACGGCCACACCTGGGTGATGCTGAACGAGCGCGCGATCGAACCGCTGGGCGAGAGCCTGCCCAACACCGAGATCTTCCGCCGCCTGGCGGCGAAGATGGGTTTCACCGACCCCTGCTTCGCCGACGACGACGAGACGCTGGTGCGCCACGCCTTCCGCCCCGAGGCGGTCGACTTCGAACGCCTGCGGCGCGACGGCTGGTTCAAGCTGCCGCTGCCCGAAGCGCCCTTCGCCGACGGCCGCTTCCCCACGCCCAGCGGCAAGGCGCGCTGCAGCGCACCCGGGCTGGGCCTGCCCGACTTCGTGCCCAACTACGAAAGCGCGCAGTCGGCGCCCGAACTGGCGCGCCGCTACCCGCTGGCGATGATCTCGCCGCCGGCGCGCCACTTCCTCAACTCCACCTTCGTCAACGTGAAGAGCCTGCGCGCGGTGGAAGGCGAGCCGCTGGTGGAGATCCACCCCGCCGACGCGGCGGCGCGCGGCATCGCCAGCGGGCAGGCGGTGAAGGTCTTCAACGACCGCGGCGTCTACCGCTGCAAGGCCGAGGTGAGCGAACGCGCGCGTCCCGGCGTCGTCAACGGCCTGGGCGTGTGGTGGCGCAAGTACGGCGTGAACGGCACCAACGTCAACGAACTCACGCACCAGCGGCTCACCGACATCGGCCGCGCGCCCGCCTTCTACGACTGCCTGGTCGAGGTGGCCCCCGCGTGAGCCTGCGCTGGCGCTGGTGGCTGGCCGCCGGCGCGGCCGCGGCGGCGGCCGTGGCCGCCAGCGGCTGCAGCAGCCTGGGCTACTACGCGCAGGCGGTGAACGGCCACCTGGACCTGCTGCAGCGCGCGCGCCCGGTCGGCGACTGGCTGGCCGACCCCGCCACGCCGGCGCCGCTGCGCGCGCGGCTGGAGCAGTCGCAGCAGATGCGCCGTTTCGCCGTCGAGCAGCTGCACCTGCCGGACAACGCGAGCTACCGGCGTTATGCCGACCTGGGCCGCAACGCGGTGGTGTGGAACGTGGTGGCGGCGCCCGAGCTCTCGCTCACGCTCAAGACCTGGTGCTTCCCGGTGATGGGCTGCGTGGGCTACCGCGGCTACTTCCGGCGCGAGCCGGCCGACGCGGTGGCCGCCGAGCTACGCGCCGAGGGCTGGGAGACCAGCGTCTATGGCGTGCCCGCCTATTCCACGCTGGGCTGGACCAACTGGCTGGGCGGCGACCCGCTGCTCAACACCTTCATCGGCTGGCCCGAAGGCGAGCTGGCACGGCTGATCTTCCACGAGCTGGCGCACCAGGTCGCCTACTCGAAGGACGACACCACCTTCAACGAGTCGTTCGCGGTGGCGGTCGAGCGCATCGGCGGCCGGCGCTGGCTGGACCAGCCCGGGCACGAGGCCGCCAAAGCCGAGTACGAGGCCTACGCGGCGCGCCGCGCCGACTTCCGCGAGCTCACCGCGCGCTACCGCGCCGCCCTGCGCGAGCTCTACGAAGGGCCGCTGCCCGATGCCGACAAGCGCGCGAAGAAGGCCGAGCTGATGGCCGCGCTGCGCGCCGACGCGGCGGCGCTGAAGGCCGGGCGCTGGAACGACTTCGCCGGCTACGACGGCTGGTTCGAGCACGCCAACAACGCCGCCTTCGGCGTGCAGGCCGCCTACGACGAGCTGGTGCCCGATTTCGAGCGCCTGTTCGACCGCCTGGGCGGCGACTTCGACCGCTTCTATGCCGAGGTCAAGCGCCTGGCCGCCTTGCCCAAGGACGAGCGGCGCGCCACACTGAAGGCTTCCTGAAGGAGACGCATCCGCATGGCCGACATCAAGATCCACCGCGAACACCAGCTCGGGCTGGCGAAGGCCCGCAAGGTGGCCTGGGCCTGGGCCGAGGAGGTGGAGCAGCGCTTCGAGATGGAATGCACCGTGCTCGAAGGCCAGACCAGCGACACGGTGGAATTCACGCGCAGCGGCGTCAAGGGCCGCCTCATCGTGGCGGCCGACCACTTCGACCTGGAAGCGAAGCTCGGCTTCCTGCTGGGCGCGTTCTCGAAGACGATCGAGCGGGAGATCGAAGGCGAGCTCGACAAGCTGATGGCCGCCGGCAACGGCGACGCCAGGCCGAAGAAGAAGGGCTGAGGTTCCCGGCTTCGCTCGGTCCTGGCCAAGGGCGCCCCGGCGGCCGACTCCAAGGCGCATCCAGCCACCGCCGCGGACCGGCTTTGCCGGGCTGCCGGCGGTGCCCCCTTGAGGGGGCGCGCGAAGCGCGCAGGGGGTGGGTCTACTTCAGGCTCTCGATCAGGTCCACGTATTCCTGCATCGCGGCTTCCTTCGCCTTGCCCTTCACGCCGGCCCAGGCGTCGTACTTGGCGCGGCCCACCATGTCGCCGAAGCCGGGGCGCTTGCCCTCGACGTCGCCTTCGGTGGCCTGCTTGTACAGCGCGTAGATCTGCAGCAGCGTCGCGTTGTCCGGCTTCTCCGGCAGCTTCTTGCTGTCGGCGACGGCTTTCTCGAAGGTGGCTTTCAGGTCGGCCATGGCACGCCTTTCGTGGGTGAAACTCTGTCTTGACGCCCCGGATGTTAACCAGCATCGTGCGCCCGCCCAGGAGAGGAGAGACCCAGCATGAGCCCAGCCACCGAACGCATGTCGCGCGTCGACACCGCCTGGCTGCGCATGGACAACGACGTCAACCTGATGATGATCGTCGGCGTCTGGATGGTCACCCCGGCGCTCGCGCTGGAGGCGGTGCGCGAGCGCATCGCCGACAAGCTGCTCAAGTACGAGCGCTTCCGCCACCGCGCCCGCCACGACGCGATGGGCGGCACCTGGGAGGAAGACCCGCACTTCGACATCACGCGCCACGTGGTGGCGACCAAGCTCGTGCGGCGCAAGGGCCAGAGCGAGCGCCAGGCGCTGCAGGCGCTGTGCGGCGAACTGGCGACGCAGCCGCTGGACCCGAACCACCCGCTGTGGCAGTTCCACCTCATCGAGCAGTACGAGGGCGGCTCGGCGCTCATCGTGCGCATCCACCACTGCATCGCCGACGGCATCGCGCTCATCGCCGTCACCCAGTCCATCACCGACGGCGGCACCGATCCGCCGAAGCGCAAGGCCCGCGCCGCTGCCGCGGATGAAGAACACGACTGGCTGGCCAAGGCGGTGCTGGAGCCGCTGACCGACATCGCCGTGAAGGCGATCGGCATGTACGGCAGCGGGGTCGCGAAGTCGATGGAGATGCTGACCCACCCGTCTTCGCTGATGGGCTCGGTCGACGTCGCCAGGAGCGGGCTGCAGGTGGTGCAGGACGTCGCCGCGCTGGCGCTGATGGACGACGACTCGCCGACCCGGCTCAAGGGCAAGCCCGAGGGCCGCAAGGTCGTGGCCTGGGGCGAGCCGATGCCGCTGGAGGCGGTGAAGATCATCGGCAAGGGACTCGACTGCTCGGTCAACGACGTGCTGCTCTCGTGCGTGGCCGGCGCCATCGGCAGCTGGCTGCGCGACCAGGGCGAGGATCCGACGGGCAAGGAGATCCGCGCCATGGTGCCGGTGAACCTGCGCCCGCTGGAAGAGGCCTGGAAGCTGGGCAACCGCTTCGGCCTGGCGCCGCTGGTGCTGCCGGTGGGCATCGAGAACCCGATCGAGCGCGTCTACGCGGTGCGCAGCCGCATGAACGAGCTCAAGGGCAGCTACCAGCCGCTGCTGGCCTTCGCGGTGCTGGCGCTGTCGGGCCTGCTGATCAAGCCGATGCAGGACTTCGTGCTCGGCCTGTTCGCGAAGAAGACCACCGCGGTGATGACCAACGTGCCGGGGCCGGCGAAGCCGCTCACCTTTTGCGGCGCCACGATCCGGCAGTCGATGTTCTGGGTGCCGGCCTCGGGCGAGGTGGGCGTGGGCGTGAGCGTGCTCAGCTACGGCGGCGGGGTGCAGTTCGGGCTCATCACCGACCGCCGGCTCTGCCCCCACCCGCAGGCCATCATCGACCGCTTCGAGCCCGAGTTCGACAAGCTCCTGCTGGTGACGCTGATGCTGCCCTGGGCCGGGCAGGAACACGCCGCCTGAGGCGCCGCGCGCCCCGGGCGGCGCGGCCGACTCATTCGACCTTCAGCGCTTCGCCATGCGCACCTGTCGTCTTGGGCAGGGTGAGCATCAGCACGCCGTCGGTGTACTTCGCGGCGGCCTTGGCGCGGTCGATCTCGTGGCCCAGCATGAAGCTGCGGCTGGCGAAGCCGTAGCTGCACTCGGTCACCAGCGTCCGCGCTTCCTTCTTCTCCTGCACGGGCTTCTTGAATTCGGTCGTGATCATGACCTGCCGGCCGTCGATCTCGACGTGGATGTCTTCCTTCGCCACGCCGGGCAGCATGGCCTTGACGGTGTAGGCCTCGTCGGTCTCGGTCACATCGATCGGGAACTGCGGGGTCTCCAGCCGGCCTTCCCAGCGGAACGGCCGCATGAAGCTGCGGAAGGCATCGTCGAAGACGAAGGGTTCGGGTCCGAACAGGCTCGGCAGACGGGTGGTGGTGTTCATGACACTCTCATCGGTCCTTCGCGCGGCCCGGCGCCGCGCCGCCACCACCGCCCCGGCCGGGGTGCCAGCCATCTCTTTTGAAGTGGACGGTGGCATTTCATAAGATCGGCGATGGCGCCGTTTCCGCCTTGACGCCTGTCAATCAGGCGGCGGTTGCGGCCCGAACAATCCGCGGATCCGGCCGCCTTCGGCCGGGAGGGGGCGGCATGCGGCGCGTGTACTTCTATGCCACCTGCGTCATCGACCTGATGGCGCCGCAGGCGGGGCTGGACGCGATCGAACTGCTGCGCGCGGCCGGCGTCGACGTGCTGTTCCCGCACGACCAGAGCTGCTGCGGCCAGCCGGCCTGGAGCAGCGGCTACACCGAAGAGGCGCGGCGCGTGGCGCGCGCCCAACTCGACCTGTTCCCCGAACCCTGGCCCATCGTCGTGCCTTCGGGCTCCTGCGGCAGCATGATCGCCCACCACTGGCCGGCGCTCTTCGAAGGCGACGCGGCGCTGGCGGCGAAGGCGCGCGCGGTGGCCGACCGCGTGGTGGAGTGGAGCGCCTTCGCGCGCGACGTGCTCGGCGTGGTGGCGCCGCCGGCGGCGGCGAAGAACGGGCCGGTGCGGGTGGCGCTGCACACCAGCTGCCACGCGCGGCGCGCGCTCGGCACCCACGAGCCGGGCGAGGCGCTGCTGCGCGTGCTGCCCGGCGTGCAGGTGGTCGAGCCGGCGCGCGTGGCCGAATGCTGCGGCTTCGGCGGCACCTTCGCGGCGCGCCACCCGGCGATCTCGGGCGCGATGGTCGACGACAAGCTCGACGCCGTGCGCGACTGCGGCGCCGAGGTGCTGGTCTCGGCCGACTGCGGCTGCCTGCTCAACCTGCACCACGCGGCCGAGAAGCGGCGCGCCGCCGGCGATACGCTGCCGCGCTGCGTGCACCTGGCCAGCTTCGTGCGCGAACGGCTGGGCGGCACCGGCGCCGCGCAGCAGGTGACCGACTGATGGACCGCAGCGCCGACGCGCGCCGCGCCATCCTGGGCGCGCTGCGTGCCGCGCCGCCGCAGCCGGTGCCCGCGCCGGCACTGCCGCCGCCGCCGGCCGAGCCGGACCGGGCGACCCTCGTCGACCGCTTCGAGCGCGCCGCCGCCGGCTGGCGCGCCGAGGTGCTGCGCAGCGACGCCGCCGGCTGGCCGCAGGCGGTGCGCGCGGTGCTGGAACGCCACGGCTGCCGGCGCGTCGCCATCGGCGACCACGGCGCGCTGCGCGACGCCCTCGCCGGCCTGGACCCGGTGCTGTTCGACCGCCCGCTGGAGCAGTGGAAGTCCGAGTTCTTCGCCGAGGTCGACGCCGGCGTGACCTTCGCCGCCGCTGGCGCCGCCGACAGCGGCACGCTGCTGCTGGCGCCCGGCCCGGCCGAACCGCGCTCGCTCTCGCTGGTGCCGCCGGTGCACGTGGCGGTGCTGTTCGCGAGCCGGCTGCGCAGCAGCCTGGCGGCGGCGCTCGCCTCGCTGCGGCTGGGCGACCGGCTGCCGACCAACCTCGTCTTCGCCAGCGGGCCTTCGAAGACCGCCGACATCCAGCTCACGCTGGCCTTCGGCGCCCATGGGCCGAAGGTGCTGGCCATCGTGCTGGTCGAAGACGCATGAACGCGCCGTTGCACTTCGTCGACCCGCGCCGCTTCAAGGCCAGCACGCAGGCGGCGGTGTCCGACGCCCACCTGCGCGCGAGCTTCCGCCGCGCGATGGACTTCCTGCAGCAGCGCCGTGCCGCCCACTTCGGCGACCGCGAAGCCTTCGAGGCGCTGCGCGCCACCGGCGAGGCGATCCGCCGCCACGCGCTGGCACACCTGCCCGACCTGCTGGAGCGGCTGGAAGCGCGCCTGGTGGCCAACGGCGTGCAGGTGCACTGGGCGCGCGACGCGGCGGAGGCGAACGCGATCTTCGGTGCCATCGCGCGCGCGGCCGGCGCCACGATGATGGCCAAGGGCAAGTCGATGGTGAGCGAGGAGATCGAGCTCAACCACCGCATGGCCGCGCAGGGCGTGGAGTGCGTCGAGACCGACATGGGCGAGTACATCGTGCAGCTCGCCGGCGAGCGGCCCAGCCACATCATCATGCCGGCGATCCACAAGACCCGGGAGCAGATCGGCCGGCTGTTCGCCGAGAAGCTGCCCGGCACCGGGTACACCGACGACGTCGACGCGCTCATCGCCATCGGCCGCCGCGTGCTGCGCGAGCGCTTCCGCGACGCGCCGATCGGCGTCTCCGGCGTCAACTTCATGGTCGCCGAGACCGGCACCCTGGTGCTGGTGGAAAACGAAGGCAACGGGCGCATGTGCACCACGGTGCCGGAGGTGCACATCGCCGTCACCGGCATCGAGAAGGTGGTGGAGAAGCTGGAGCACGTGTTCCCGCTCTATGCGCTGCTCACGCGTTCGGCCACCGGCCAGGCGGTGAGCACCTACCTGAACCTGATCACCGGCCCGCGGCGCGCGGGCGAGCTGGACGGCCCGAAGCAGCTGCACCTGGTGCTGCTGGACAACGGCCGCAGCCAGGCGTACCGGGAAGCGGCGTTCCGGCCGACGCTGCAGTGCATCCGCTGCGGCGCCTGCATGAACCACTGCCCGGTCTACGCGCGCATCGGCGGGCTGGCCTACGGCACCACCTACCCGGGGCCGATCGGCAGCATCGTGAGCCCGCACCTGCTGGGGCTGGAGCCGACGCAGGACCTGCCCACCGCCAGCAGCCTGTGCGGCGCCTGTTCGGAGGTGTGCCCGGTGGGCATCCCCATTCCCGACCTGCTGGTGCAGCTGCGCCGCGCCGCCAAGCACGAGCCCGACGCCGGCCACGGCCCGCTGGCCGGCCAGGCGAGCGCGAAGGACTGGCGCGAGGCGCTCGTCTGGAAGGCCTGGGCCTGGCTGAACGAGAGGCCGCCGCTGTACCGCGCCGCGGTGGCGTTGGCGCGCCGGCTGCGTTTCGCCACCCCGCCCTGGCAGGGCGGGTGGACGGCGCACCGCACGCCGCTCAGGCTGGCCGCGAAGGGGCTGCGCGAGCGGCTGCGCTGACCAGACCCTACTTCGGCGATTCGGGCTGCTTCTGCGCCGGCTCGGTGGGCAGGCCGACCTTCTTCGCCACGGTCTGCACGCCTTCGCCGGCCTTCTTGGCGCCATAGGCCACGCCGCTGGCCGCCACCTTGGCGGCATGGACCACGGCCTCCTGCGCCTTCTCGACGCCGTGCACGGTGGCGCTGGCGGCCGTCTTCACGGGTTGCGGAACGTCCAGGGCCTGGGCCGCGAAAGCGGCCGAGCCGAGGACGGCAAGGACCAGACATCGGGACAGGGTCTTCATGGGCATCCGTGGGCGGAACACGTCTTCCGCGATGGTGTCGGGACTGCCGATGGACCGGCCGCGCGCCCCCGGGGTTCCGCCGTTTACCGATGGATACCTGCAGCGCGCCGCGGCGCCGGCGGCTTCTCGAAGCGCATGGCCAGCGCCTGCTCGCGCAGCCAGCGGTGGCCGGGGTCGTGGCTGGCGCGCCAGGTCCAGTGCATCGCCACCGTGAAGGGCGGCAGGCCGAGCGCCGGTTCCACCACCTGCAGCCCGTGCAGCGCGGCGAAGCGGTGCGCCGGGCGCCACGGCATGATCACCGCGAGGTCGGTGGCGCCGACGATGGGCGCGGCCACCGTGAAGTGCGGCAGCGTGAGGCGGATGCGCGACTGCAGCCCCAGCACGTGCAGCGCACGCGCCGGCTCGGCATGGCTGTCGACGACGATGAAGTCCAGCCGCTCCAGCGCCTCGCGGTTCTTCAGCGAACGCGCCAGCGGGTGGCCCTTGCGCAGCAGCACCACGTAGCGCTCCTGCAGCAGCGGCGCGCTCTCGGTGCCGGTGAGGTGCGGCAGGTAGCCGAAGGCGATGTCGAGCCGGCCGTCTTCCAGCGCCGGCAGGATGGCCGCCGGTGCCAGCTGCACCGCTTCCACGCGCACGCCCGGCGCCTGGCGGCCGATGGCGGCCATCAGCTGGGGCAGGAACTCGTCGGCGCCGATGTCGCTCATGTGCACCGTGAAGCGGCGCTGCGAACGCGCGGCGTCGAACTGGTCGGACTCGTGCAGCGCCACGTCGATCAACTGCAGCGCCTGCTGCACCTGGCGCGCCAGCTGCTCGGCCTTGGGCGTGGGCTTCACGCCGCCCGTGACGCGCGTGAAGAGCGGGTCGCGCAGGTGCAGGCGCAGGCGCGTGAGCGCGTGGCTCACCGCCGGCTGCGACAGGCCCAGCCGCTCGGCGGCGCGGCTCACGCTCTTGGCGGCATGCACGGCGGCGAAGACCTCGAGCAGGCGCAGGTCGAGTTCCGGCTTATGCATGTGGCGAATCGTACTCACAAAGCCCATCGCATGGACGAATGGCGGCCGGCTGCCTACAGTGCGGGTCCCGGCTGCGGAGACAAGGCCGTTCAGACCCAGAAGAGGAACGGATGGAAGTCCAGTTCACCGAGCAGATCCGCCAGCTCCAGCTGGGCGCGGGCGAAACCTTCCACGGCGAGGGCATCCTCGCCATCACCAAGGCGCTGCTGCACAGCGGCGTGGCCTACGTCGGCGGCTACCAGGGTGCGCCGGTGTCGCACCTGCTGGACGTGATGGTGCAGGCCAAGCCCTACCTGGACACGCTGGGCGTGCACGTCGAAGCCTGCTCCAACGAAGCCTCGGCGGCGGCGATGCTGGGCGCTTCCATCCACTACCCGCTGCGCGGCGCGGTCACCTGGAAGAGCATTGTCGGCACCAACGTGGCGGCCGACGCGCTCTCCAACCTGGCCTCCCCCGGCGTGGTGGGCGGCGCGCTGGTGGTGGTGGGCGAGGACTACGGCGAAGGCGCCAGCGTGATCCAGGAGCGCACCCACGCCTACGCGATGAAGAGCACGCTGGCGCTCTTCGACCCGCGTCCGGATCTGCCGACGATGGCGTCGATGGTCGAGCATGCCTTCGCGTTGAGCGAGGCGAGCAACATGCCCGCCATCCTGGAGCTGCGCATCCGCGCCTGCCACGTGCGCGGCTCGTTCACCGCCAAGGACAACGTGGCGCCGCGCCCTTCGGCACGCGAGCTGATCGAGGAACCGGCCGGCTTCGACTACATGCGGCTGGCGCACCCGCCGGTGACCTTCCGCCACGAGAAGCTGAAGGTGGAACACCGCATCCCGGCGGCGCAGCGCTACATCGCGGAGCACCGGCTGAACGAACACTTCGAAGGCGCGCGCGGCGAGGTCGGCCTGGTGGTGCAGGGCGGCCTGTACAACGCGCTGGTGCGCGCGCTGCAGGTGCTGGGGCTGGCCGACGCCTTCGGCGAGAGCGCGCTGCCGCTGCTGGTGCTGAACGTGACCTACCCGCTGGTGCCGGCGGAGCTGTCGGACTTCGCCGCCGGCAAGCGTGCGCTGCTGGTGCTGGAGGAAGGCTCGCCGGAATACATCGAGAAGGACCTGGTGCTGGCGCTGCGGCGGCAGGACGTGCAGACGCCGGTGCACGGAAAGGACCTGCTGCCGGCGGCCGGCGAGTACACGGTCGAAGCGATGCTGCCCGGCCTCGTCGCGTTCTGCGAACGCCACCTGCCCGACGTCGACCTCGGCTCCGCGCGCGCCTGGCTGGCCGCCACCGCGGCGCGCCGCGCCGACGTGGCGAAGGCGCTCGGCCCGCTGCCGGCGCGGCCGCCCGGCTTCTGCATCGGCTGCCCGGAGCGGCCGGTGTTCAGCGCGCTCAAGCTCGCGCAGCAGGAGGTGGGCCCGGTGCACGTGGCGGCCGACATCGGCTGCCATGCGCTGGCCACCTTCGAACCCTTCAGCTCCGGCCACTCGATCCTGGGCTACGGCATGAGCCTGGCCAGCCGCGCCGGCGTGAGCCCGATGATGCAGCGCCGTTCCATCGCCGTGATGGGCGATGGCGGCTTCTGGCACAACGGCCTGCTCACCGGCGTGCAGGCGGCGCTGTTCAACAGCGACGACGCGGTGCTCGTCATCATGAAGAACGGCTACACCTCGGCCACCGGCACGCAGGACATCCTCAACACGCCGGACGACGAGGCCAAGGCCGAGGCGGCGGCGAAGGCCCAGCTGCACCAGAGCCTGGCGCACAAGAACCACACCATCGAGGACACGCTGAAGGGCATGGGCGTGCAGTGGCTGCGCGTGGTGCACACCTACGAGGTCGACGCCATGCGCCGCACGCTGCAGGAAGCGCTGACCTCGCCCTTCGGCGGCCTGAAGGTCGTCATTGCCGAAGGCGAATGCCAGCTCGAGCGCCAGCGCCGCATCAAGCCCTGGATCGCCGGGCTGCTGAAACGCGGCGAGCGCGTCGAACGCGTGAAGTACGGCGTCGACGAGGACGTCTGCACCGGCGACCACGCTTGCATCCGCCTCTCCGGCTGCCCCACGCTGACGCTGAAGGACAACCCCGACCCGCTGCGCGCGGACCCGGTGGCCACCGTGATCGACGGCTGCGTGGGCTGCGGGCTGTGCGGCGCCAACGCGCATGCCGCCACGCTGTGCCCCAGCTTCTACCGCGCCGAGGTGGTGACGAACCCGCGCTGGCACGAACGCTTGCTTGCCGGCGTGCGGTCGCGCATCGTCGGCTGGCTGAGCACATGACGATGGGGGTGACGATGGCGACGAACCCGCAACCCATCACCCTGCTCGTCGGCGCACTCGGCGGCGAAGGCGGCGGCGTGCTCGCCGAATGGCTGTACACGCTGGCCGCGCACGCCGGCCACGCGGCGCAGAGCACCTCGATCCCCGGCGTCGCGCAGCGCACCGGCGCCACCACCTACTACGTCGAGATCTGCCCGCTGCCGGCGGCGCAGCTGGGCGGCCGGCGGCCGGTGTTCAGCCTCAACCCGGTGCCCGGCGGCATCGACCTGCTGGTGGGCTCGGAACTGCTGGAGACCGCGCGCCAGGTGGGTGCCGGCATGGCGAGTGCCGAACGCACCACGGTGATCGGCTCCACCTCGCGCGCGCTCACGGTGGCCGAGAAGATGCAGCCCGCCGACGGCCGCGTCGACACCGCCGCGCTCGCCGCCACGCTGCAGCGCCATGCGCGCACGCTGCACCTGCTGGACGTGGCCGCGCTGGCGAAGCAGGCCAACTGTGCGGTGAGCGCGCTGCTCTTCGGCGCCATCGCCGGCAGCGGCGTGCTGCCCTTCGCGCGCGAAGCCTTCGAAGCCACCATCCGCGCCGGCGGCAAGGGGGTCGAAAGCAGCCTGCGCGGCTTCGCGCTCGCCTTCGACACCGTGGCCGCGCGCCGCGCGGTGATGCAGGCTGCCGCGCCGCTGCCGCCGCCGGACCTGCGCGTGCTGGCGCGCGAGCGCGTCGCGAGCTACCAGGACGAGGCCTATGCGCGCGTCTTCGACGAGCGGCTGGCGCGCATCGAAGCCGCCGCCGGCCGCGAGGCCGCGACCGAGGCCGCCCGCTGGCTGGGCCTGTGGATGGCCTTCGACGACATCGTGCAGGTGGCGCGCCTGAAGCTCGCGGCCACGCGCGCCGCGCGCGTGCGGCGTGAGGTTGCTGCGCAGGACGACGAGATCGTGCGCACCTACGAACACTTCAAGCCCGGCGTGCCGGAGATCGCCGGCCTGCTGCCGCCCGCGCTGGCGCAGCGCCTGCAGGCCTGGGACCGGCGCCGGGCCGAACCCTGGTCGCTGCCGCTGCGCCTGGGCAGCCACAGCGTGAGCGGCGCGCTCGCGCTGCGGCTGCTGGCGTCGCTCAAGGGCTGGCGCCGGCGCGGCAGCCGCTTCGCGGCCGAGCAGGCGCTCATCGAGCAGTGGGTGGCGGCGGTGGAGCAGGGCGGCCGCGAAGACGCGGCGCTCGGCCTCGAGCTCGCGCGCTGCGGCCGGCTGGTCAAGGGCTATGGCAGCACCAACGAACGGGGCAAGGCGAACCTGCTGCACATCGTGGGCGCGGTCGCCACCGCGCCGCG
>CAYVXO010000130.1:0-17427 GCA_964454485.1 uncultured Rubrivivax sp.
CGGTGTCGCGGATGTGGCCGGTGCCGTTGCAGCGCGGGCAGGTGATGTGGCTGCCCTCGCTCAGCGCCGGGCGCAGGCGCTGGCGCGAAAGCTCCAGCAGGCCGAACTTGCTGATGCTGCTGAACTGCACGCGCGCGCGGTCGAAGCGCAGCGCGTCGCGCAGGCGCTGTTCCACCTCGCGCCGGTTCTTCGACTCCTCCATGTCGATGAAGTCGACGACGATCAGGCCGCCCAGGTCGCGCAGGCGCATCTGGCGCGCGATCTCGTCGGCCGCCTCGAGGTTGGTGCGGGTGGCGGTCTCCTCGATGTCGCTGCCGCGCGTGGCGCGCGCGCTGTTGACGTCCACCGCCACCAGCGCCTCGGTGTGGTCGATGACGACGGCGCCGCCCGAGGGCAGGTTGACAGTGCGGCTGAAGGCCGTCTCGATCTGGTGTTCGATCTGGAAGCGGCTGAACAGCGGCGCGTCGTCGCGGTAGCGCTTCACGCGATGCGCGTTGTCCGGCATCACGTGGTTCATGAACTGGTGCGCCTGCTCGTAGATGTCGTCGGTGTCGATCAGGATCTCGCCGATGTCGGCGGTGAAGTAGTCGCGGATCGCGCGGATCACCAGGCTCGACTCCTGGTAGATCAGGAAGGCGCCCTTGCCGGCCTTGGAGGCGCCGTCGATGGCGTCCCACAGCTTGAGCATGTAGTTCAGGTCCCACTGCAGCTCGGCGGCGGAGCGGCCGATGCCGGCGGTGCGGGCGATCAGGCTCATGCCCTTGGGGTAGTCGAGCGACTCGAGGTTCTCCTTCAGCTCCTCGCGGTCCTCGCCCTCGATGCGCCGGCTCACGCCGCCGCCGCGCGGGTTGTTGGGCATCAGCACCAGGTAGCGACCGGCCAGGCTGACGAAGGTGGTGAGGGCGGCGCCCTTGTTGCCGCGTTCCTCCTTCTCGACCTGCACGAGCAGGTTGTCGCCTTCGCGCACCGCGTCCTGGATCTTCGCGCTGCGCGCGTCGGTGCCCTCGCGGAAGTAGTTCTTCGAGATCTCCTTGAACGGCAGGAAGCCGTGGCGGTCCTCGCCGTAGTCGACGAAGCAGGCCTCCAGGCTGGGCTCGACGCGCGTGATGACGGCCTTGTAGATGTTGCCCTTGCGCTGTTCGCGCCCTTCGATCTCGGTCTCGAAGTCGAGCAGTTTCTGGCCGTCGACGATCGCCAGGCGCCGCTCCTCCGGCTGCGTGGCGTTGATGAGCATTCGCTTCATGTGCACTCCAGTGCCGGGCCTTCTTGCGAAGGGCCCGGTGCTTCACACCGATGCACGAGATGAGCGCGGAAGAACCGTTGGTCGCGAAATGCCCTGGACTGCGTTCTCGCCGCTGGTTGGCAGGCGGTCAGGTCCGCAGCGTTGGCGCGTGCGTGCCGTGGCGGCGGCAGGCCGGCGGCCGCCGCGCCCACGGCCCGGCGCCGGCCGCACCGGCTGCGGGGAGCCGGGGCCTTCTGGCGCATGACATGGTGGACGGGGTCGGCATGGTCGGCTGCTCGCTGGTTCAGCGGCACGCGGGTCCGAGGCCGGCTTCGTGCCGGGCCTGGAACCCTGGAATTTTCGGTGGCCTGGAGTTGCCCGAGGCCGGGTTCTTCTTTGCTTGTCTCTTCACCGGCCCGCCACGTGCTGCCGGGTCACTTGGGGACCTCGGCCCGCGCGCCGCGAATGCCGGTGCTGCATCACCATCGCGGATGGGCTGCGCCGCACCCGCGTCCTCCCGTCCTGTTCGAAGTGCCCGGGTAAACTCCGTCAAATCAAGCACTTACAGCAGGAACGTGGAGCGCCGGATTATAGGGGCCAAAGCCGGCGCCGCACGGCCGGCAGTGCAACATCTCACGGTCGACGCCGATTCCGCCGGCCAGCGCCTCGACAACTTCCTGCTGCGCGTCCTGAAGGGCGTACCCAAAACCCATGTCTACCGGGTGATCCGCTCGGGCGAGGTGCGCGTCAACAAGGGGCGCGCCGCCGCCGACACCCGGCTGGCCGAGGGCGACGACGTGCGCCTGCCGCCGGTGCGCGTGGCCGAAAAGGCCGCGCCGGTGGCGGTGCCGGCGCGCGAATTCCCGCTCCTCTTCGAAGACGAGCACCTGCTGGCCATCGACAAGCCGGCCGGCGTGGCGGTGCACGGCGGCAGCGGCGTCAGTTCGGGCGTCATCGAGCAGCTGCGCAAGGCGCGGCCGCAGGCGCGCTTCCTGGAACTGGTGCACCGGCTCGACAAGGAGACTTCGGGCGTGCTGCTGCTGGCGAAGAAGCGCAGCGCGCTCACCGCGCTGCAGGACCAGTTCCGCGCCCGCGACACCGGCAAGACCTACCTCGCGCTGGTGGCCGGCACCTGGCCGAAGAACCTGAAGGTGATCGACCAGCCTCTCCTGAAGACGCTGGACGCCGCCGGCGAACGCCACGTGCGCGTGGCCTCGCCCGCGAACGAGGACGCGCGCCGCTCGATCACCGTGATCCGCCGCATCGAGCCGCACGGCGAGTTCACGCTGCTGGAGATCGGCCTCAAGACCGGCCGCACGCACCAGATCCGCGTCCACCTGGCGCATGCGGGGCACCCGATCGTGGGCGACCCCAAGTACGGCGACTTCGCACTCAACAAGCGGGTCGCGAAGGAGCTTCGCTTCGGCCGCATGTTCCTGCACGCCGCCGGGCTGGCCTTCGACCACCCCGCCACGGGCGAGCGCATCACCCTCGCCGCGCCGCTGCCGGCCGACTGCGCGACACTCCTCGCCTCGACATGACCCGCCGCTTCGACCTCATCTGCTTCGACTGGGACGGCACGCTGTTCGACAGCACCGGCTTCATCGTGCGCTGCATCCAGTCCGCGTGCCGCGACATCGGCATCGCCGTGCCTTCCGACGAGCAGGCCGCCTACGTCATCGGCCTGGGCCTGCACGACGCGCTCCAGCACGCCGCGCCCGGGCTGCCCCCCGAGCGCTACCCCGAGCTGGGCCAGCGCTACCGCCACCACTACATCGCGCGCCAGCACGAGCTGGTGCTGTTCCCCGGCACGCTGGAGATGCTGCAGGCGCTGAAGGCGCGCAACCACTGGCTGGCGGTGGCCACCGGCAAGGGCCGGCGCGGGCTGGACGAGGCGCTGGCGCATTCGCAGCTGGCCGGCCTGTTCGACGGCACGCGCACCGCCGACGAGACCGCCAGCAAGCCCAACCCGCAGATGCTGCTGGAGCTGATGCGCGAGTTCGGCGCCGACCCCGAGCGCACGCTGATGATCGGCGACACCACGCACGACCTGCAGCTGGCCGCCAACGCCGGCACCGCGCGCGTGGGCGTGGCCTACGGCGCGCACGACCACGAGGCCTTCGCCGAGTTCGAGCCTCTCTTCGTGGCCCACAGCACGCGCGAACTGCACGACTGGCTGCTCGCCCATGGCTGAAACGCCGGACGGGCCGGCGCTGCCGCTGTGCGCCGCCGACGCGCTGGCCGAGCGCGGCCGTGCCTTCGTGTGGGACGTGACGCTGTACCGCCAGCCGGCGCGCGCCTTCGCGCTGCGCTTCGAAGGCCGCGTCGTCGCCTACATCAACCGCTGCGCCCACGTGCCGACCGAGATGGACTGGCAGCCGGGCGAGTTCCTCGACGTCGACCGGCGCTGGATCCTGTGCTCGATCCACGGCGCCGCCTACGAGCCGGCCGACGGCCGCTGCGTCGGCGGTCCCTGCGGCCGCGGCCGGTTGCTGGTCGTCACCACCGAGGAGCGTGACGGCCAGGTGTATTGGTATCCTTCCCGCGACATCCAGCCGGTGGCGCCGACCGCCTCGCCCACCGAAACCCCGCCATGACCCCTTCAGACGACGACAGGCCCACCGTGCCCGGCCCGGTGGAGCCGCCCTTCAGCCCGCCGCCCCCGCCGCCGCCCGCACCGGCGTCGCCCGCGGCCGCGCCGCGGCCGGTTGCCGCGGCGACACCGGCGCTCGAATCGAGCCTCGAGAAGATCGCGCGCGAACTGCTGCGCCACCAGCGCAGCGAACGGCGCTGGCGCATCTTCTTCCGCCTCGCCTGGCTGGGGCTGGCGGTGGCCATCGTCTGGGGCATCAGCGTGCGCCGCGTCGCCCCGACGCCGCCTTCGACGCCGCACACCGCGATGGTGGAAGTGCGCGGCGAGATCTCGCTCGAGACCGAGGCGAATGCCGAGACCATCGTCTCCGGCCTGAAGAGCGCGTTCGAGGACGCGGGCGCGCAGGCGGTGGTGCTGCGCATCAACTCGCCCGGCGGCAGCCCGGTGCAGGCGGGCATCGTCAACGACGAGATCCATCGCCTCAAGGCCCTGCACAACAAGCCGGTGTACGCGGTGGTCGAGGAGATGTGCGCCTCGGGCGCCTACTACATCGCGGTGGCGGCCGACGAGATCTATGTCGACAAGGCCAGCCTGGTCGGCAGCATCGGCGTGCTGATGGACGGCTTCGGCTTCACCGGCACGATGGAGAAGCTGGGCGTCGAGCGCCGCCTGCTCACCGCGGGCGAGAACAAGGGCATGCTCGACCCCTTCAGCCCCCAGAACGAGAAGCAGACCGCGTTCGCGAAGGCGATGCTCGAGCAGATTCACCGCCAGTTCATCGGCGTCGTCAAGGAAGGCCGCGGCCTGCGCCTGAAGGAGACGCCCGACACGTTCTCGGGCCTGTTCTGGAACGGCGAGGAAGCCGTCAAGATGGGCCTGGCCGACCACTACGGCAACCTGGACTACGTGGCGCGCGAAGTGGTGAAGGCCGAGGAGGTCATCGACTACACGCCGCGCGAGAACGTGGCCGAACGGCTGGCCAAGCGCTTCGGTGCCAGCTTCGGCGAGAGCGTGGCGCGCTCGCTGCGGTCGATGGCGCCTTCGCTGCGCTGAGACGGGCGTGGCGAGTCCCGCGGTCGCGCTGCAGTACCTGCTGCCCAAGCAGGCGCTCACGGCGTTCATGGGCCGGCTGGCGCGCGCGCGCGGCGGGGCGGCGACGACGGCGGTGATCCGCTGGTTCATCGGCCGCTACGGCGTGCAGATGGCCGAGGCGGCCGAAGCCGACCCGGCCCGCTACGAGACCTTCAACGACTTCTTCACGCGGGCGCTGAAGCCCGGCGCGCGGCCGCTCGCGCCCGCCGACCTGCTGTGCCCGGTGGACGGCGCGATCAGCCAGTTCGGCCCCGTGCAGCAGGGGCGCATCTTCCAGGCCAAGGGGCACGAGTACACCGCCACCGCGCTGGTGGGCGGAGACGCGAGCTTGGCGGCGCGCTTCGCCGAAGGCCATTTCGCGACGCTGTACCTGAGCCCGAAGGACTACCACCGCATCCACATGCCCTGCGCCGGAAGGCTCGTGCGCATGATCCACGTGCCGGGCGACCTGTTCTCGGTGAACCCGGCCACGGCGCAGGGCGTGCCGGGTCTGTTCGCGCGCAACGAGCGCGTGGTCTGCGTGTTCGAGAACGAGCGCGGCCCCTGGGTGCTGGTGCTGGTGGGCGCCACCATTGTCGGCAGCATGGCGACCGTGTGGCACGGCGTGGTCAACCCGCCGCGGCCCGGCACGCTGCGCGAATGGCGCTACGACGACCGCGACATCTCGCTCGCGCAAGGCGAGGAGATGGGGCGCTTCCTGCTCGGCTCCACCGTCGTGCTGCTGTTTCCGCCCGGCCAGCTGACCTTCAACGAGGCTTGGGCCCCCGGCGGCGCGATCCGCATGGGCGAGGCGATGGCCCGCCTGGGCCGCCCGTGATCGACCCCACGGGGCCGTTCCGCGACCTGCCTTCACTGGTCGCGCAGCACGCGCGCGAACGGCCGCAGCACCCGGCGCTGCGTTGCGGCGACCGCCGGCTTGACTGGCAGGAACTCGACCATCAGGCCGACCGCGTGGCGGCCGCGCTGCAGCGCGACGGCCTCCAGCCGCAGCAGGTGGTGGCGGTGTGCGCGGCCAGCAGCGTGGAATACCTCGTGCTCTTCGTCGGCACGCTGCGCGCCGGTCTCGCCGTCGCGCCGCTGGCGCCCGGCTCGACGCCGGCCCAGCTGGCGGCGATGGTGGCCGACAGCGGCGCCCGGCGCTTCTTCGTCGACGCGGCGGTGGCCGGGGCGATGGTCGGCACGCCACTCGCTTTGCCCGTCACGCGGCTGGACGGCGGCGGCTTCGAGCGCTGGCTCGCACCCGGCCCTCTGGCACCTGTGACCATCGACCCCGCCTGGCCCTTCAACCTGATCTACAGCTCGGGCACCACCGGCACGCCCAAGGGCATCGTGCAGCCGCATTCGATGCGCTGGGCCCATGTGCGGCGCGCCGCGCAGGCGGGTTACGGGCCGGATTCGGTGACGCTGATCGCGACGCCGCTCTATTCCAACACCACGCTGGTGGCGGTGGTGCCCACGCTCGCCTACGGCGGCTGCACGGTGCTGATGCCCAAGTTCGACACCCTCGGCTACCTGCGGCTGGCGGAGGACCTGCGCGCCACCCACACGATGCTGGTGCCGGTGCAGTACCAGCGGCTGATGGCGCACCCGGACTTCGACCGCTTCGACCTTTCGAGCTTCCGCTACAAGAGCTGCACCAGCGCGCCGTTCGCCGCCGCGCTGAAGGCCGACGTGGTGAAGCGCTGGCCGGGCGCGCTGGTCGAGGTCTACGGCATGACCGAAGGCGGCGGCACCTGCATGCTGCAGGCGCACCTGCACCCGGACAAGCTGCACACGGTGGGCCGGCCGGTCGAAGGGCACGACATCCGCCTCATCGACGAGGCCGGCCGCGAGGTGGCGCGCGGCGAGGCCGGCGAGGTGGTCGGCCGCTCGCCCGGCATGATGAGCGGCTACCACAACCAGCCGCAGAAGACGGCCGAGGCCGAGTGGTTCGACGACCAGGGCCGGCGCTACATCCGCACCGGCGACATCGGCCGCTTCGACGACGACGGCTTCCTGGTGCTGATGGACCGCCGCAAGGACATGGTGATCTCCGGCGGCTTCAACCTCTACCCGAGCGACCTGGAAGCGGTGCTGCGCGGCCACCCGGCGGTGGCCGAGTGCGCGGTGGTGGGCGTGCCTTCCGAGCAATGGGGCGAGACGCCGGTGGCCTGGGTCGTGCCGGCGCCCGGTGCCGCCGTCGAGCCCGAAGCGCTGCGCGCCTGGGCCAACGAAAGGCTCGGCAGGACGCAGCGCCTCTCGGGCCTGCGCTACACGGCCGAGCTGCCGCGCAGCGCGATCGGCAAGGTGCTCAAGCGCGAACTGCGCGAGGCCTGGCTGCGGGCGGCCGCATCATCGCCCTGACTCCTAGGCCGGCGCCGAGGCCAGCGCGTCGCGGTCGGCCGCTGCCGGCGCGGGGGTGAGCCCGTCCTCGCCGGCACTCACGCTGCGGCCGCGGCCGGCGGCCTTGGCCGCGTAGAGCGCAGCGTCGGCGCGCCGCAGCAGGTCGTCCAGCGTCGCCAGGCCATCGCGGCAGGTGGCGACGCCGGCCGAGAAGTCGACCGGGTTGCCGTCGCGCATGCGCACCCGCTCGGCGACGTTCTCGCGCAGCGCCTCCACCCGCGCCAACGCCTGCGCGCCGTCGGCGCCGGGCAGCAGCAGCGCGAACTCCTCGCCGCCGACGCGGAACACGCCGTCGCTGGCGCGCAGGCCGTCGCTGAGCGTGCGGCCCAGCGCCTGCAGCACGGTGTCGCCCTCGGCGTGGCCGAAGCCGTCGTTGATGCGCTTGAAGTGGTCGATGTCCAGCAGCACCAGCGACAGCGGCTGGCCGGTCTCGCGCAGGTGGCGGCACTCGACGGCGAAGCGCTCGGCGAGCGCGCGCCGGTTGTTCAGGCCGGTGAGCGGGTCGCGCCGCGCCTGTTCGCGCAGTTCGGCTTCCAGCTGCGCCACCTGCTCGAGCTGGCGGTCGCGTTGGGCCAGCGCGCCGGTCAGGCGGGTCGCCGCGCGGTGGCGGTCGGTCACGTCGCGCAGGTGCAGCAGGCGGCCGATCGACTGGGCCGCGGGGCCGAGGTCCAGCACCTGGACGTCGAACACGATGCCGGGGTCGTCCAGCACCAGCGTGCCGCCGGCGGCGCCGGCGTGGTCCAGCAGCGCGGTCAGGCGGCGGCCGAAGACCGGCCAGTCTTCCAGCGCGCGTCCGGTGTGCGCCGCGGCCACGGTGCGCGGGCCCTGGTCGCGCCACCCCGCGGGCGCGGCCCCGGGCCGGTGGCCGGCGGCCAGCGCCAGGCCGGCGACGTTGCAGTCGACCACGCGGCCGGCGGCGTCGAGCACCAGCACCGGGTCCAGCAGTTCGGTGAAGAGCAGCCGGCGGGACATCGGCACCACCGTCAGCAGGCTGCTGTGGCGGATCAGGAAGCCGTAGCCGACGAGTGCGATGGCGAAGCTCAGCGGCGTCGGGTCGCCGCCCATGAAGCGCAGCCCGAACCCGAGGAAGGCGATGTTGGCGCCCCAGGGCACCAGCGTCATCAGCAGCAGCGCGATCCACTGCCGGCGGTCGCCCGGCGCGCAGTCGCGCACCGCGCGCACCAGCAGCACGGTGGCGGTGGCCAGCCAGGCGTAGCCCCAGACCGCGGCCGGCGCGAACAGCGGGCCGCGCGCGTATTGCATGCGCGGCAGGCCGGCGACGACGGGCCCCATTCGCGTGCCGGCGGCGTAGAACAGGCCGTGCTCGCCGTTGGCGAGGATCGCGACCGACAGCAGGGCCCAGGCCGCGGCCACCGGCAGCCAGCGGCCGGCGGGCAAGGCGCCTTCGCGGCGGCCGGTGTACTGCCAGACGAACAGCGTCCACAGCGGCGGCAGCAGCGCGATCAGCGGCCAGGCGACGAGCGCGATGCTGCCCTTGCATTCCGCGCCGGCGGCGGCGTGTTCGGCGGTCGAGCCCAGCACCCACAGCGCCAGCACCACGTTGAGCCACAGGAAGGCGCGCCGGCCGGGGAACGGGCGCTGGCCGGCGCTCCAGCCGGCGACGGCGACGAGGCCCAGGATCACGCCCAGCCGCAGGGGCAGGTCGGGTGCGACCTGCCAGGCCGACGCCAGGCAGGCCGCCGGTTCCAGCGCCGGGATCATGAGCTTTGCGGTGAGCGGAATCCGCCGCGAAGGCGACGTGCTTGCGAACGAGTATCGCCCGCCACCCGAGGCAGGATCTGTGCAAAAGCCCGCGAATCACACCCTTCACGCGTGAAGCAGTCGACCGCCGGCGAAGGCCCAGTTCTCCCAGGTGGTTTCCTTCCACACCAGCAGCAGCTGCTCGGGGTCCAGGCCTTTGGTGATCAGGGCCTGACGCAGGTGGTCCAGCATCTGCCGCCGCACCTTCACGCTGCGGCCGGCCGACCACAGGATCTCGACGATCGCGAACCGCTCGTCGCGCGGCGCGGCCAGGTCCGGGTAGGTGGGGTCGAAGACGAGGCTGTCGGCGTCGAGCACCAGCACGCGCTGGAAGCGGTCGGCGCGCGGCACGCCCACCGCGACCAGCGCCTCGTGCACGGCGTCGAGCAGCTGCCGGCGCTGCGGCCGCGGCATGGCCGCCTGCACGCTGAGGGTCACGAGCGGCATGGCGCGGGCTCCGGCCGGCGGGCCATGGCGCGGGCGGCGAGGCGGCGCAGCGCCCGCCAGGCCTCGGCCAGGGCCTCGCGGCGCAGTTCGGCGGCGCGCTGCCGCACGAGCGCGTGCAGGTCGGGATGCAGGGGCAGTCGGCTCATCGGGGGCTCCTTGCGGATGTCGGAGCCCGCACTCTGGGCGCCCGGGCGAGGGCGGGAAACGGCGCCGCGCGGACAACGACATTGCACCGGCTGCACAGGCGGTGCGTGCGATCATGGCCGCGCCATGGCCCGGACCGCCGCGCTCACGATCGACGACTTCGCGCTCTTCGCGCGCGTTGCCGAACTGCGCAACCTCTCGGCGGTGGCGCGCGAGCGCGAGGTGCCGGCCTCGCAGGTGTCGCGTGCGCTGGCGCGCATCGAACGCGAGTGCGGTGCGCGCCTGGTGCACCGCACGACGCACGGCCTGTCGCTCACCGAGGAAGGCGAGCGCGTCGCCGCCGAAGGGGCCGAACTGCTGGCGGTGGCGGCGCGCCTGGACGCCGAGCTGGACGACCGCCGCGGCGAGCCGAGCGGCCTCGTGCGCGTGGCCACGAGCGCGGCGATCGGCCAGTTCCTGCTGCCGGCGCTGGGGCCGCTGCTGGACGCGCACCCGCGGCTGCGTGTCGAGATCGCCGCCAGCGACCGCATCGTCGACATGGCGCGCGAAGGCATCGACGTGGCCGTCCGCACCGGCGAGCCGGCGAGCGACGGCCTGGTCGCGCGGGCGATCGGCATTCACGAGCGCCGGCTCTATGCGTCACCGGCGTATCTGGCGACACACGGGCGGCCGGCAACGGTGGCCGAACTGGAACGGCACCGGCTGATCGGCAACAGCGCGGCACCGGCGCTCAACCGCTGGCCGTTCGTGGAAGGCGGGCGCGAGCGCGAGCTGAAGGTGGCCGGCACGCTGCGCACCGACAACACCGCGATCGCGCTTTCGATGGCGCTCGAAGGCCTGGGCATCGCGCGCCTGAACGCGGCCTTCGCCCGCCCGCACGTGGCGGCCGGCCGGCTGCTGCCGCTGCTGGAGGACGCGCTGGCGCCGGTGCGGCAGCCGATCTACGCCGTGATGCTGCCCGGGCGCCAGCGCCTGCCCAAGGTGCGCGCCTGCGTCGAGCACCTCGCGGCCTGGTTCGCGCAGACGCGCTGAGGCTGCCCCTTCAAGGCGTCACAGCCAGCCGGACTTGCGGAAGCGCCAGTACAGCAGACCGCAGACGCCGACGATGACGCCCAGCGCCAGCGGGTAGCCGTAGGTCCACTTCAGCTCCGGCATGTGCTCAAAGTTCATGCCCCAGATGCCGACGAAGGCGGTGGCGACGGCGAAGATGCCGGCCCAGGCCGCCAGCCGCTTGGTGGTCTCGCTCTCCTCGATCGTCACCATCGAGAGGTTGACCTGGATCGCGGTGCCGATCGTCTCGCGCAGCGTGTCCAGCGTGGCGTTGATGCGCAGCAGGTGGTCGTAGACGTCGCGGAAGTACTCGCCGCTGGCGCGGCAGACCTGCGGCACGCGGCCGCCGTAGAGCTTGCCGGCGGCGTCCATCAGCGGCACCACCGCGTGGCGCAGCACCGTGAGGCGGCGCTTCACGTCGTAGAGCTGCTGGATGTTGCGGCGCGCGGCGCCGGGTTCGAAGATCTCCTCCTCGATCGCCTCGAGCTCGCTCTCGAGCGCGTCGACGAAGGGGAAGTAGCGGTCGACCACCGCATCCATCAGCGCGTAGAACACGAAGCCCGAGCCCTGCCGCAGCAGGTGCGGCTCGCGTTCGCAACGCTCGCGCACGCCCAGGAAGTTCTGGCTGCTGCGGTTGCGCACCGAGACCACGTAGTTCGGCCCCACGAAGACCGCCACCTCGCCGACCGCCAGCTCGTCGGTCGGCCCGTACTCGACGAGGTGCATCACGGTGAACACCATGTCGCCGTACTCTTCGATCTTGGGCCGCTGGTGGCCGTGGCGGGCGTCCTCGACCGCCAGCTCGTGGAGGCCGAACTCGCGCTGCACGGCGGACAGTTCATCTTCACTGGCGTTGCGCAGCGCCACCCAGACGAAGTCGCCGGGCTCCGACAGGTGCTCGCTGATGGCGTCGATGCCGATGTCGGCGAGCTTGCGCCCCTCGCGGTAGACGACACAGTTGACGAGCATGGCAGCGGGGCGCAGACGGCGCGCGGCGGTCAGTGTCGCACGGCGTCGCCGGCCGGCCCTGCGGGTTTGCGCCTCGTCAAACGCCGGTTACTTTCGGCTTGACGGCGGACCCGCTCTTCGGCTAATAATGCGAACAATTCGCATTTGTCAAGACCATCATGTCGTTCTGGTCGTTCTGGACCTCGCCGAAGGACATCGCGCCCGGGCTGCTGCCGCGCACCGGGGCGGCCGGGCGCCCGCCGCGGCCGGCCGCGGCGCGGCGTGGCCTCGACGCTGCGGCCACCGGGCTGGAATGCCGCGTGGTGGCGGTCGAATCGCCTTCGGGCCAGCCCGACTGGGGCCGCTGGCTCGCCGAGATCGGCTTCCTGCCGGGCGAACGCGTCGCGGTGACCGCGCGCAGCCTCTGGGGCGGCGACCCGATGGTCGTGCGCATCGGCCAGTCGAGCTTCGCGCTGCGCCGGGCCGAAGCGGCCTGCGTGCAGGTCGAACCCGTCTAGGCCGGGAAGGCCGCGAGGACAGGCGATGGCGGCCGAAGCGGTCGTCCACGTGCACCGCGGGGGTCCGCTGGTGGCGCTGGTGGGCAACCCCAACTGCGGCAAGACGGCGCTGTTCAACCTGCTGACCGGCAGCCGCCAGAAGGTGGCCAACTACGCCGGCGTGACCGTCGAGCGCAAGGAAGGCAAGCTGCGCACGAAGGACGGCAAGACGCTGCGCGTGCTCGACCTGCCCGGCGCCTACAGCCTGCACCCGCGATCGCCCGACGAGCGCGTCACCTGCGACGTGCTCTACGGCCGCGCGCGCGGCGAGAAGCGGCCCGAACTGGTGGTCTGCGTCGTCGATGCCACCAACCTGCGGCGCAACCTGCGCCTGGTGCTGGCGGTGCAGCGGCTGGGGCTGCCGGTGGTGGTGGCGCTCAACATGGTGGACCTCGCGGCGCGCCGCGGCTTCAGGGTCGACCCCGAAGCGCTCTCGCGCGAACTGGGCGTGCCGGTGGTGCCCACCGTGGCGGTGAAGTCCGAAGGCGACGGCGCCTTGCGCGCGCTGCTGGAGGACCGCTCGCGCTGGCGGCCGCCCGAGGCGCCGGCCGAGACGCCGCACCACGAGGGCGACCACCACGCGGTGCAGGGCATCCTGGAGCGGCTGGGCCTGGACGCGGCGATGCCGCACACCGCCAGCGACCGCATCGACCGCGTCGTCTTGCACCCGCTGCTGGGCCCGCTGCTGCTGGCGGTGATCCTGTTCCTGGTGTTCCAGGCCGTCTTTAGCTGGGCCGAGGCGCCCAAGGACTGGATCGAGAGCGGCACCGCCTGGGTCGGCCAGCAGGTGACCGCGGCGCTCGCCGAAGGGCCGCTGCGCAGCCTGCTCGTCGACGGCGTGATCGCCGGCGCCGGCGGCGTGCTGGTGTTCCTGCCGCAGATCGTGATCCTGTTCTTCTTCATCCTCGCGCTGGAGGAATCGGGCTACCTGCCGCGCGCCGCCTTCCTGCTCGACCGGCTGATGGGCGGGGTGGGGCTCTCGGGGCGCTCGTTCATCCCGCTGCTGTCCAGCTTCGCCTGCGCCATTCCCGGCATCATGGCCACGCGCACGATCGCCGACCCGCGCGACCGCCTGGTGACGATCATGATCGCGCCCATGATGACCTGCTCGGCGCGGCTGCCGGTCTACGCGCTGCTCATCGGCGCCTTCGTGCCGCAGCGTTCGGTGTGGGGCGGGCTGGAACTGCAGGGCGTGGTGCTGTTCGGGCTGTACCTGGCCGGCGTCGCCGGCGCCTTCGGCGTCGCCTGGGTGCTCAAGCGCTTCACCTCGCGCGGGCAGGTGCGTTCGCTGATGATGGAGCTGCCGTCCTACCACTGGCCGGCGGTGCGCAACGTCGCGATCGGCCTCTGGCAGCGGGTGGTGATCTTCCTGCGCCGCGTGGGCGGCATCATCCTCGTGCTGACGATCGCGCTGTGGGCGCTGGCCAGCTTCCCGGCGCCGCCCCCGGGGGCGACCGGCGCGCCGATCGAATACAGCCTGGCGGGCATGATCGGCAAGGGCCTCGCGCTGCTGTTCGCGCCGATCGGCTTCAACTGGCAGATCAGCATCGCGCTCGTGCCCGGGCTGGCGGCGCGCGAGGTGGCGGTGAGCGCGCTGGGCACCGTCTACGCGCTCTCCGCCACCGGCACCGACACCGCACAGGCGCTCACGCCCATCATCGCCCACGGCTGGAGCCTGGCGACCGCGTACTCGCTCATCGCCTGGTACGTGTTCGCGCCGCAGTGCCTTTCCACGCTGGCGGCCGTGAAGCGCGAGACCGGCGGCTGGAAATGGGCCGCCGTGATGGCCGGCTACCTGTTCGCGCTCGCCTACCTGGCGTCGTTCGTCACCTACCGGGTGGCGCTGGCGCTCGGCGGCTGAAGTCGCCTCACTTCATCGTGTAGCCGCGGCCGTCCATGCAGGCCTCGACGGCGCGCTGGAACACGCCGGCGTCGGCCACCGCCGAAGGCTGCGTGGTGGCCCAGCGGTTGCACTCCTGGCGGTCGAGTTCGGTGCGCGCGGCGTCCTGGCCGTTGCGCGGGTAGATCACCGGGTCGGGCTTGACCGGGGCCGGCGGCGCGGCCGGCGGCGGCGCTTCGGCCACGGGCGTGGCGTACACGGGCACGGCCACGCCCACCGGCGGCGCCACCACCACCCAGCGCGGGCCCCAGGGCCGGTACCACCGACCGCCGTGATACCAGTAGCGGCTGCCGCCGTAGACACCGACCGACACGGCGCCGGCCGGCAGCGCGCCGTAGGTGGCGCCGTAGAGCGGGAAGCCGAAGTTCAGGTCGACCGCGACCGAGGTGCGGGCCGACGCCGCCAGCGCGCCGCCGGCCAGCAGCGCGGCCAGCGCGGCACGGGCGGCTTGGTGCAGGGTCTTGCGCATGGGGGTTCCTCCTGCGGACAGGTCCTCGAAAGGCCGATGATCGCGCAGCCCTGCCGCCTTGTGGCGAGGGCCTTGCAAAGAATGGTGAAGCGGCCGCTTCAGGCCGTGAGCAGGCCCTTGCGCTCGATGAATTCGACCACCTCGGCCAGGCCTTCGCGCGTCTTCAGGTTGGTCATCACGAAGGGCCGCGTCGGCCGCATGCGCTTCGTGTCGGCGGCCATCACGTCGAGGTTCGCGCCCACGTGCGGCGCGAGGTCGGTCTTGTTGATCACGAAGAGGTCGCTCTTGGTGATGCCGGGCCCGCCCTTGCGCGGGATCTTCTCGCCCGCGGCGACGTCGATGACGTAGATCGTGAGGTCCGACAGTTCCGGGCTGAAGGTCGCCGCCAGGTTGTCGCCGCCGGACTCGATGAACACGATGTCGGCGTCGGGGAACTGCTCGAGCAGGCGGTCCACCGCCTCCAGGTTGATCGAAGCGTCCTCGCGGATCGCGGTGTGCGGGCAGCCGCCGGTCTCGACGCCGACGATGCGCTCCGGCGCCAGCGCGCCGGCCACCGTGAGCAGGCGCTGGTCTTCCTTGGTGTAGATGTCGTTGGTCACGACGACCAGGTCCCAGCGTTCGCGCATCGTCTTGCAGAGCATCTCCACGAGCGTGGTCTTGCCCGATCCGACCGGGCCGCCGACGCCTACGCGCAGCGGGGGCAGGCGTTTCGTGCGGCCGGGGATGTGGTGCAGTCGGGTGTTCATGCGGGCGATGATGCACGAAGCGTGCGCGCCGCAGGCGGGCCTGGCTTCAGGACCGGAACAGGCGCGAGTACTGGGCCTCGTGGCGCGCCGACAGCACCGCCAGCCCGGGCGCGAAGGCCTGCAGCGGCCGGTCCGCCGGCAGCGCGGTCGCGCGCGCGGCGAGCGCGGGGATGGCCTCGGCCAGCGCCGCCAGCACGCGCTGGCCGGCGGCCTGGCCGAGCGGCACCGCCTTCATCGCCGCCTGCACCAGGTTCTCGGCCCAGCCGAAGGCGAAGGCCTGGACCAGCGCTTCGTCTTCGGCGCCGGCCAGCACACCGGCGAGCGCGAAGGCGACCGGCCAGGCCGGTGCCGGCGCCAGCGCGGCGAGCACGGCGATGCGCGGGTCGCTCCCCTGGCGACCGTTGCGCAGCCAGTCCACCAGCGAGCGGCCCATCTGCTCGCCCTGCGCGCGCAGCTCGGCGCTTTCGCGCGTGCGGCGCACCCAGTCGTTGAGCGCCGCCACGGCCGCGCGGTCGTCGGCGCGCCAGGCGCGCGCAGCGCGCACCAGGAGCGGCGCCTCCGATCGCGCCAGCGTCAGTTCCAGCTGCGCGAGCAGCCAGCGGGCGGCGCTCGCCTCGTCGGTCACGCGGCCGGCGTCGACCGCCGATTCGAGCCCTTCGGAATAGCTGAAGCCACCCACCGGCAGCGCCGGCGAGGCGAGCCAGATCAGCCCCAGCAGCGCCGGCGCGCTCATTCAGTGGTGATGGTGGTCGTGCCCGCAGCCGGGACCGTGTTCGTGGCCATGGTCGTGGTCGTGGTCGTGCGCATGGCCATGGTCGTGACCATGGTCGTGTGCATGGGCCTGTCCGTGATCGTGCCCGTGGTCGTGCCCGTGCCCGTGCTCGTGGCCGTGCCCATGCCCGCCGCCGGCCTGGTAGGCGCCGCCTTCGGGCTCGAAGGCCTCGTTCGCCTCGCTCACGATCAGGTGCATGCGGTCCAGCATCTCGGCCAGCACGTGGTCGGGCTCGATCTTCAGGTGGTCGGGCCTCAGCTCGACCGCGACATGACGGTTGCCCAGGTGGTAGGCGGCGCGCGCCAGGTCGAAAGGCGAGCCGTGCTCGGCGCAGGCGCGCACCACCAGCACCGGCTGCGGCGCGGCCACCACCTTCACCAGCGAACCGTCCTCGCCCACCAGCACGTCGCCGCCGCGCACCACGCTGCCGCGCGGCAGGAACACGCCGAGCGCGCGGCCGCCGGAGTCGGTGGCGTCGAAGCGGCTCTTCTGGCGCGTGTCCCAGTCCAGTTGAACGCTGGGGGCCCTCTTGAGCAGCACGGCCGCGAGTCCGCGGCCCTGGGGGATGAGCTTGTTGACGGTGAGCATCGGGTCCTTCCGGCGGTTGGCGCGCCACTGTAGCGCGCGCTGTATCGGGGCGTGAGCAAGCGGAAAGGCAATGTAAATCGGCGTGCCGGACGGCCTCTTCTCCTACGTTTCCGGCGCCGGCAGTCGATATGCAATCAGCCCAACCCCGCCGCGGAGCCCTTCCGATGCAGATCCAGAGCCTCTACGCCCAGAACGCCGGCAGCACGGTCGCCATGGCAGCGGCCGCCGGAAGCGCACCGGTCGTGACCGACCCGATCCAGGTCGACCGGCGCGGCCAGGGTCACCACGACCGCCACCACGAAGGCGGCGACCACGGCCACGGCGGCGGCCGCATGCACCACGCGCTGGCGCAGGCGCTGCAGAGCCTGGGTCTTTCGCTGCCGCAGCGCGGCCAGGCCACCGCCCCGGCACCTGCCCCTGCGCCGGCGCCGGCGGCGACCGACGGCACGACGGCCACCACCGCCGCCACCGGCACCCCCTCGCCCTCGACCGACACGTCGGCCGCACCGGCCGACCCGCGCCAGACGATCCGCGCCGACGTGCACGATTTCATGCACGCGCTGTTCCGGGCCCTGCGCGACAGCGTCGGCGGCGCGTCCGCTCCGCCGGCCGACACCGGTGCGCCGGCGCCCGCCAGCGACGCGACCTCCACGGCCCCCGCGCCCCCCGCCGCCGCCCCCGCGCCGGCCCCCCCCCCCCCCCCCCCCCCCCCCCCCCCCCCCCCCCGCCCCCGCGCCCCCCCCCCCCCCCCCCCCG
>CAYVXO010000131.1:0-17403 GCA_964454485.1 uncultured Rubrivivax sp.
GCAAGTTCCGTCGCGATCCGCTAGAACCCGATCCTCAGCAAACCATACAACGCCGCCACGGTGATCACCGCCGCCGTCCCGTAGCAAACCCCCTTCGACCCCGCCGACAGGTGGATGCCCACGTCGTGCAGGCTGTGCAGCAGCCGGTGCGCCGCGTGCCACGCCAACATCATCACCAGCCCGAACAGCACCAGCTTGCCCAGCGGGTTCTTCGCGATGGCCAGCACGGTGGCGTAGTTCAATCCGTTCAGGCCGCCTTTCCACCCCAGCGGCCCGGCGATGCCGGTCACCCAGGTGAGCGCGGGGCCGAACAGCGCCGCCAGCATGCCGCCGGCGCCGAACATGAGCCAGAAGATGGGCGCGTGCGAACGTCTTCTCATGGCCTTCTCCTCACCAGCACAGCAGCAGCACCACGACCGTTGCGACCATCGCGGCACCGATGCCGGCGCGCGTGATGGTCTCGCCCGGCAGGCGCTTGCCGCCGGACATGATGGGCGCCATCGTCTTGGGCATGATCTCGAACCAGCTCTGCGCGTGGATCACGAAGCTCACCAGCAGCACCACGTGCAGCAGCAGCGCCAGCGGGCTGCGCAGCGCGGCGACGAAGCCGTTCCACGCCGCTTCTCCCTGTGACAAGCGCACCAGGCCCCAGGCCAGGATCACCGCGTAGACCAGCACGCCCAGGGCGGTGACCTCGCGCACCATGTAGCGCATGAAGAAGGGGTCGCGGTTCCACCAGCCCTTCATCGGGCGCACGTAGGGTTTGCGGGCGGCGGTCACTTCGAACCTCCTGTCTGCGAAGGACGAAGGAAGCGCAGGAAGTAGTCCTTCGCGCTGTTGATCTTGTTCTGGTTCACCGCGTTCGCCGGGTCCACGTGCTTGGGGCAGACCTCGCTGCAGTAGGCCACCGCGGTGCAACTCCAGACGCCTTCCTCGGCGTTGAGGATCTCCATGCGCTGGGCCTGGCCGCCGTCGCGCGAATCGGCGTTGTAGCGGTGCAGCAGCGCCAGCACGCCGGGGCCGGTGAATTCGGGGTTGATGCCGAACTGCGGGCACGCGGCGTAGCAGAGCATGCAGTTGATGCAGTGGCTGAACGAGGCGAACTGCTCCAGCTGCGCCGGCGTCTGCAGGAACTCGCCTTCGCTGACCTTCTTCTTCTCCTTCGGGATCAGGTAGGGCTTGATCTGCTCGAGCTTGCTGACGAAGGGCTTGGCGCTGGCGATGAGGTCGCGCTCGATCGGCAGGTGCTGCAGCGCTTCCACCTTGATGGGCCCGGGCAGCAGGTCGCGCACGAAGGTCTGGCAGCCCAGGCGCGGCTTGCCGTTGACCATCACGCCGCAGCTGCCGCAGATGGCCATGCGGCACGACCAGCGGAAGCTCAGGGTGCCGTCCAGTTCGTCCTTGATGTGCTGCAGCGCCTGCAGCACCGACATGTCGGGCGTGAAGGGCACCGTGAAGCGCTGCCACACGGGTTCGGCGTCCTGCTCGGGGCGGTAGCGCAGGACCTCGATCTCGACGCTCTTGACCTGGGTGAGTTCAGCCATGACGTGCCTCCTGCGCCTTGCGCTCGGCCTCGGCCGCTTCGCCGGCCGCGCCATAGGCGCGCTTGCCCGGCGGGCTGCTGGTGATCTTCACCGGCCCGTAGTCGATGCGCGGCGGTCCGCCCGGCGCGTACCAGGCGAGCGAATGCTTGAGGAAGTTGACGTCGTCGCGCTCGGTGTAGCCGTCCAGCCGCTGGTGCGAGCCGCGCGATTCGCGCCGCTGCAGCGCGGAATGGGCCATCGCCTCGGCCACCTCCAGCTGGTAACCCAGCTCCAGCGCCAGCAGCTTCTCGGTGTTCCAGCCGCGCGAGCCGTCGTCGACGCGCACGCGGCGATAACGCTGCTTCAGCTCGGCCAGCTTGTCGCAGGTCGCTTCCAGCGTGTCGGCGCTGCGGTAGATGCCGCAGCCGTCTTCCATGGTCTGCGCCATCTCGCGCCGCAGGGTCGCGATGCGCTCGCTGCCGGCGCCGGCGGCCACCTGCTGTTCGATCTCGGCGGCGCGGGCCTCGGCGCGCGCGGCCAGCTTCGCGCCGTCGGCGTCGGCCACCGTGCGCACGTAGGCCGCGGCCTCGTCGCCCGCCACCTTGCCGAAGACCAGCAGTTCGGTGAGCGAGTTCGACCCCAGCCGGTTGGCGCCGTGGATGCCCACGCTGGAGCATTCGCCGGCCGAGTACAACCCGCCCAGGTTGGCGCGCGTGCGGCCGTCGGCCAGGATGCCGCCCATCGTGTAGTGCACCGCGGGCAGCACGGGGATCGGTTCCTTCGCCGGGTCCACGCCCAGGTATTCCACCGCCAGTTCGTAGATCTGCGGCAGCCGTTCGCGCAGCTTGGCTTCGCCCAGGTGGCGCAGGTCCAGGTGCACGACCGGGCCGTGGCGGCTGGTGACGGTGCGGCCCTTCTGCTTCTCGTGCCAGTAGGCCTGGCTCAGGCGGTCGCGCGGGCCCAGCTCCATCGCCTTGTTGCGCGGCTCAGGGGTGGCGGGGCCCAGGCCGTAGTCCTGCAGGTAGCGGTAGCCGTCCTTGTTGAGCAGGAAGCCGCCTTCGCCGCGGCAGGCCTCGGTGAACAGCAGGCCGGTGCCGGGCATGCAGGTGGGGTGGTACTGCACGAACTCCATGTCGCGCAGCGGCACGCCGTGGCGGTAGGCCAGCGCCATGCCGTCGCCGGTGACGATGCCGCCGTTGGTGTTCTCGCGGAACACGCGGCCGGCGCCGCCGGTGGCGATGATGACGGCGCGCGCCTGGATCAGCCTGAAGTCGCCGCTCTCGATGTCGATCGCCAGCACGCCCTGCACGCGGCCGTCTTCCACCAGCAGGTCGACGCAGAAGTGCTCGTCCAGGCGCCTGATCGAAGGGAACTGGATCGAGGTCTGGAACAGCGTGTGCAGCATGTGGAAGCCGGTGCGGTCGGCGGCGAACCACGTGCGTTCGATCTTCATGCCGCCGAAGGCGCGCACGTTCACGTGGCCGTCCGGCTTGCGGCTCCAGGGGCAGCCCCAGTGCTCCATCTGCACCAGCTCGTCGTGGGCGCGCTCGACGAAGAAGTCGACCACGTCCTGTTCGCACAGCCAGTCGCCGCCGGCCACGGTGTCGTGGAAGTGGGCTTCCAGGCTGTCGTGCGCCTGCGTCACCGCGGCGGCGCCGCCCTCGGCGGCCACGGTGTGGCTGCGCATCGGGTAGACCTTGGAGATGAGCGCCACCGAAAGCTTGGGGTCGGCCTGCGCCACCGCGATGGCGGCGCGCAAGCCCGCGCCGCCGCCGCCGATGATGGCGACATCGGATCGGATCGTCTGCATGGAAGTGGCCTTTCGACGGCGCTAACTGCGCGTGAACACCAGCTTCTGGTACAGCCCGCCGAAGTAGGTGCGCTTGGAAACGAGTTGGGCCGCGCCCGGCGGCATGAAGTCGGCCACCTCGTGGTCCCACAGGTCCATCGCGAAGGGCTCGAGGCGGCGGAAGATCTGCCGCATCAGCGGCCGCACCGGGTGCAGCGGCACCGGGCGGTGGTAGTCGACCACGACCACGCGGCCGCCCGGCTTGACGACGCGCAGCGCCTCGGCCAGCGTGGCGCGGCGCACGGGCAGCGGCTGCTCGTGCAGCAGGAAGAACAGCAGCGCCTGGTCGTAGCTGGCGTCGGCATAGGCGAGCGCCGAAGAATCGCCCCGCGTGAGCGTCACGCGCTCGTCGGCCGGCAGCTTGCGGCGCAGGTTGTCCAGCTGCACCGGCAGGATGTCCAGCACCTCCAGCGTGGCTTCGGGCACCAGGCGGCGGCGCAGGCGCACCGTGAGGTCGCCGTACACGCAGGCCAGCTGCAGCGTGCGGCCGTGGACGCGCTGACCCAGTTCGTCGAGCGCGGCATCGCGCAGGCGGCCGTAGTTGCCGAAGAGGATGGTGTCGACCAGCCAGTCGCGTTCGAAGACCTGCACCGCCTTCGGGTGCACGTAGGCCCACCAGTAGGTCTCGTCCAGGTAGCGCGGTACGGCGAGCGCCTGCGCTGGTGAGGGAGCCGCCGTCGCAGTGGATGCGCCGGCAACTGCGGGCCCGGTGACGTTCATCCTTATTCCTCGGCTAAGGGTTGCGAAAGGAGTCAGAAGCTGTAGCGCATGGCGAGCCGCACCACGTTGACGTGGTAGCGCGCAGGCTGGTCGCCCAGGGCCAGCAGGTTGGACACGGTGCCGGGGCCGACGCCGTCCAGATGCCAGTCGCGGGAAACATAGCGTTCATACCACCAGCTGCCGGTCAGCGTGACCCGGGTCTGCACCTGCCAGGCGGCCTGCAGGCGCAGGCTGTCCTGCGTGGTGCTCGCAGTGGGGAAGGGGTCGGTGGCCGACCCCGGGGCCACGGCCACCCGGCTGGTGGAGCGCGCGAAGGTGAGGTCGCCGTCCAGCGTGAGCTTGCCGTTCAGCAGGTTCTGGCGCAGGCCCAGGCCCAGCAGGTTGGTGTCGTCGCGGCTGTCGGCGCGCCAGTCGGGGCCGGCGAAGAAGGCACTGCCGGCCTGGCGCGAGCGGATGCGCTCCAGCTGCGTGTACGCGCGCAGCTGCAGGTCGTCGCTCACGGCCACGCCCACGTCCAGGCCCAGGTCCATCGTGCGGCTGTCGGTCAGGCCGATGGGCGAGCGGTCGTAGTCGTCGTAGGCCCAGTCGGCATTGAGCGTGACGCTGGCGATCTCGGTCGGCTTCAGGTCCAGCCGCGCGCCGACGCTGTCGCGCGTGCGGTCGGCCAGGTTGTACTTGCGCAGCAGCGGGTTTTCCGGCGGGCTGATCTGGATGACGGTGCCGTAGGTGCTGTGGTGGCGCTCGCCATGCGCCCACTTGAGCTCGAGCGCGGTGTCGGCGCCCAGCGGCCGGCTGCCGCGCGCCCACAGCGTGGTCTCGTTCGTGTCCACCACTTCCTGGTACGAACGCTCGCGCCGGTCCCAGTTCACGCCGCCGGCCAGGTTGAGCTTGGCGGGGCCGCGCCAGTCGGCGGAGACCTTCAGGCGGTCCTGCTTGAAGTCGTACGGCAGGTTGGTGCGCTCGGTGGCGCCGACGAACATGTCGGTTGCCAGCGCCGGGTAGGCGTTCGAAGGCGTGCGGTTGTCGCGCGCGTCGTGCGCGACGCTGGCGTTCAGGCGCAGCCCGGCCATCGGCGTGGCGGTGGCGCGCAGGCTGCCGTTGAAGGTGTTCACCTTGCCCTGCAGCGAAGCCTGCGGCAGGTCGGCGGCGGTGACGCCCAGCGTGCCGTTGAGCGTGGGGTCGACGAAAGGCGCGTCCTGCGTCATCGTGCCGGCGGCCACTTCGCCGCTCAGCTGCAACTCGGGCAGCGGGTCCCAGCCGGCGACGGCCCAGACCTGGTGGAAGTCGTTGCTCGGCGCCAGCGCCAGCTGCCCCTGCGTCGCGCCCGCCACCACCGGGGTGAACGGGTTGTCCCAGGTCACCGAGCCGGTGTGGTTGCGGAAGCGCGAAAGCTGCCAGCCCAGGCCCGCGCGCAGCGTGCCGGACTGGTAGGCGCCCGAGGCCTCGATCTCGTCGGTGGCCTGGTCGATGGGCACCAGCAACTGCGAGGAGGTGCTGAAGAACGAGGCGCCCATGCGCTGCAGGCCGTCGCGCTTGTCGCGCCGCACGTTGACGCGCCAGCTCCATTCGGGCACCGCCTGCAGCGTGGCGGCGGCCTCGATGCGCTTGCGGTCGAAGCCGGCGTCGGCCGCTTGCTGGGTGGTGGCCAGCGGCATCGCGCCGGTGGTGGCGGCGGGGCCGAAGGGCAGCGTCAGGCGGCTGCCGCCCACGCCTTCGAAGGGTGTGACGCCGGTGTCGTACAGGCGATGCGGCAGTTCCGAATAGCCGAACTGCAGCTTGTAGACGCCGTCCTGGCCGCCCTGGGCGGAAAGCGTTCGCACCGCCAGGCCGAGGTCGGACGCGCTGGCGTCGGCCCACAAGCCTTCGTCGCCGCGCCAGCGCAGGTCGCCGTTGACGATGGCGTGCGAGCGGTCCAGGCCGGTGGCGTCGCCGTACTTGGCCGAGCCTTCGCTCACGAGGCCGGCGCCGAGCTCGACGCTGCCGCTGGTGCCCTTCTCGAACGGGCAGGACTCGCACTTCCAGTTGGAGGTGTCGACCACCGGGGCGGCGGCGGCGCCGCCGGCGGCCAGGCCCAGCACGCCGAGCGCGGCCAGCACGAAGACGGAGCTGAAGGTTCTCATGGCGGGCCTCATCGCATCAGCTTGGCGCCGGCCGGGTGGTTCGAGCCGTGTACCTGCGAGTGGCAGTTCGTGCAGCTGCCGGCGACGACGAAGATCGCGCCGGCGCCGCCGTTGGCGGGCAGCGCGCCCGGCGTGCGCGCCACCGCCGGGTGGCCGGCCGGGCTGTGGCACTGCTGGCACAGCAGCGGCGCGCTCTTCGTGAGCATGGCGCTGCGCACCGAGCCGTGGGCGTCGTGGCAGAGCGAGCAGTCCTCGGTCACCGGCGCGTGTTCCCAGAGGAGCGGACCGCGCTTGTCGGCGTGGCAGCTGTAGCAGGTCTGGTTGAGCGTGGGCTTGATCAGCGAGGAAGGCCCGGGCGAGCCGTGCACGTTGTGGCAGTCGGTGCAGGCCATGCGGCCCTGGCGCACCGGGTGCGAAGAGGCCTTCATGAAGTCGGCGCGCTGCTGCTTGTGGCAGCGCAGGCAGACCTCGGCCTGGCCCTGCTTCGTGCGCACGGGGTCGCGTGCGGCGTGGAGCTGGTGGCAGTCGCTGCAGCCGAGCTGCGCGCTCGCGTGCGCGCCGGCGTGCCAGCCGGTGCGCGGACCGTCGGCGTGGCATTCGATGCAGGGCGCGTTGCGCTCGGCCGGCGGCATGAACGAATCGGCCTTCTGGCTGTTGATGGTGAGCTTGGTCTTGCTGCCCTTGGCCAGGTGGCGCGCGCCCGGCCCGTGGCAGGCCTCGCACTGCAGGCCGCCGGGGCCGAAGGGCGAATGCGCGTCGCGCCGCACCGCGTGGCGGCCCTTGAAGATGCCGTTGGTGGTGAAGGTGGCGGTGTCGGCTTCGGTGTCGTGGCAGTCGATGCACGAGTCGGCGCCCTTGGCGCTGTACTCGGTGCCCGGGCCGACCGGGGCGGCAGCTGCGGCCGATGCGGCAGAGGCCGGTGCCGCGGCCTTCTCCTGCGCGAACGCCGGCGCCGCGACCATGGCGACGGCGAGCAGCCAGCTGCCGAAGGCGAGAGCTTTGCGGAGGTTCATCGTCGGCAGCTCACCGGGCTGGGTTCGTCTTGTCCGATCCGCCCTTCGCCCGGCCTTTCGGCAGGGCGACGATGCGGTTCTTGATGGAAAGGTAGGGGCCCATCGGCAGCACGTTCTTGCCGACGAGCTCGGTCTTGCTCGCGTACGGGCGGTGGGCCACGATGCTCTCGGCCTCGGCGTCGCCGATGCCCGGCAGCGTCTTCAGTTCCTTGCGGCTGGCGCTGTTGATGTCGACGATCTTCGCCGCCGCCGCCGGCGGCGCCGCCGTCGCCGGCAGGCTCACCGCCGGCGCGAGCGCGAGCGCAACCAGCGCCGGCACGCGGACCCAGCGCGGGATCGAGGAGCGCTCGCACTTCACTTTGGTTGCCTCCAGCCCCGGCCTTGCGCCGACCCCTCCTGGCGTGCCCCGTTCGGAACGACGACCCGGAAAGGCATCGGCCCTGCCGGGTCGTCCGCGATAGCGGCGGGGCCCTTCAGGCGCCCCGCGAAGCCGCTATCCATGGTCACTGCGACCCGTCACTTGTTCAACGAGTGCATCACCTTGATGTCGGCGATCCGGCCCGCGCCGTGGCAGATCAGGCAGGTCTCGTTCGTGCCGGTGATCGCCGTGGCGCGCGTCTGGTAGTAGGCCGCGCCGTTGATCTTGTAGTGCGTGATCGCGTCCGGCGAGTCGTGGCAGGCGGAGCACACCGTCACCGTCGGCGAATTCACCAGCGTCGTGCCGGCGGCCGCCGTCGGCGCCCCGGTCGCGGCGTTGACGCTGAAGCCGGCGCCGTAGTCGGTGGCGTTGTCCTTCGTGACCCACGGCGAGAGCGCGAACGCGCCGGCCTCGGTCTGGAGGCAGTTGTTGACGACGGTGATCAGGCAACCGGTGGTCGCGGTGCCGGCCGTGCCGTTGAAGATGCCCGACGCCACCGTGCGGTACAGCCGCTTGTCGAAGCCGTCGCCGCCGACGTTGTTGCCCAGCGCGAGCGCCGAGGCGCTGGCACTGAAGTCGTACGTCGTCGTGCCGTCGGAGTTGACGATGTGGCAGGCCGCGCAGTTGTTCAGCACGCCCGGGTAGCCGACGTCCCAGAACCCTTCGTCCTTCGAAGCGGCATGCCAGGTGAACTTGTTGTAGCGCTTGTTGGCGCCGTGGATGGCGTGCACGAACGAGGTCGAGTCGGCCGACCAGCCGCTGCTCGTCTGGTTCGGCTTGTGGCACCAGGCGCAGGTCGTGCCGTCGTTGCGCTGCCCGGCGTGGAACGCGTCCTCGGTGAAGGTGCCGAGTTCCTGGTGGCAGGCGTTGCACTTGGCATCCAGCACGATCGGACGACGGCCGGTGTAGCCGCCCGTCGTGGTGCAGTTCGTGTTGCCCGACGGGCAGCCCGCGCTCGCCACCACCTGCTTGTTGGGCGCGATGACGATCAGGCCGCCGCGCAGGTTGCCCATGCGCGGGTCGAGCAGCTCGGGGCTGCAGTCGCCGGTCTTCACGAACACGTTGGCGCAGGTCTGCGTGGCCGCCAGCGGCGACAGCGTCACCGGGTAGTCCGGCAGGTTGGTCTGCGTCAGCGGCAGCGAGGTCCGGGCGCTGTAGGAATAGCCCAGGCCGCCGGTCAGCATGACCGCGTTGTCGGGGATGACCACGCCGGTGAACGTGACGGTGTAGTAGCCGTTGCCGTCCGGACCGGTGAGGGTCGCGCAGCTGGTCGGCGGCGTCGCCAGCGTCACCAGGTTCTTGTCCTTGCAGGCCGTGCCGTTCCAGATGTTGCGCAGGTAGCTGCTGACCGAGCCGTTGAAGTCGGCCGGCGCGTTGATGCCGTCCTGCGGCACCGAGTACACGAAGTACACGCTCGGCGCGCCCATGAAGTTGTCCCACATCTCCTGCGTCGCCAGGTTCTTCAGCGGGTCGGCCCACTTGGCCGGGTCGAAGGTGTTGAAGGGCACCGCGACGTCGTTCTGCAGCATCCTGAACACCATCACGGGCCGCTTCGCGGAGTTCCGGGAAACGCTCTTGATGTCGTAGGTGACCTTGATCGCGCCGGCCGGCAGGCGGTTGACCGAGCCGCCCGAGGCGATCCACGCCGCGTTCGTGTTGCTGTTGCCGGTGGCCGTCTGGTCGGGCAGCAGCGCCACGTCGAGCGAGTTCATGGGATTCGGCGGCGTCACCGGGGTGTGCGCGACGTCGATGTTCTTGAAGCTGGGCTTGTGGCACAGCGTGCATTCGGCGTCGGTGGCGGGGCCGCCCACGTGCCCGAACGGGCTCGAGGTCAGGCCCTTGGCGGCGTCGGCGATCGTCACGCCGGTGCCGTCCGCGAAGTTGATGCCGTCGTGGCAGGAGCCGCAGGCCAGGATGCTCGGCACCGTCTTCCAGTTGTCGCCCTGCGGCGTCTGGTTCTTCGAGGCGTCGGTGCCGCCCTCGTGGCAGGTCGTGCAGTTGCGCACGTCCTGCGGGTAGGTGGTCTCGTTGGCCTTCACCTGGCCGGAGATGTTGTAGCCCTTCTTCGTGAGCAGCGGCCCGAGGTGAACCTTGTGGATGAGGTTGGGCAGCAGGAGCGTCGAACGTCCGTCGACGACCTGGGTGCTGCCGGAGAAGGTGCGCGTGGTGGCGTTGTAGGTCGCCTCGACGCTGCCGTACTTGCGCTGCGCCGTGTGGCAGACCACGCAGTACGCGACGTTGTTGCGGCTGCCGCCGTGGAAGTCGGCCGATTCGCCGGGGTTGCTGGTTGCCCCCGGGATGCCGCCCAGCCGCTGGTGGCAGGACTCGCACTTGGCGGTGGCGGTGATCAGGCGTTCGGCGTCCGTCGCCGTGACCGCATTGCCGGTGGCCGGGATGAAGTCGTAGGCCACGTTGACCGGCTTCTTCATCGGCACGCCGACGACCGTCTGCACCGCCGCCGGCGTGTTGGTGCCGGTGGCCGGTGCATTGCCCGAGAGCACCACGGTCACGCGGTGGGTCAGGCTGGCGTCGTAGGTCAGGTCGTCGAGGTCGGCGATCTTGTTGTTCGCGTTGGCCGCCGTGGCGGCGTCCTTCAGGCCGGCGATCCTGGCCGCCATCGTGGTGATGTCACGCGCGAAGGTGTAGGTGTAGGTCCCGTCGCCATGGTCGACCAGGGTGCCGGTGCTGTCGGTGGTCGGACCGGACGGCAGTTCGGCGGTCGTGCTCGTGTCGCCGCCCGGGTCGGGCTGCGCCTTCTTGTAGGTGGGCACCGTGGTGACGATGTAGCTCACCCAGCGGCTGGGGCTGCCGTTCACGCCCGGCACCAGCTTGGCGATCGAGAACGCCAGGTTGGGATAGCTCGCGACGGTGGCGGTGGCGCTCTTCGTCTGGTTGCCCAGGCCGAGCACCGCGTTGCCGAAGCCGTCGAGAACGGTGAAGTTGACCACCGGCTGGCCGCTGACGCTGGCGCTGGTGACCGTGACGGTCGGCTCGAGGGCTGCCCATCGGGCCGCCTGCGCGGTGATGGCGTCTGCGTTCGTCAGCGCGTTGCTGCCGACGTTCACCGCCGTGCCGCTGCCCGGAGGCCCGGCCTGACCCGGCGCACCGGTGTCCCCGGTGTCCCCCTTGGGTCCCTGCGGACCCGCAGGTCCCGTGTCTCCCCCGCCGCAGGCCGCCAGAAGCGCCACGCAGCATGCCAGGAATCCGGTTCGCCAAGTCGTCGATCGGTTCATCGCATCCTCCGCCTTCGCCGTACGTCGTTTGTCGCTGTCGGCCGGGTTCAGCCGGCCGTGAAGAAGCCGATCGCCACGCCCGCCAGCAAGGTCAGGCCGACGGCGATCAACGTGAATCCGAGCACCTTCGAGCCGAATGCCATCGGCGGCGAGGGGGCGTCGACCAGGTGGTTCTTCAGCTCGCCCGAGTCCACCAGCCGCTGGAAGTGCAGCGGGTGCTCGCGCCGGAAGTGGTCCAGCGTCATCGAGCCGGTGAACATGACGACTTCGAGCGGGAACTTGTCCGGCCGGAAGTGGTTGTTGAAGAAGTGCACCGTGAACAGGAACACCACCGCGAGGAAGGCTTCCTCGCCATGGAAGATGGCCGCCACGTTGAACACCCAGCCGGGCAGGAAGCTGCCGGTCAGCTTGGGCAGCCACATCATCAGGCCGCTGACGCCAATGATCGTGACCCCCCAGAAGGGCGCCCAGTAGTCGAACTTCTCCCAGTAGGTCCAGCGGTCGAACACCGGCCGCGGGCCCATGCCGAAGAACCACTTGAACATGGCGAGCATGTCCCGGCCGTCCTGCAGGTTGGGGATCATCGAGTCGGGGCCGAACCAGCGGAAGGTCTTGCGCCTGCGCCACAGGTTCAGGCCCATGTAGGCCAGGTGCCAGAAGAAGACGGCGGCGAAGACGACCGCGCTCACGCGGTGGATCGTGCCGGCCACCTTCGGTCCGCCCAGCAGCGCCATCAGCTTCGGGGCCCAGGCCGCTTCGGGGTAGAAGAGCGGACCGCCGGTGAGCGTGAGCACCATCAGCGAGACGGCGAACAGCAGGTGCCCCAGGCGCCAGATGGCGCTGAAGCGCTGCACGTGCTGTTCGGGCTTCAGGCCCAGCTTGTCGAGGCTGACGACCGGGATCGTGCGCTGCTGCCGGCGTTCCTGCCACTCGCGGAAGAACCACAGCGCGGTGTGCAGCCAGAAGAACGCGAAGGTGCCCACCAGCAGGCCGACCATCATGCGGTAGCCGATCCACATCTGCGGGTAGTGCTTGAAGTCGTCGGTGCGGCCGTGCGGCTGGAACGACGCGAAGCCGTCCGGCGCCGGGCCCACGCCCTTCTTGCCGTGGCAGGAGCGGCAGGTCTCGAGCCGGTTGTCCGGGTGGACCTTGGAGTCCTTGTCGGTCACGCGCAGGATGCCGTGGCTGCCGTGGCAGTCGAAGCACTTGGCGGTGTGCGCGTAGCCGAGCGTGCTGATCTGGCCGTGGTAGGTGGCCTTGTAGGACTCGTAGTTCTCCTTGTGGCAGCTGCCGCAGTTGGCGGTGATCGCCAGCTTCACGGGGCTCGCGGAGGTGTTGCCGATCGCGTGCGCGCTGTGGCAGTCGGCGCAGACGGCGGACTTGGTGTTCTTCTTCTCCAGCGTTTCCTTGCCATGCACGGAACCGGTGAACTCGTCAAGCTCGTCGGAGTGGCACTTCTCGGCGCAGCCGGCGGCGCTGCCGAGCTTCCACTGCGCGTGCTCGGGGCTGTCCTTGGGCGGGATCGCGAAGCTGTGGCTGTCGTGGCAGTCGTCGCAGACCGCGTTCGGGCGCGACTTGTCGGCCTTGGCGGGCAGCGCGTGGAACGACTTCGCGTAGGCGTCGGCGTTCTGCACCACCACGCCCAGGCGCACCTTCTGCGCCGCGCTGCCGTCGGCCTGGGCCTTGGCCCACAGGTCGCGGTGGCAATCGTTGCAGGAGGCGCTGGCCAGCGTGCGGCCGGCTTCGAGCTTGTGGCCTTCGCCGGGCCTGGGGCTGTCGGTGGCGCCGATGTGGCAGCTGGTGCAGGCCAGCTTCGCGTGCACGCCCTGGCCCAGGGCCGCGGGGGAGAAGGCCTTCAGCGCGCGCTTCTTGCCGCCCGCGGTGGCGACCTCGATCTTGGCGGCCTTGGCGTCGTGGCACTGCAGGCAGGCCGCGTTGTCGGGCGCCGCGCCCTGGGCGGCGGCCGGGCCTGCCAGCAGGGTGAGCAACAGGGTGCCGAGCACGAGGCTCAGCAGGGGAAGGGCGCGCTTCATGACGAGGCCGGTCCGGGGCCGGACCGGAGTCTCTTGTTAGAGCGAGAGGATCCAGGCGGCCAGGTTCTTCAGCACGGCCGGGTCCTTCGTGTTGATGATCTTGTGGTCCTCCTCGGTGCCGTCGTCGAGCTTCACCTTCGGGCCGGTGGTGATGTTCTTGATGATCTTGTCCACCGCGTCGGGCTTGCCCTTGAGCTTCTCCGCGACCTTCTTGTAGGACGGACCCTTCTTGTCCTTGTCGACGGCGTGGCACTTCGTGCACTCGTTCTTCTTGATGAGCGCCTGGGCGGCTTCGGCGTCGAAGTCGGCGGCGCGCGCGGGCTGACCGGCAAGTGCCAAGGCGGCGATGGCGGCAACGAAGGTGGCGCCGAGTACGCGGTTCATGAGATCTCCTGGGGTGGTCTTGGATTTGCCGAGGGGTCAGCGCAGTACGACACCGCCATGGTCAATCCGCCGGGGGCTCGTTGTGATTGACAAAGATCAAGCGGCACCACAAAGCGCGCGCGCCGAATCGCTTTCGCAACGGCGGAACGGAACTTCCGCCCTGCGGAGGGGCGGGCATCCGGGGTTCGCGCAAGGGTTTCCTCGGGTATTCGCCGGGTTCTTGTCAGTCCGGCTCGACCGGTCAGGGTGGTCTGACCAGTCGACCGAAGTGGAATGCCGGTGTCACGGGGTGTCAAGTCGCTGCACACGCGGAAGTCGGCCAAGGCGGCCGGTTCATGGCCGCAGAGCCCAGGTATGACATCGCAGACTCCGAACGACCACGAGGAGAAGGCGCTGGCCCCTTATCGAACCGTCGCGGCGCCGCCGCGACAGCGGCTGTCGGACGCGGTGGCCGCCCAGGTGGAGCAGTTGATCGTCGAGGGCACGCTGGCGCCCGGCCATGCGCTGCCCGGCGAGCGCGTGCTGGCGGAGAAGTTCGGCGTCTCGCGCCCTTCGCTGCGCGAAGCGCTGCTGCGGCTGGAGGCGCGCGGCCTCATCAAGGTGGCGCGCGGCGGCGGCTTCACCGTCACCGACGTCACCGCGCCCACCATCACCGACCCGCTGGTGCACCTGCTGCAGCGCTACCCCACCGCGGAGCAGGACGTGCTGGAGCTGCGCCACGGGCTGGAGATGCTGGCGGCGCAGCACGCCGCGCTGCGTGCCACGCGCGCCGACCGTGCCGCGCTCAAGCGCCGCTTCGAGCAGCTGACCGCGCCGCGTCGGCCGCGCGACCCGATGGCGGTGGCGCAGGCCGACGCCGAGTTCCACCTCGCCGTGGCCGAGGCCTCGCACAACGTGGCGCTGATCCACGTGATGCACGGCCTGCACAACCTGCTGCGCACCTCGATGCGCCACGTGTGGGAGCTGATGTACGCCGAGGCCGGGCCGGTGCAGGCCCTGACCGCGCAGCACCAGGCGCTGCTGAAGGCGGTGCTGGACGGCGACGCCAAGGCCGCCGGCGCCGCGGCGCACGAGCACCTGCAGTACGTGCGCGAGCGCCTGCTGGCGCGCGCGCCGGCGCCGGCCAAGGCGGCCAAGACGGCACGCAAGACGGCGCGCGCCCCGAAGACGCCGCGCCGCGCCTGAGTCGCGCGCGCTCAGCCGCCGGGCGGCGCCTGCAGGCGCGCCAGTTCCTCGGCCGTATTGGCGTTGAAGAACGCGGCCGCGTCGTCGAAGCGCACCTCCACCAGCCGGTGCTGCGCGGTCCAGCGGTCGACCTTGCGCCCGCCTTCGTGCAGGAAGCGCACCAGGCTTTCCGACAGTGAGGCCTTCAGCAGGCAGAACACGGGCTGGGTGCGCAGCTGGCCTTCTTCCAGCGTGGCGGCCATCGCGATCTCGGCGCCGGCCGCCTCGGCGGCGGCGGCCAGCCGCGCCACCAGGTCCGCGGGGAAGTCGGGCGTGTCGCAGGGCACGGTCACCAGCCAGGGCGTGTCGCAGTGCTCCAGGCCGGCCAGCAGGCCGGCCAGCGGGCCGGGAAAGTCGGGCAACGGGTCGGGCCAGACCGGCGCGCCCATCGACCCGGAGGCCGCGAGGGTGCGGTGGGCGTTGAGCATGAGCCCGCCCACGTGGGGCGCCAGCCGCAGCAGCGCGGGCAGCGACAGCGGCATGCCGCGGTGGTTCTGCAGCCCCTTGTCGACGCCGCCCATGCGGCTGCCGCGGCCGCCGGCCAGCACGAGGCCGGTGATGTCTTCGCGCGCAATGGTCATGTTTCGAGCAGGTCGAAGGCCTGGGTCTCGACGCGCACGAACTCGCGCGTCAGCGCCGCCAGCGCGCGCCAGACCTGCGCGCGCGGATGCGCCTCGACGGCGTCGCACAGCGACTCGACCCAGCTCTGCACGTGGGCGCGGAAGAAGCGGCGCTGCTGCTCCAGGTTGCACACCGCGAGGTCGTCGCCGGCGATCAGCCAGCGCATGACCTCGAACACGCCGGCCACGTGGTCCTCGGTCTCGGCGCGTGTCTCGTCGTGCGCCAGGCCGAGCCGGCGCAGGTCCGCGCGCAGCGCGGCGAGCGGGCGTTCGTTCAGGAAGCCCGCGAGGTGGAACGATGCGTAGAGCATCACCTCGGGCTTGCCCACGCCCTGGAAGAGCGCGTCGTACTCGTCGGCCGCTGCCGCCGGCGTGGTGGCGCGCAGCGCGGCCACCAGCGCTTCCCAGGGCGCTTCGAGCGGCGCGCCCGGCTGCGGCGCCTGCGTGACGGCCACCGCGAACTGGCCCAGCAGCGCGGCGTCGGGCGGCGCCAGCCAGAGGCGGGCGAGCAGGCCGTAGAGCTCGGCGCGCGCGAGTTCCTCGCTCTCGTCGCCGGCGTCGGGGCTGAAGTTCAGGGGGGCGTTCATGACGGGAGGTCGTTGATGCGGACTTCGTCGGCGCTGCTGTGCAGGTCGATCACGCGGCAGTCGGCGCACATGCGCAGGCGCTGCGCCGCGGCGCCCTGGAAGGCGGCGTGGCCGGCCAGCCGGGCCGCCATCGCCTCCACCGCGCGCAGGGTGCCGAAGGGCTTGCCGCAGCGCACGCAGGCGAAGGGCTCGGCCTCGTGCAGCACGCGCGTGGCCTTGCGCGCCTTGCCGCCGTCGGCCAGCCACAGGCGCGGCTGGAGCGTGATCGCGCCTTCGGGGCAGGTGTCCGCGCACAGGCCGCACTGCACGCAGTTCTTCTCGACGAAGCGGATCTGCGGGCGCTCGGGGTTGTCGGCCAGCGCGCGCTGCGGGCAGGCGCCGACGCAGGCCAGGCACAGCGTGCACTTGGCCGGGTCGACCACCAGGCTGCCGTAGGGCGCGCCGGCGGCGGGCAGGGCGATGGCCTCGGGCAGCGCCTTCACCTGCGCCAGCAGGTGCGCGAGCGCCAGCTCCAGCGTGCCGCGCTTGTCGGCCGCGGCCGCGAAGGCCCCCGGCGCCGCCACGCCGGCGGCCGCGGGCGCCTGCAGCGCGCGGTCCAGCGCCGCGAGGTCGCGCGCGTCGCGCGCCTCCAGCAGGCGGAAATGCTCGCCCTCGAAGCCCAGGCCCTGCACGATGGCCTCGGCCACCGCCATCTGCGCGGCCAGCGCGGCGCGGTACTCGGGGGCCTCCTCGTCGGTGAGCAGCACCCACACCTGGCGCGCGCCCCAGGCGAAGGCCGAGAGCCACAGGTCCAGCCCCACGCTCGCGGTGTGCCAGACGCCGAACGGCAGCACGCGCGCCGGCACGCCGTGGCGTTCGCGGTCGGTGCGCGCGGCGCGTCCGAGCTCGTCGACGCGCCGCGTGCCGGCGCCTTCGCTGTGCACCAGCAGCGCGGCCTCGCGCCCGCCGGCGGCGGCGTAGGCGGCGAGCATCGTGCGCAGGCGCCGGCCCTGGTCGACGGTGCCGGGGTAGGCGAAGCTCATCGCGCCGCTCGGGCACACGGTGCTGCAGGCCCCGCAGCCCACGCACAGGTGCGGCTCGACGACGACCCCGCCGAGGCGCCCCGCCGGCTTGCCCTTCAGGCTGGCGTCGCTGCGGATGGCGCGCGCCGAGCAGACCTCGACGCAGGCGTTGCAGCCGATCTTCTCGTTGCGGCTGTGCGCGCACAGCTTCTCGTCGTAGCGGAAGAAGCGCGGCTTCTCGAATTCGCCCGTCAGCTCGCGCAGCGCGAGCACCGCCTCGACGAGCGCGCGCTCGCCGCCGGGCGGCGCGTGGCGGTAGCCCTGCGGCGGCTGGTGCATCGCGAAGGCGGGCTGCTCGCGCAGGTCGAGCACGAGGTCGAAGCGCTCGCGCACGGTCTCGGGCGTGCGCGCGAAGTCGATCGCGCCGGCGGCGTCGCAGACGCGCACGCAGTCGCGGTGGCTGCGGCAGGCCGCGAGGTCGACGCGGTAGTCGAAGCCGATCGCGCCTTCGGGGCAGGCCTCGATGCAGGCGTTGCAGCGCGTGCAGACGTCGAGGTCGATCGGCTGGTCCTGCACCCACTCGGCCTCGAACGCGCCCAGCCAGCCGGCGAGGCGGACGAGGCGGCCGTGCTGGGCGCCGCCCTCGTGCGCCTGCGCGAGCGCGCCGCCCGGCCGGTC
>CAYVXO010000132.1:0-17267 GCA_964454485.1 uncultured Rubrivivax sp.
CGGTGAGCCTGCTGGTGGGCGGCATCGGCATCATGAACATCATGCTGGTCAGCGTGACCGAGCGCACGCGCGAGATCGGGCTGCGGCTGGCCATCGGCGCACTGGAGCGCGAGGTGCTGGCGCAGTTCCTCGTCGAGGCGGTCGTGCTGGCGGCACTGGGCGGGCTGGTGGGGCTGGTGCTGGCGACCGCGGCGTCGGTGGGCCTGTCGGCGCTGCTGCAGGTGCCCTATGCCTTCCAGCCCGGCATCAACGGGCTCGCGTTCCTGTTCTCGGCCGCCATCGGCGTCGTCTTCGGCTACGTGCCGGCGCGGCGCGCGGCGCGGCTGGACCCGATCGAGGCGCTGCGCCACGAGTAGCGGCGCGCCGCGTCAATGCGCCACCACGGGCCGGCCGACGGCGCCGAGTTCGTTGCCGCCCCAGCACCATCCGACGCCGCTCGCGTCGATGCCGCAGGTGACCACGCCGCCGGCGGCCAGCGCCACCAGCGGCGGCACCAGCACCGCCACCGGTGCGGCACGCGGCTCGGTGCTGCCGTCGCCCAGCACGCCGCCGTAGCCGTCGCCCCAGCACCAGGCGCCGCCGTCGGTGGCGAGGCCGCAGCTGCGGCCGGTGCCCGCGCTCAGGTGGGCGAAGCGCAGCCCGCCGGCCACGGCCACCGGCGTCTCGCGCGCCGGCGCCCCGCTGCCGGCCCCGTCGCCGACGGCATTGCCCAGGCCCCAGCACCAAGCCTGGCCCGCCGGCGTGAGCGCGCAGCCGTGGCTGGGACCCGCGACGATCTCGCTGTAGACACGGCCGCCGGCCACCGGCACCGGCACCGCCGAAGAGGCGCCGCCGCTGCCGAGTTGGCCGTAGCCGTTGCTGCCGATGCACCAGGCCTGCCCGGCAGCGTCCAGCCCGCAGGCATGCGCCTCGCCGATCGCGATGCTGCGGAAGACCACGCCCGAGGCGTTCGTCCAGCGCGCCGGTTCGGCCGAAGGCGCGGGGCCGTTGCTGCCGTAGGCGAAGCCGGTGCCCCAGCACCACAGGCTGCCGTCGGCCTTCAGGCCGCAGGCCAGGTTGGCGTACAGGCTGGCCGCGATCTGCGTGAAGACATGGCCGCCGGGCACCGCGACCGGGACCTTGCCGTTGTTGTCCTGCGTGAAGTCGCCGTTGCCCCAGCACCAGGCGGCACCTGCCGCGTCGAGCGCGCAGGTGAAGCGATGGCTGCCGACCAGGGTCACGAAAGCATGGCCGCCCACCACCGCCAGCGGCTGCGCCGAACAGGGCAGTCCGACGCCTTCCATGCAGCGCTGGGGCGCCGGTGCGCCGAGCTGGCCGTACTCGTTGCTGCCCCAGCACCAGGCCGCGCCGTCGGCGCCGAGCATGCAGGCGTGCCAGTCGCCCAGGCCGATGGCGGCGAAGCGCTGCGCGGTATCGACCGGGGCCGGTCGTGGTTCGTCGTAGTTCGGGATCCGCCCGCAGTAGGGGTCGTCGCCGCAGAAGTCGAGCCGCACGCAGCCGGCCAATGCCAGCGTGAGGAACGGGAGCATGGACCACCGCCGGGTCGCGTGGGGTCGTGGCATCGCGCGCTCCTTCTTCGGGCCACCGTACGACCCGATTCGACTGCACGCGCCGGCCGCCGGTGTTGCTCCGGCGCAATCGCTCAACGAGCCAGCAGCGGCCGCAGCGCCCACAGACCGAGTAGCGGCCCGAGGCCCAAGGCGGGCAGCAGCGCCGCCAGCGGCCAATGCTGCGCCAGGCGCACGAAGAGCTCGATGCTCGCGATCGAGATCGCGAAGCCGATGCTGTTGGACAGCGTCAGCACGCTGCCCACCAGCGCCGGCGGCGCGTTGCCGGCGGTGAGCGCGCTGAACTGCGGCGAGTCGCCCGCCACCGTGATGCCCCAGACGACGAGCCAGCCGATGAACAGCGGCCAGGGCGCCGCCAGCATGAGCGGCGCAGCCAGGCAGCACAGGCCGCTGGTGGACAGCTGCACGGCGGCCACGCGCGCGCTGCCCCAGCGCCGCGCCAGCCAGCCGCCGCCGGCGCAGCCGATGGCCCCCGCGCCGAGCACGAAGAACGCAGCCCACGACAGCGCCGTGCCCGACAGCCGCAGCGCCAGCACCGAAGGCACCAGCACCCACATCGTGTAGAGCTCCCACATGTGGCCAAAGTAGCCCAGCACCGACGCGCGCACGCGGCGGTCGGTGGCGGCGGTCCACAGCGCCGCGGGCCGCAGGCCGACCACGGTGCCACCGGCGACGCGCGGCGGCTCGGGCACCAGCAGCACCAGCGCCACGCCGGACAACGCGGTGGCGAGCGCGACGCCGTGGAACACGCCCTGCCAGTCGCCCCCGGTCGCCATCGCCCGCAGCGCATGCGGGCTGGCGCTGCCGAGGACGAGCGCGGCGATCAGCAGGCCCAGTGCCGGTCCCAGGCCGCGCGGGAACCATTGCGCCGCGATCTTCATGCCCACCGGGTAGATGCCGGCCAGGCAGAAGCCGGTGACGGCACGCCAGGCCCACAGCGCGCCGAACGACGAGGCCCCCTTGGCCGCCGCCAGCGTGGCGCCCGCGCTCGCCAGCGCGCAGAGCAGGAACACGCGCCGTGCCGGGAAGCGGTCGGCTACCGCGAAGAGCGCGAACACCAGCGCACCGGCGATGAAGCCCAGCTGCACCGCCGCCGTGAGCGTGCCCACCGCCGACGCGGGCCAGCCGTAGCCGGACTGCAGGTCGGCCATCACCGCGTTCACCGCGAACCAGGGGGAGGTGCCCGCCAGTTGCGCCAGCACAAGCACCGGCAGCACGCGCCGCGGTACGGTGGCGCCAGAAGAAGTCATGCCTCACGGTACCCCAGTCACCCCCGTGTTGCCGCAGGGGGCACTGCTCTTGTGCCCTGCGCCCCGTTCGTCGTAAAACGACGCGAAGCTCACCGCTCGCGCGCGGCACCCGCCTTCAAGGAGAACCCTTCATGCCAAGCCCATCGAACGGTGCCCACGGCGCCAGCGCAGCCATCGAGAACATCCGCACGCTGGCGCTCGTCGGCCCTTCGGCTGCGGGCAAGACGCTGCTGGCCGAGGCGCTGCTGGTGAAGGCCGGCACGATCGGCGCCGCCGGCAGCCTGGAACGCGGCACCACGGTGAGCGACTACGACCCGCTCGAACGCCGCATGCAGCATTCGCTGAACGCGAGCGTGATGCACCTGGACCACGCCGGCACGCGCATCCACTTCATCGACACCCCCGGCGGCGCCGACTTCCTGGGCCAGAGCCTGCCGGCGCTGGAAGCGGTGGAGACGGCGGCGGTGGTCATCAACGCCGCGGTCGGCATCGAGCCGATGGCGGTGCGCATGATGGACTACGCGGCTTCGCGCCACCTGGACCGGCTCATCGTCGTCAACCGGATCGACACCCCGGGCGTGGACCTGCAGGCGCTGCTGGGCCAGATCCAGGCCGCCTTCGGCAAGGAATGCCTGCCGCTGAACCTGCCCGACGCGGGCGCCTCGAAGGTCGTCGACTGCTTCTACAACCGCGAAGGCCACAGCGACTTCGGCAGCGTGGACGCCGCGCACCGCGCGCTGGTGGAACAGGTGGTGGAAGTCGACGCCGCCTTCGTCGACCGCTACCTGAACGACGGCGACGTCGACGCGAGCGAGTTGCACGCGCCGCTGGAGCAGGCGCTGCGCGAAGGCCATCTGATCCCGGTGTGCTTCGTCTCGGCGCGCACCGGCGCCGGCGTGGCCGAGCTGCTGGACGTCATCGTCAAGCTGCTGCCCAACCCGACCGAAGCCAACCTGCCCGACTTCCTGAACGGCGAAGGCGCCGACGCCAAGCCGATGCACGCCGAGGTGGACGCGGGCAAGCACGTGCTGGCGCATGTCTTCAAGGTCACGGTGGACCCCTACGTCGGCAAGATGGGCATCTTCCGCATCCACCAGGGCACGGTCACCAAGGACAGCCAGCTCTTCGTCGGCGACGGCCGCAAGCCCTTCAAGGTGGGCCACCTGTTCATGCTGCAGGGCAAGGACCACGTGGAGGTGCCGAGGGCGCTGCCGGGCGACATCGTCGCCGTCGCCAAGGTCGACGAGATCCACTTCGACGCCGTGCTGCACGACGCCGCCGAAGACGACCACATCCACCTGAAGCCTCTGGACTTCCCGGTGCCGGTGCACGGGCTGGCGATCGAGCCCAAGCGGCGCGGCGACGAGCAGCGCATGTGGGAGATCATGACCAAGCTGGTCGACGAGGACCCCTGCCTCAAGATCGAGCATGTCGCCAGCACCAACGAGACCATCATCTACGGCCTCGGCGAACTGCACCTGCGCGTGCTGATGGAGCGCCTGCGCGAGACCTACAAGTTCGAGGTCAACACGCGGCCGCCGCGCATCGCCTACCGCGAGACCATCACCGGCAACGCCGAAGGCCACCACCGCCACAAGAAGCAGACCGGCGGCGCCGGCCAGTTCGGCGAGGTGTTCCTGAAGGTCGAGCCGCTGCCGCGCGGCAGCGGCTTCGAGTTCGTCGACCAGGTCAAGGGCGGCGTCATCCCGAACCAGTTCATCCCCGCGGTCGAGAAAGGCGTGCGCGAGGTGCTGGCCGGCGGCGCGATCGCCGGCTACCCGGTGGTGGACGTGCGCGTGATCGTCTACGACGGCAAGGCGCACAGCGTGGACAGCAAGGAGATCGCCTTCGTCACCGCCGGCCGCAAGGCCTTCATGGCGGCGGTGCGCGAGGCGCGGCCGATCGTGCTGGAGCCCATCGTGCACATCGAGATCGCCGCGCCCGACACCGCGATGGGCGACATCACCGGCGACCTCTCCGGCAAGCGCGGGCTGGTCAGCGGCACCGCCAACGGCGCGGGCGGGCAGATCATCGTGCGCGGCCAGGTGCCGCTGTCGGAGCTGTCGGGCTACCAGTCGCGCCTGAACGCCATGACCTCCGGCCAGGGCCGCTACACGATCGAGCTCAGCCACTACGAGCCGGTGCCGCCGAACGTGCAGCAGCAGCTCGTGGGCCAGTTCCAGGTGAAGGAAGACGAGTAGCGCCCTCCTCCGGGGCCCGGCCCCGGCGGCGCTACTTCGGCGCCGCCTTGTGCATTTCCCGCAGGCGGCCCATCCAGTCGGTCCAGTCCACCGGGCCCGATTCGAAGCGCTTCTGCAGGTTGCCCAGCACGTTGCCCCAGGCGCGGTCGAAATAGGCGTAGGCCTTGTCCCATTCGCCGCCGTCGCCCCAGCCGGTGTGGTGCAGCGTGACGCGCGTGGTCTTGTCGTCCACCGGCGCCAGCCGCACGACGACGAAGGTGCGCTGGGCGCGCACCTCGGGCAGCGAGGGCGGCGCGTTCCAGTCGAAGCTGAGCATGCGCCTGGGCTGCAGCGCGAGGAAGCGCATCTCGTCGGCGCCCTTCGCGCCGGGCTCGGCCAGCGGGTCGATGAAGACGTGGAAGGCGCCGCCGACGCGGGGGTCGATCTCGGCGTCGGGCGCGAAGAAGGCGGTGATGCCGGCCTTCGTGGTCCAGGCGTCCCAGACGGCGTCGACGCCGGCCTTGACGACGACTTCCTTGTCGAGCGCGCGCTCGGCGGCCGGCGCGCCGGCGGCGAAGGCGGCCAGCGCGAATGCGATCGGGAGGACGGATTTCATGGGGCTCGACTCCGTTGAGAAGTTTCAGCGCATCGCCAGCGGCCGGGCTCGTGTGGGCGGCGGGAAGGCACGGTCGATGGCCGCGAGGTCCGCGTCGTCCAGCTTCAGCGCGGCGGCGGCCCAGTTCTCGCGCAGGTGCTGCGAGCGCGCGGCCTTCGGGATCGCGATCACGCCCGGCTGCGCCAGCACCCAGGCGAGTGCCACCTGCGCCGGGGTGGCGCCGTGGCGGTCGGCGACCGGCTGCAGCGCGGCGTGCGCGGCCAGCGCGCCCTGGTCGATCGGGCTGTAGGCCATGAGCGGCATGCGGCGCTCGCGCTGCCAGGGCAGCAGCGCGAAGCCGGGGCCGCGCTCGCCGACCGAGAACCAGACCTGGTTGCAGGCGCAGGCGCGGCCGCCGGCCACCCCTTCGAGCTCCTGCAGGTCGTCGACGTCGAAATTGCTCACGCCCCAGTGACGCACCAGCCCGCGCTGCTGCAGCCGGCGGAAGCCCGCGACCGTGGCCGCCAGCGGCTCGGCGCCGCGCCAGTGCAGCAGGTAGAGGTCGATCGCGTCCAGCTTCAGCCGCTTGAGGCTGCGCTCGCAGGCCTGCACGACGCCGCGTTCGCTGGCGTGGTGCGGGTAGACCTTGGAGACGACGACCAGGTCCTCGCGCCGCACGGCGCCGCCACGCAGCGCGCCGGCGATCGCCTCGCCCAGCACTTCCTCGGCACCGCCCTCGCCGTACATCTCGGCGGTGTCGAAGAGGCGGTAGCCGATCTCCAGCGCCTCGCGCAGAGCGCGCAACTCGGCCGCGCGGCGGCCGGACGCCTCGCCGTACTGCCAGGTGCCCAGGCCCAGCGCCGGCCAGCGCTCGCCGGCAGGGTTCTCGACGGTGTGCTCCATCGGCGCATCCTAGGCCGGCCGGCCCAGGTGAAGGCGGATTTATCATCGAGGCCGATGCCCCAAGCTCCCGTCGACCTGGCTCAGGTCCGCCTGGACAACGCGCTCGCGCTCTTCGAGGAGTTCGTCCGCCAGACCGCGCGCCACGCCGATGCCGCCACGCTGCGCGGGCTGGAACGCCGCTTCGCCGAGCGGGTGCAGATCCAGCCCAGCTACTGGAGCCAGATCAAGAGCCGCTCGCGCCAGATCGGCGAATGGCTGGCGCGCCAGTTCGAGCACCTGTGCCACAAGCCGCGCGGCTGGATGGACGTGCCGCACGCCGCCGCGGCGCCGCCGCCGGCGATGCCGCTGGCCGCGCCGCGCGAGGAGGCGCCGCCCGACGAAGGCGCGCCGCGCGACGACGACGAGCGTTTCATCGTCGGCCTCGTGCTCACCTACTACCGGCGCCACCCGCAGCGCGCCCGCACGCGGCTGCTGGACCTGCTGGGCGAGGTGCTCACGCCGCAGGCGGCCGCACCGGCTCCCGCCCCTTCCTCCGCCGCGGCCCGCGCGCCGGCGCGCGACGACGCGACCGACCTCTGGCGTCGCACCCAGGCCGGCGTGGCGCCTCTGAAGCGCAAGCGCTGACGCTCGCGGCACGCCTCCCCAGGATTCGGGATCAACGCCACTTGCTCTTTGATAATCACGTGTTTATCATGAGCGCAAGCCCGTGGTGAAGCCCCTGCCCCCGATGGCACAGGTCACCCCGATCCGATCCACCCACCACCCCCGCGTCATGTTCGTTTCCGTGTCCTGGATGTCGTCGTTGTCTGGCCGCCTTGCGGCCGGCGCCGCGCATCCGCACGCACGAACCGTCGCACTGAACGATGGTGCCCCGCCCGGGGCGCCCTGGAGCGGCTGAGGACCGGCCCCGCGCCGATGTCCCACCCCCAGAGGCCCGGGTTGCACCAGCAGCCCGGGCCTCTTGCATTTGCGGCCCACCACGTAGGAGACCTGACGATGAAGCTGATCCTCAAGCCCGCCAAGCCTCGCAACCCGCTGGTGGTGCCGGGCCGCCGACGCGCCGCCGGTGCCCACCGCGGCCGCAAGACGCGCCAGACCGCCCAGCGTGCGTTGCGCACCGAGCTCGAACAGTTGCGACACAGCCCCTGAACCCGCGGCGCCTGCCTCTCCCGAAGGCGCGCCGCCCGGAGAACGACCATGACGACGAGACATCTGGCCCCAGGCCTCCTGCTCCACCCGCCTTCGCGCACCCGGCACCGGCTGGCGCGCGCCCTGCGCTCCGCCGGTGCCTTGCTGGCGCGGCTGGCGCGGCAGCTGCAAAGCCGCCACGCCGCGGCCGCCGGCGAACCGGTCTACGAGTTCTACGCCCAGGCCGGCGCGCCCGAAGGCGCGCTCTACGTGGACGGCAAGCTCGTGGCGCTGCTGCCCGGCGTGAGCCGGCTGTGACGAACGGCTGGCTGATGACGGCCGCCCCGCGACGCACCGGCGTCGCGGGGGTGACAGCCGCGCTGCGCCGGCCCCATCATGCTGGCGGCCCCTTGCTGCGGAGGCTGCCGATGGTGCAGGACGCCGGTTCCCGCTTCCTGGTCGCGCGACGCGACCTGCGCGACGTGCGCGTCGCGCCCGACCCCGATGCGCCGGCCGAGCGCCCGCTGGCCGAAGGCGAGGCGCGGCTGCGCGTGGCGCAGTTCGCGTTCACGGCCAACAACATCACCTACGCCGCCTTCGGCGAGAGCATGCACTACTGGTCCTTCTTCCCCTGCGAGGACGCGGCCTGGGGCTGCATCCCGGTCTGGGGCTTCGCCGAGGTGACCGAGTCGCGAGCCGGCGGGCTGGCGCCGGGCCGGCGCGTCTACGGCTACCTGCCGATGGGCACCCACCTGGTGGTGCAGCCGGGCCGCGTGTCGGCGGCCGGCTTCGCCGACGCCGCACCGCACCGCGCGGCGCTGGCAGCGGTCTACAACCAGTACCAGTTCTGCGACACCGACCCCGCCTACCGCGCCGACCGCGAGGCGCTGCAGGCGCTGCTGAAGCCGCTGTTCATCACCTCGTTCCTGATCGACGACTTCCTGGCCGAGGCCGGCTTCTTCGGCGCCGAACGCGTGCTGCTGTCCAGCGCCTCCAGCAAGACCGCCTACGCGGCCGCGTTCTGCCTGGCGCGGCGCGCCGAGCGGCCGCGCATCACCGGGCTCACCTCGGCGGCGCGGATCGACTTCGTGCGCTCGCTCGGCTGCTACGACGACGTGCTGGCCTACGAGGACGTGACCCGGCTCGACGGCCAGGCGCCCGCCGTCTACGTGGACTTCGCCGGCAGCGCGCCGCTGCGGCGCGCCGTGCACGGCCACTGGGAATACCGGCTGCGCCACAGCTGCGCGGTCGGCGGCACGCACTGGGACGAACTCGGCGGCTCGGGCGGCCTGCCCGGCCCGAAGCCGACGCTCTTCTTCGCGCCGGCCGAGGTGGCGCGCCGACTCGCCCCGCCGCCCGCGGGCTGGGGGCCCGCGGCCTGGCAGCAGCGCACGGCCGAGGCCTGGCAGGCCTTCGTCGACCGCGTCGCCGACGCGCGTTCGCCCTGGCTGCGGGTGCAGGAAGCGCGCGGCAGCGCGGCCGTCGAGGCCGCCTACCGCAGCGTGCTGGAAGGTCAGGGCGACGCGCAGGCCGGGCTGATGCTGGCGCTGTAGTTGCGCCGGCCGGCTCAAGTCGGGCCGGCGGGCGGCCGATAAACGCGTCGAAGAGGCCTGTCCGCCATGCCTGCCGCCGCCCCGCCGCCCATCACGCGCGTCCCGCGCGACGTCGAGGGCTGGGTGCGCTGCTTCGACCCGGCCACGCTGCCGGTGCTGGCCGAGACCGCGCGCACGCTGGAGGCGCTGCGCCCGAACGAGGACGAGGTCGACGCCCACCTGCTGGCCGAGACCGTGGCCGGCGACCCGCTGCTCACGCTCAAGGTGCTGGCCCACGTGGCGCGCCTGCGCCGCGGCGCCGACGACGGCACACGTGGCCACCCGGAGACCGTGACCGCGGCGCTGGTGCTGCTGGGCATCGGCCCCTTCTTCCGCGCCTTCGGGCAGCAGGACACGGTGGAGGACATTCTGGCCGGTCAGCCCGAGGCGCTGGCCGGGTTCGAGCAGGTGCTGCGCCGCAGCCACCGGGCCGCCAACTTCGCGCTCGGCTTCGCGGTGCACCGCATGGACCACGACGCGCCCGTCATCCACGAGGCGGCGCTGCTGCACGACTTCGCCGAGCTGCTGCTGTGGCTGCGCGCGCCGCAGCTGGCGCTGCAGATCGCGGCCCGCCAGGAGGCCGACCCCGCGCTGCGCAGCGCCGAGGTGCAGCGCGAGCTGCTCAACGTGGAGCTGCCCGACCTGCAGCACGCGCTGATGCTGGCCTGGCGGCTGCCGCCGCTCCTGGTGCGCATCAGCGACGACCGCCATGCCGACAGCGACCCGGTGCGCAACGTGATGCTGGCGATCCGGCTGGCACGCCACAGCGCGCGCGGCTGGGACAACCCCGCCCTGCCCGACGACGTGAACGACATCGCCGACCTGCTGCACCTGGGTGTCGACCCGGTCTGGCGGCTGCTGCACGAACTGGACAGCTGAGACGCCGCGCGGCCGCCAGGCCGCTAGCATCGCCATCCTCTGAAACCCGTTGGAGGACCGGCGATGGACATGCACGCGATCCAGACCTTCCTGAGCACCACCGTCTCCGAGCTGGCGATCAAGATCGCCGCCGCGATCGCCTTCTGGATCGTCGGCCGCTGGCTCATCGGCCGCGTCATCGCGATCATGTCGGCGGCGATGGGCCGCAACAACGTCGACCCCACGCTCACGAAGTACCTGGGATCGATCGTCGCCGTCACGCTGAACATCGCCCTGGTGCTGGGCATCCTGGGCTACTTCGGCATCCAGACCACCAGCTTCGCGGCCATGCTGGCCGGCGCCGGCGTGGCGATCGGCGCGGCGTGGAGCGGCATGCTCGGCAACTTCGCGGCCGGCGCCTTCATGCTCGTGCTGCGGCCGTTCAAGGTGGGCGACTTCGTGAGCGTGGCCGGCATCCTGGGCACCGTGCACGAGCTGGGCCTGTTCGGCACCACCATCGTCACGCCCGACAACGTGATGACGCTGGTGGGCAACGGCAAGATCTTCAGCGACACGGTGCAGAACTTCAGCGCCCTGCCGGTGCGCCGCGTGGACCGCACCGCGCAGCTGGCCGGCGGGGTGGACGTGGCCGACGCGATCGCGCGCCTGAAGGCCGCGCTGGCGGCGATCCCCAACGTGGCCGCGAGCCCCGCGCCCGACGTGAGCCTGCTCGACCTGAACCTGCTGGGCCCGGTGCTCGCGGTGCGGCCCTACACCCACAACGACCACTACTGGCAGGTCTACTTCGACACCAACGCGATGATCCTGCGCGTGGCCGCCGAAGCCGGCTGGCCGGCGCCGACGCCGGCGCAGGTGACGCGGCTGGTGAACGCCTGAACCTGCGCGGCTTCAGACCGGCAGCGCGGTGGTGCCCTTCAGCTGGCGCAGCACGAAGCTGGTCTTGCAGTCCTGCACGCTGGGGTGCCTGAGCAGAGAGTCCATCACGAAGCGCGAGTAGTGCGCCATGTCGCGCACCACCACGCGCAGCAGGTAGTCCATCTCGCCGGTGAGTGCCGAGCACTCCACCACCTCGGGCCAGGCCTGCACGGCGGCGGCGAAGGCTTCCATCGGGGTGCGCTGGTCGTTGGCGGGCTGTTTCTCCAGCCGCACGTTGAGCACCGCCGTCAGGCCCAGGCCCACCTTTTCCGGCGCCAGCAAGGCCACGTAGCCGGCGATGACGCCGGCGTCCTCGAGCCGCTTGACGCGCCTGAGCGTGGCGCTCGCCGACAGCCCCACCTGGGCGGCGAGTTCGTCGTAGGTGCTGCGCCCTTGCGCCTGCAGCGCCTGAAGGATGCGCCGGTCGACGGCGTCGAGCGGGATTTCCATGTCCATGGTGCCGATTCTTGCAGGATCGATGCGCAGGCACCCCGAAAGACGCGCGGTCTTGCAGACAAACTGCGTGCCCGCGCCCCTACAGTGCAGGGCTTCGCCGGAGACCCCGGACGCCTGGAGACCGCGCCATGACCTTCACGCCTTGGGACAACCCGATGGGCACCGACGGCTTCGAGTTCATCGAGTACGCCGCGCCCGACCCCGCCGCGATGGGCGCGCTGTTCGAGCGCATGGGCTTCCGGGCGATCGCGAAGCACCGGCACAAGAACGTGCTGCTGTACCGGCAGGGCGGCATCAACTTCATCGTCAACGCCGAACCCGATTCCTTCGCGCAGCGTTTCGCGCGCCTGCACGGCCCCAGCATCTGCGCCATCGCCTTCCGCGTGCGCGACGCGAAGGCGGCCTACGAGCGCGCCGTCGGCCTGGGCGCCTGGGGCTACGCCGGCACCGCCGGGCCGGGCGAGCTGAACATCCCGGCCATCAAGGGCATCGGCGACAGCCTGATCTACTTCGTCGACCGCTGGCGCGGCAAGAACGGCGCCAAGGAAGGCGACATCGGCAACATCGGCTTCTTCGACGTCGACTTCGAACCGCTGCCCGGCGCCACGCTGAACCCGCCCGGCGTGGGGCTGACCTACATCGACCACCTCACGCACAACGTGCACCGCGGCCGCATGGGCGAGTGGGCCGAGTTCTACGAGCGGCTGTTCAACTTCCGCGAGATCCGCTACTTCGACATCGAAGGCCAGGTCACCGGCGTCAAGAGCAAGGCGATGACCAGCCCCTGCGGGAAGATCCGCATCCCGATCAACGAGGAAGGCAACGAGAAGGCCGGCCAGATCCAGGAGTACCTGGACAAGTACCGCGGCGAAGGGATCCAGCACATCGCGCTGGGGTCCGACGGCCTGTTCGCCACCGTCGACGCGTTGCGCGCCAACGGCGTGAAGCTGCTCGACACCATCGACACCTACTACGAGCTGGTGGACAAGCGCATCCCCGGCCACGGCGAGGACGTGGTGGCGCTGAAGCAGCGCAAGATCCTCGTCGACGGCAAGCCGGGCGCGCTGCTGCTGCAGATCTTCAGCGAGAACCAGCTGGGCCCGATCTTCTTCGAGTTCATCCAGCGCAAGGGCGACCAGGGCTTCGGCGAAGGCAACTTCAAGGCCTTGTTCGAGAGCCTGGAACTCGACCAGATGCGCCGCGGCGTGCTGGCGCGGAGCTGAAGCGCCGCCGATCCCTTCAGCTGCCGAGGCGGCGCATCGCCTCGTCCCACGGCGCCGGGTGGGTGGCCATGTGCACATGCGCCACACCCGGCAGGTGGCGGTTGTCGGCCCCCGGCAGCGCGGCGGTGGACGGCGGGAACACGATGTTGTCGCAGTGGCCGTAGAAGCAGGTGAAGCGCGAGGCGCGGTCCGGCGGCTCGCGCTGCGCCAGCGCCTGCAGCCAGCGCGAGTGGCGCCGCATCTGGCGCGTGTTGCGGCTGAGCGCGAAGCGCGCCAGCCAGGTGCCGTGGTGCGGCGAGGCGATCGTCAGCGCGTGCAGCAGGCGCGTCTCGTTGCCCGGCTCGGCCCACCAGCGGCGCAGCGCCAGCCCGCCCATGCTGTGCGCCACCGCCAGCGGCGGCTGGCCGGTGGCCTGCTCCAGCCGGCGCACGGCCGCTTCGATGGTGCCGACGTAGTCGTCGATCGACCCGAACACCGGCTCCAGGTTGACGGCGACGAAAGGCACGCCGGCAGCGTGCAGGCGCGCCATCCACGGGTTCCACAAGCCGCGGTTGCAGACGAAGCCGTGCACCAGCAGCAGGCCGCGCCGGCCCGCGGCGCCGGAGGGCAGATGGTCGTTCCAGACCCGGCTGCGGAACGGCTGCTGCCAGCAGAAGACGCGCGGCGCGGCGCGCACTTCGCCCCACCAGGCGTGCAGCAGCTGTGCCGCGCCGGCGCGCGGCGCGGGGTCGTCGCCATGCGCCCGGTGCAGGAACAAGAACTCCAGCGCCAGCACGAGGGCGTAGCCGAAGACGACGAGCAGGGCGCCGCCCAGCGCCCAGGCGGCATGGCCGGAGCGCCAGGCCCACGCGGCCCAGGCGGCCGCCACCGCCAGGAGGCCGGTGGTCGTGAACTGCTGGAGTCGGGCCAGGCTCATCCGCGGGTGCGGGCCGGGTCGGTCATGCCCTGAGTGTTGCATCATCGGTGGCGGGCGGCCTAGAGGCACGCCCCGACGAGCAACAACGATGAGCCCCGAGGGACAGACCATCCTGGACAACCTGGTGCGCGTGGCGCGCGAACGCGAGCGGCGCACGCGCGAGGCCGGGCTGGAAGCGCGCGTGACGGCGGTCAAGCGCTACCAGCACGCACGCTTCGAACGGACCTACGCGGACCTGCTGTCCACGCCGCGCTATGCCCGCGCTGCGCGCTTCTTTCTGGAAGACCTGTACGGCCCGCACGACTTCACCCAGCGCGACGCCCAGTTCGCGCGCGTGGTGCCCGGTCTCGTGCGGCTGTTCCCGCACGAGATCGTGCTGACGGTGCTGTCGCTGTCGGAACTGCACGCGATTTCGGAGGAGTACGACACCCGCATGGGCCAGGCGCTCGACGGCTCTGCGCTCGACCGTCGCCAGTACGTGCGGGCCTGGCGGGCGACCGGGGAGCCCGCGGGCCGGGCGCGCCAGATCGACCTGATGCTGGCAGTGGGCCAGGCGCTGGACCGCTACACGAAGCACACCGTGCTGCGCCATTCCCTGCGCCTGATGCGCGGCCCGGCCCGGGCGGCCGGTCTGGGGGCGCTGCAGAATTTCCTGGAGACCGGCTTCGACACCTTCCGCGACATGCGTGGGGCGGCGGATTTCCTGAACACGATCGCGACCCGCGAGCGCGCGCTGGCCGACGCCCTTTTCGGCGCCGACCCCGACGGCCCGCTGGAGGCTCTGGGACAACTACCCTAGCGCCTTCGACCGCCGAACGTGGAGCATCGGCGCTTCTGAGAACCCGGATTGAACGTGAGCTTTCCCTGGCTTGGACAGTACCCCGCCGGCGTGCCGGCCCGCATCGACGAGGCGAACCTGCCTTCGTTGGCCACGCTGCTGGAAGACGCCTTCCGCCACTATGCGCGGCGCGACGCGCTGGCCTTCATGGACCGGCGCATGAGCCACCGCGAGCTGGACGAGCTCTCGCAGGCCTTCGGCGCCTGGCTGCAGTCGCTCGGGCTGGAGCGCGGCAGCCGCGTCGCCGTCATGATGCCCAACGTGCCGCAGTACCTGGTGGTGCTGGCGGCGGTGCTGCGCGCCGGCCACGTGGTGGTGAACGTCAACCCGCTGTACACGGCGCGCGAACTGGGCCACCAGCTGAACGATGCGGGCGCTTCGGTCTGCGTGGTGCTGGAGAACTTCGCCACCACGCTGGAGGAGGTCATCGACCAGGTGCCCGTGAAGCACGTGGTGCTGGCCGCGGTGGGCGACCTGCTCGGGCCCTGGCGCGGGACGGTGGTGAACTTCGCCGTGCGCCACTTGCGCAAGGCAGTGCCGGAGTTCCGCCTGCCGCTGGACCAGGGCCGCACGGTGACGCGCTTCGGCGCGGCGCTGGCCCGGGGCTCGGCGATGACCTTCAGGCGCCCGGAGGTGCGGCCCGACGACATCGCCTTCCTGCAGTACACCGGGGGCACGACGGGGGTCTCGAAGGGTGCGGTGCTGCTGCACCGGAACGTGGCGGCCAACGTGCTGCAGTCCGAGGCCTGGTTCGGCCCCACGTTGCGGCAGCTGGGCGACCGGCCGATGACCTGCGTCTGCGCGCTGCCGCTGTACCACATCTTCGCGCTCACGGTCTGCGCGCTGCTGGGCATGCGCCTGGGGGCGATGAACCTGCTGATCGCGAATCCGCGCGACATCCCGGACTTCGTGCGCACCCTGGCCCGCCACGAGATCAACATGTTCCCCGGCGTGAACACGCTCTTCAACGCCCTGGTCGAGGACGAGGGCTTCGCGCAGCTGGATTTCTCGCGCCTGGTGGTGTCCAACGGCGGGGGCATGGCGGTGCTGAAGTCGACCGCCGACAAGTGGCTGCGGCTGACCGGCTGCCCGATCGTCGAGGGCTACGGCCTCTCGGAAACGTCGCCGGTGGTCACGAGCAACCGGCTGGACATCCGCGAGTTCAGCGGCAACATCGGCGTTCCGCTGCCTTCGACCGAGGTGACGATCCGCGACGATGACGGCAACGAGGTGCCGCAAGGCGGCGCGGGGGAGATCTGCATCCGCGGCCCGCAGGTGATGGCCGGCTACTGGAACCGCCCCGACGAGACCGCCCGCGCCATCACGGCCGATGGCTGGTTCCGTTCGGGCGACATCGGCGTGATGGACGCCCAGGGCCGGTTCACGATCGTCGACCGCAAGAAGGACATGATCCTGGTCTCGGGGTTCAACGTGTACCCGAGCGAGATCGAGCAGGTGGTGAGCCAGCACCCCGGCGTCCTGGAGTGCGCGGCGGTGGGCGTCCCCGACGAGCGCTCCGGTGAATCGGTCAAGCTGTTCGTCGTGCGGCGCGATCCCACGCTCTCCGAAGAGGAGGTGGCGGGGTTCTGCCGCGAGAACTTCACCGCGTACAAGCGACCGCGCCAGATCGAGTTCCGCGACGAATTGCCCAAGAGCAATGTGGGCAAGATCCTGAGGCGCGAGCTCAGGCCTTCGGCCTGAAAGGCGCGTCGGGTGTCGTCGGTCGACCGGGTCTTCGGCGATCTGGGCCTGGTGGTCCTGGAGCGAGGCTGGCTCTCTTCCAACAACGTTCTGTTCTCGCCGCAAGGTGGTGCGCCGGCGACGCTGGTGGACACGAGCTATGCGGCACATGCGGAGCAGACGCTCTCGCTCGTGAAGGGTCGGCTTGGGCCGGTGCCTCTTGCCCGTGTCGTGAACACGCATCTTCACTCGGACCACTGCGGGGGGAACAGCCTCCTGCAGCGTTACTACGACTGCGAGACCTGGGTGCCCGAGAGCCTGGTTGCGCCGGTCACGGCTTGGGACGCCGCACGGCTGACGTTCGAGATGACCGATCAGCGCTGCGAGAGGTTTCGCGTCTCGCACGGATTGGCGCCGGGCGAGGATCTCCGCCTGGGTGAGCATCGGTGGCTGACCATCGCAGTCGACGGGCACGATCCCGATTCCGTGGTGTTCTTCCAACCGGACAGCCGCGTGCTCATCTCGGCCGACGCCTTGTGGGAAGACAGGCTCGCGATCATCTTCCCCGAGATCGAGGGGCAGCCGGGCTTCGCCGCAGCGCGCCGCAGCTTGGAGGTGATCGAGGCGCTCGAGCCGGCGATCGTGATTCCTGGGCATGGCCGGCCCTTTACGGGCGTTCGCGAGGCGCTGTCGCGCAGTCGCAGCCGGTTGGATCGCTACGAGGCCGACCCCGGTTCGCATCTGCGGCACGCTGCGCGCGCGCTGGCCATGTTCCACCTCCTCGAGCAGCGGCGCCGGGAGTTGGCCGAACTGGTGACGTGGCTGTCGAGCACGCCCATCTTTGTCAGGATCGCGGCCGGTCTGGGCGCGCGAGGCGCGAGCCTGAGTGAATTCGCCGAGGACCTGGTGCGCGGCTTGGTGAACGATGCCATTCTGCGGATCGACAGCGACGGCCATATCGTCGTCATCGATCGCTGAATCACGTTTGGAGCGCAAATGAAAAGGCCCGATTCTCGCGAATCGGGCCTCGAATAATTAGCCTGACAATGTCCTACTTTCACACGGGAATCCGCACTATCATCGGCGCAAAGGCGTTTCACTGTCCTGTTCGGGATGGGAAGGAGTGGGACCACCTCGCTATGGT
>CAYVXO010000133.1:0-16942 GCA_964454485.1 uncultured Rubrivivax sp.
AAGGCGCGCGCCTGCGGCGCGGCCAGCTCGCGCGGCAGGCCGCCGCCGGCGGCGGCCATCAGGCGCGCCACGTCGGCCAGCGCGCGCAGCACGGCCTGCAGCTTGCCCAGCAGGCAGGCCGCCTTGTCGCGCACGTCGGCGATGCCGGTGCGCCGCAGTTCGGCGATCAGCAACCCGGCCAGCCGGTCGGCGCCGAGGTCGACTTCGGGCACCTGCGAAGCGAGCAGCCGTTCCAGCCGCGCCAGCAGGCAGCCCAGCGCGTGCCGCGTCGGCGCCTGGCCGGCGTCTTGCGTGCTCTCCAGCGCGTCGCGCCATTCGGTGAAGAAGGTGCGCAGCTCGGCCTTCAGCGTGTCCAGCGAGAGGCCGAAGTCCTGCGTCGCGATCGATGCCAGCCGGCGCACGAAGGCGCGGATCGCGTCGTCGGACAGCGCATCGGCCGCGCCCGCGGCGGCGTCCAGCGCGTCGGCGATGCGCCCCAGCACGTCGACCGCCTCCGCACTGCCGCTGCCCAGCGCCACGAAGCGCGCGACGAGCGGGTCGAACAGCGCCTGCAGCGCGGCCAGTCCCTGCGGCAGCTTCGTCTGCACGCGCGCCGCCAGGCGTTGCCCGAGCGCGTCGCCCGCGGCCTGCAGCGTGGGCAGCAGCGATTCGAAGGCCGCCGGGTCGAGCGCGATCTTGTGCAGCAGCGCGACGAACTCGTCGGCGAGTTCCTCGGCCGCGCCGCGCCCCTGCATGCGCGAAAGCATCTGCGGCTGCACGAGGATCGAACCGAGGGTGTTGGTGGCCATGCGCGCCGTTCCTCTAGAGGCTCACGCCGGCGCTGCCGCCGCCACCGCCAGGGGCGCTGTGCAGCAGTTCGCCGTAGGGACCGTCGATGCGCGCGATCTGCGCCTTCAGGTCGTCCGGCAGGCCGTGGAGCCAGTCGATGATGAGCTGCACCGTGGCCGAGATGTCCAGCGCCTGCACCAGCGGCTCCACGGTCTGGCGGTACTCGTCGTCCAGCGGTTCCAGCAGCAGCTTGTCGGGGTCGAGCGAGCCGAGCTTGGCCACCAGCTGCTTGTAGGCGCTGTCGAGCTGGCCGCGCAGCGCCGGCGGCAGGATCGTCTGCAGCGAGAGCGTCGCCAGCAGGCGGTCGCGCGCGTCTTCCAGCGGCTTCTGCAGGCTGCGCGGGTCGAGCGCATTCAGCTCGTCGCGCAGCGCCGCGTAGACGGTGTCGACTTCGCGCGTGTAGACACCCAGGTCCAGCCCGGCGATGCGCTGCTGCACCGCCGCCACGTCGCCCAGCAGTCCCGCCAGGGCTTGCGGCGCGGCCAGCAGATCGGCCAGCCTGGCGTCGATGGCGTCGGCCAGCGTGCGCAGCGCGTCGACGGCGGTCGCGAGCAGGGCGCCCACCGGCTTCAGCGCGCCGAGCAGCGCGACCAGCGGCACGCCCAGCTGGCGCAGCAGCGCTTCGCGCACCCATTCGCGCAGCGCGGTGTCGCCGGCCTCGGGCAGCAACGGCGCGAGCGGGCCGTCCTCGGCCGGGAAGCGCGCCGCCAGGCTCTCGAACTGCTGCGCCAGTGCGCTGTCGGCGGCGGCCAGCGCGCGGTCCAGCGCGGCGAGGGCGGCCAGGCCGTCGGCGGCGGACCGCGTCTGCGCGTCGTTCAGCCAGGCGGCCAGGCCCGGCACGGCGGCGCCGACGGCCGGGTTCGAGAGGCCGGCCGAGACACGGCTGCGCGCCAGCGTGTGGCGCGTGAGCCGGGCCTTCGCGTCGGCCTGCTGCAGCGCGAGCGCCAGCGCCGCGCGAGACGCGGACCAGGCGTCGGCCAGCGGCGCCGGCCGCGCCGCGAGCGCGGCACTGCGCAGGTCGCCGATCGCGGTCGCCAGCGGGCCGCTGGCATTTGCCGGCACCTTGGCCAGGATGCCGTCGACCCAGCCTTCGAAGCCGGCCTCGGGGTCGGCCAGGCCGGCCACCTTCTCGAGCACGTGCGCGGCCACGTCGAGCGCCGAATTCACGGTGGCGGTGAACGAGGTGACGCGGCCGAGCACGCCGTCCAGCCTCGCGGCCAGGTCGCCGACCGGCAGCAGGTTCGCGACCTTGGACACCGCTTCCTGCACCGCCTGCGTCAGCGGGGCCAGCAGCGTCGAAGGCTTGAGCTTGTCGAGCTCGGCGTTGACGGCATCGAAGGCCTTGCCCGGCTCGGCGAGCAGCTTGCCCACGTCCATCTGCGTGGCCAGCTGCCGGCGCACGCCGGCGAGCGCGCTGTCGCCGGCGGCCAGCCACTGGGTGGGCGCGAACTGGTCGAGCCGGCTCACCGCGTCCTGGAAGGGCTTGGACAGCACGGGGTCGAGCGCGCGCCGCGGCGAGAACTCCAGCAGCTTGCCGCGCACCTGGTCCGGCAGCGTCTTCACGCGCTCCAGCAGCTCGATCGGGCTGCCGTCGATCTGCTGGCCGAGCTCGGCCACCAGCGGGTCGGTCACCGGCACCAGCGACGGCGGCAGCACCTGCATCGCGCCGGAGATCAGCGCCGGCCCGGGGTCGGGCAGGCTGGCGATGTCGATGCCGGCGATGATCTCCTGCAGCTTGCCGATGAGGTCGATCACCTCGTCGGCGACCGGCTCGAACGACAGCGTCGCGATCTCCTGCGCCAGCTGCTGCAGCTGGCCGAGCACGCCGGTCAGGCGCTGCACGGCTTCCTGCTGGATCACGTTGCCCAGCGCCTGGATCGCATCACGGATGGGCTTGGCGAGCGCTTCGGGGTCGATGTCGTCCATCGCCTCGAAGACCTCGGTCATCGCCTCGCCCATCGCCTGCGTGGCCGGGCCCAGCGCGTTGGCGATGGCGTCGGTGACCTGCTTCGTCACCCCTTCGATCGCCTGCTGCGCCTGCTGGCGCACGCTGTCCAGGTCCAGCCCCTGCACCGCCTGGCGTGCCTGGCCGATCGCCTGCACCACCTGCGCCGAGAGCTGGGCCAGGCCCTGCTCCACCGCCTTCACCGCATCGTCGGCCGCGGTGATCGCGTCGGTGAGCGGTTGCGTGACGGCGCCGATGTCGATCGCGTCCAGCACCGCCTGCAGGCGGTCGTGCACGCCTTCGACGAGATCGGTCACCGGCTGCAGCGCTTCGGGCGGCAGTTCGGGCGCCGCGAGCGGGCCGAGACGGTCGGCGACGTCGGCCAGGGTGGCGCGCGGCTGCAGCAGCAGCAGGAGGCGGCACAGGCCGGCGTCCAGTTCGTCGGGCAGGGCGGCCAGGCCGGAGGCCAGCGCGTCGCGTGCCGCCTGCGCGTTCGCCACCGCGGTGTTCTGAACCAGCAGCGCGGCACGCGCGTTCTGCGCCGCGGTGAAGGCGGCGGGCAGCGCCGCCACGTCGGCGGCCTGCACCGCGGTGGCCAGGGCTTCGAGCGCGGCCACGTAGGTCTCGGCCGCGGTGCCCAGGGCCGCCGCGGGCAGCGCGTTCACGGTGGCCGGCGGCAGTGCCGCCGTGAAGCGGCCGCTCGTCTGCGCCTGCACGATCGAGGTCAGCGTGGCCAGCGTCTGCGCCAGCTCGGCCTGCACCGCCGAGGCGCTGGCGCCTTCCCAGCGCACCAGCGTGTCCAGCGGGTCGCGCAGGTCGTCGAACAGCGGCAGCGAACGCACTGTGAAGTAGCCCGGCCGCACGGTGCCCAGGCGCTCGTGCAGCCAATGCATGAGGCCCGGGATCGAGAGGTCGGCGGGCAGCGTGTCCACCAGGGCCTTGGCCGCGTCGACCTGCGCCGGCGTGACGGCGCCTTGCGCGGCCGGCGCAGGAGAGGGTGCAGGAGAGGGTGCGGGAGAGGGTCCAGGTGCGGGCGCCGGCGGTGGTGCACCCGGTGCCGGCGCGGGGGCCGCGGCCGGCGGCGCGAAGCCCGGCACGAGGCCGCAGCTCAGGTCGCTGGCGAGCAGGGTGCGCAGCGTCTCGATGCGGTCCAGCAGCGGCTTCACCGCCTGCACCAGGTCGCCCTGCAGCTTGCCCGGCAGCGCGCCGAGGTTGCCACTCAGTTGGCCGACCAGCCCCCCCACGTCGCCCTGCAGCGAAGGCAGGATCGCGCCCAGCCCCTGGCCCAGCCCGCCGGCGATCGAGAAGCCCGGCACCTGCACGCTGCCCAGCCCCGACAAGGCCTGGCCGAAGCCGCCGGGCGGGCCGCCGCTCCAGCTGCCGATGGCCGAGCCCAGGGCGCCATACTGGCCGCCGGCGCCGCCGGCCAGCTGGCCCAGGTCCAGGCCGCCAACGGCCTGTTCGATCTGGGTCAGCAGGCCCGGCATCGCGTGCTACCCCAGCAGGTCCGAGAGGCCGCCGCCGATCTGGCCGAGCTGGCCGATCGCCGGGCCCGTGGTGCCGACCACGCCGGCAAGCGGCTTCGTCGGGTCCGACAGCTCGGGCACGCTGCCCAGCGCGGCGAGCGCGTCGATCGCGCCCATCGCGCTGTCGATCACGCCGGCAGCGGCGTCGAGCAGGCCGCCGTCGATGCCGTCGAGCAGGCCGCCCGGGGGCGGTGGCGGCGGCGATTCGACGAGCCAGACCGTGTAGTCGATCTGGTCCGGCGCGCTCGCCTCGGCCTGCACGTGCAGCTGCTGCAGCAGGACGTACTGCAGGTCGGCGCCGTTGACGATGTCGGAGGTGAAGGTCATCGGCTCGCCGGCGGCGTACTTCTCGCGCACCGCGGCCAGGAAGTCGAGGCCGTCCTGTTCGCCGAACACCGAGCCTTCGACGACGATGCGCGCCGGCTGCCGGTTCAGGTCCTGGAACAGGCTGCCGGCGCGGCCGGGCACCGGCAGCTCCAGCAGGTCGCGCGTCTCCAGCGTCTCCAGCCGCGTCACGCGCGGGAGCTCGAAGTCGCCGAGCATGGGCGTGAGGCTCATCGCAGGTCGACTCCGCGCAGCCAGGCCTGGTCGACCAGGCGGCGGTTGATGGCGGCGGCGACGTCTTCTTCGGACCCACCGGCCGTGCCGGGTGCCGCGGGCGTGCCCGTGTTCGGCGTGTTGGCGCTTGCGCCGGGAGCGGGCGGCGCGGCGGTGGCCGCCGCGACGATGTTGCTGATGTCCTGCAGGAGACGCGAGGGCGCGCGCGGCGCGGCGGTGGTGGCGCGGGCGGGCGGTTCGGTCAGCTTGCGCACCCCCGCACCCACCAGCGCGATCGCCATCTGGCCAATCTGCCGTTCGATCTGGACCATCGCGGCCACGGGCGACGACGGGTCGGGGGCGGCTGGCGTCGCCGCGGCGGGCTTGGAGCCGACGTCGACGCGTGCGATCAGGTCGGCGACCAGGCGCCCGAGGCCTGCGGTGCCCTGCAAGGCGAGCGAAGGCAGGTCCGACGCGCCGACCTGGCCAGCCGGCAGTGCCGCCTTCGCGCGTGCCGCGGCCTGGGCCACCGCGCCGAGCGCGCCGGCGGTGCCGCGCTTCGCGTCAGGCGTGGAAGCGATGGCCTGCGACGAGCGCGCGCCGCCGGTGGTGGCAGCGTTGGCCGCCGGATCCATGGCCCGCAGGGCCTGGTCCACCGCGCCCTGCACGAACCCGGCCATCACGCCGCGCTGCACCGCCTGCACCAGCGGCGAAGTCGGCGCGCCCGCGGGAGCCGGGCTGGCCAGTGCGGCGCGGCCTGCATGCCGGCGCGGCGCCGCCTGCTCGGCCGGCGCTTCGGCCACGGCCGCCTGCCCGGCCGCGATGCCGGCGGCGAAGGGGTCGAAGAGCGCCGAAGACGGCAGCGCGTCGAGCGCGCCCATGCGCTCGCCGACTCGGCGTGCGGTGCCTTCGGCCAGCGCCGCCAGCCGGGCGCCGGCTTCCTGCAGCGCCGCCGCGCCTTCGACGAAGGCCAAGGCGCCGGCCGCAGGCGTGGGCTCAGCCACCGGCCGCTCCTTCGTCGCCCAGCATCTGCAGGTGCAGCAGGATCTGGCCGAGCGTGAGTTCGCCGATCTGCTGCGGCGTCCAGCCGAAGCGGCGCGCCAGCACGTGGGCGGCGCGCGCGATCGGCTGTTCGGCGGCGCGCTCGAGCAGGCCGGGCGCGACCGCCAGGCCGCTGATGCGGTTGACCTCGGCGAGCAGGAACTCGAGCAGGCCGACCGGCATCGCGTTCACCTGGCCGATCGACAGCGCCGGCTCCTCGACCGCGGTCTTCACCATCAGCGCGGCCACCAGCTGGCCGTTGTCGCGCGCGGCGCGCGTGATGAGCTGCAGGTCGCTCACCGTGAGCGGGCGCAGGCGCACGCGGCCGGGCGCCTTTGCGGCATCGGCGCTGCCCAGCAGGCGCTGCGGCACCTCGGTCTCGAAACGCAGCGCGCTGCCGCCCAGCAGTTCGTCGGCGCTCAGCCAGGGTCGGCTGCCCACCTCTTCGGCGGTGGTGTCCTGCACGGCTTCAGCCCTGCTCGTCGGCGACGGTGGCGAACAGCGCCTGGAAGGTGGCGCCTTCCATCACGAAGTCGTCCTCGGGCATCGTGAGGTTCCACTGCTCGAGCTTCACGCCGTGCAGCGTGATGGTCGACTTGGTGCCCGGGCGCGCCGCGTTCTCCGACAGCAGCGTGATGTTGAAGCTGGGCTGCGCCCAAGAACGGCCGGGGCGCTGGCGCGCCGCCTCGCCCAGCAGCAGCGACAGCAGTGCGCCGTTGAGGTAGGCGCGGTCGAGCCGGCCGCGCACGCTGACGTTGCCGCTGCGCAGCTCGGTCGGGTAGCGCTGGCCGATCTCGTGGAAGGGCCGGATGGCCGAGGCGATCTCGACCGTGACGCCGGTGACGCGCCCGACCTGGATGAGGTCGTTGGCGTCGATCACGGCCTTGGCGGCCGTGCCTTCGGGCCCCTGGCCGTCGCCGGCGAACATGATCGATCCGTCGGCGCCGGTGAAGACGTTGGTGTTGGCGGCGGTGGGCATGGCGGTCTCCTTTCGCAGCGGTGTCAGGACAGCGCCAGCGTGACGCGGATGTAGTCGATGCTGAAGGTGGGCTGCATCGCGACGTTCACGTTGCAGCGGCCGGCGATCTCGTCGGCGCGCGTGGCGGTGACGTCCAGCTCGTAGCCGGTGAGCGCCTCGTCGACCAGCATCGTCGTGAGGAAGCTGTCGATCGCGCCGCGCAGCGCCTTGCGCACGCGGTCGTTGTTGAGCTTGCCGACGAAGGGCCCGGCGACCTGGCGGATGCCGGCCTTCGCGAAGTCGACGATGCGCCGGGTGGTGATCTGCGAGAACGCCGCGCCCTCGGTGGTGATGCCGCGCACGACGCGGATGCCCTGGCGGTCTTCCAGCACGCAGACGTTGCCCTGCACGAGCGACTTGAGTTCGCCGTAGCCGAAGCGCGTGGCGAGGCTGCCGATGCCGGGCAGCGCCTTGTTGGTCGGGCTGGACTGCGGCGCCAGCGAGGCCACCAGCCCGGCCAGCGCGGCAGCGGTGTAGCCGCCGTCGAGCTTGGTGACCGTGCCGGACACCGGGTCGAAGCCGTTCACCGCCGGCGCGGTGAGCACGACGCGCTTGTTGGCCGCCACCTGCGCGTTGATGTCGGCCACCTTGGTGGCGTCGGAACCGATGATGCCGATCATGTCGCGGCCGTCGTTCTCGCCGTTCTCCAGCACGCTGCCGAGCACGGTCTTCGCGTCGGCGGTCGCCAGTTCGGGCGCGAGGACGATGTTGATGTCGTCCTTGCGCAGCTCGGCGAAGGCGGCGCTGAAGTCGTCGAGCGAGGCGCCGGCAGCCAGCGCATGCGAATAGACGGTGCGCGCGCCGTTGTCGAACAGCAGCTTCAGGCTGCGCGCCAGGTTCAGCGTGTCGGTGTCCGCGCCGCCGGTGCGCTTGAACTTGTAGAGCTTCTGTCCGTCTTCCAGGCTGGAGAGGATCTGCGTGCTGCCGATGACGTCGGCCGGCGCGCCGGCCGCCGCCGCGGCGGTGCCCACGATGCCCACGTTGCCGAAGCTGACACCCTTGGGTGCGATCAGACCTTCCGACAGGACCCGGATGAACGTGCCGGGGACGATCTGTTCAGCAAACGCTTCTTCCATCGTGCACTCCTTCCCCGGCTGGCGGGGCGCTTGGGTTCAGGTGAGGCGCATCAGGCGGCCGGCCGTGAAGCGCGCCGCGCCGTTGCCGTGGGTGAGCAGGCCGACCTCGCCGCCCGCGGGCGCCGTGGTGCGGGCCGAAAGGGTGCGCCGGCCGTCGAGGTCGGCGCTCAGCTGGCCGTCGAACGAGACGACCTGCAGCCGGTGCGCGCTGCCGGTGGCGAAGCCGGCCGCCGCGCTGGCGATCGCCTCCCAGCCGGCCGGCCGGCGGCGGCCGAAGAGGTGGTAGCCGTTGGCCTGCGAGGCCAGGAAGAACAGGAAGTCGTCGGCAGCGCGGCGGTGGAAGACGACGCCGACGCCGTTCGGCGAAGCGGAAGCGAAGTCGATCTCGAACACCAGCCGCGCCAGGTCCAGCGCCTGGCCGCGCGGCCGCCACAGCAGCTGCGCGCCGGCCTTCTCGGGGTCGGCCAGCGTGAGCGGGCCGCCCGCGGTGGCGGCGGTCTGCACGATGGCGGTGGCGTCGGCCGCCCAGGCCGCGGGCGGTGCCGCGCCGGCGTCGGTGAGGGGCACGAAGTCGGCAAGCGGGTCGGGCGCCGCGGGCAACGAAGCGGCCGAGAACTGGGCCACCAGCTGCGCGGCGTAGGGCGTGACGTTGTTGAACAGCGAGAGCGCGAGGTCGGTGATGAGCCCGCTGCCGCTGCTGGGCACCTGCACGTATTCGAAGTCGACGTCGAAGGCGAGGGCGCGTTCGCTCGCGGCGTCGACGCCGCGGATGCGCCGGATGCCGCGCTGCGCGAACTCGGCCGCCGACTGCGCCAGGATCTGGCCGGCCAGCGTGGCCGCGTAGCCCTGCGCCGTGCTGTCGTCGCCGCCGGCCACGTCGACGTCGACGCGGGCGGCCACACGCCGGCCGAGCAGCATGCCGTCGGGGTCGGTGTGGCGGCCGACAAAGCCGCCCAGGCCCAGCGGCCGCACCGCGCGTGCGCTGACCCGCAGCTGGCGTGTCAGCCCCACCGGCACGGCGGCCGGCAGCAGCGAAGCCACCGCCGTCTGCAGGGCTGCCAGCGCTTCCACGGCGACGTCGTCGGCCATCGACCCGGCTCTCCTGTGGCGAGGAGGGCGCAGTGTCGGACTGGCCCCTGGCGACTCACATCCCTAGTTGTGCATGTCGCTTCCGGCGCGCGGTTCCGTTCCGGGCGCGTGGTACAAGCGGCGCATGCCTGCGGATCAGAAGATGACATGCCGATGCGGCTGCCGGGCCTTCTCAGCGACGAGGCCCTGGCCTTGATCCCGACCCTGCGCCGCCGTTCGCTGCTGGCTGCCGCGCCTGCGCTCTTCGCGGGCTGCGCCGCGTGGCGTGCACCGGCGCCCGAGCGCATCGTCGACATCGCCAGCGCAAGGGACATCGCGCGCGAAACGCTCGTCGCCGCGCTGCGTGGCGCCGACTACGCGCTGCTGGGCGAGCTGCACGACAACGCCTTGCACCACGCACGCCGCGGCGAGCTGCTCGAAGCGCTCGGCCCCGAGCGCTTCGTGTGCGCCGAGCACCTGCCGGCCGGCCGCCGCGTGGCCTTCGGCGCCGACCTGCGCAAGAGCCTCGTCGACGCCGGCTTCGACGAACGCGGCTGGGGCTGGCCGCTGCACGAAGCGCTGTTCGCCGCCGCGGCACGCGCAGGCGACCGGCTCGAAGGCGCCAACGCGCCGCAGGACCTGGTGCGGCGCGCCGCGCGCGAAGGGCGCACCGCCTTGCCCGACCCGATGGCCGCACTGGTCGACGCCGCGCCCTTGCCCGAGGCCGGCCGCGCCGCGCTCGAAGCCGACCTGCTGCAGGGGCACTGCGGTCAGCTCGACGCCCGGCGCGTGCCCGCCCTCGTGTGGGCGCAACGCACGCGCGACGCCGCGATGGCGCAGGCGCTGCGCGACGCGCGCGCCTCGGCGCCCGCCCTGCCGGTGCTGCTGGTGGCCGGCAACGGCCATGTCCGGCGCGACTACGGCGTGCCGCTGATGCTGGCCGCCGCCGAGCCCGCGGCGCGCGTGGTGGTGGTGGGATTCGGCGAGACCGGCGAAGACGCGGCCGGCGCGCCCTACGACTACCTGTGGCTCACCGCGCCCGCCGAACGCGGCGACCCCTGCGAAGGCATGCGCAAGCGGTAGGGCACGCGCCCCTTCGGGTCGTCGCGCACGATGGCGATCGCCTGCTGCACGCCTTCGACGCCACGCACGAGCGATTCGATCTCGGCGTCGAGCCCCGGCCGGTCGGTACAGCCTTCGACGTAGACCACGCGCCCCTGCACCGTCACCCACAGGCTGGTGCCGGCAAAGCGCGCCGGCAGCAGCGCCTGCAGGCGGGCCGCGATCTCGCGGTCGTAGGCGTAGGCCTTGGGGCGGTCGCATTCGCCGGCCAGCCAGCAGGTGGTGCCCTTCTCGGCACGGCGGTGCGACTGCTCGCGCCGGCCGGCTTCGTCGACGAAGGGGCCGGCGGGCAGCGGGCAGCCGGCGATGTCGGCCGTGACGGCGAAGAACGGGTCGTCGAACCAGTTGCGCAGGCCGTCGTCTGCGAACGCGGGCGCAGCGATCAGCGCGAGCAGAAGCGCGGTCTTCACGGCCGCGATCTTGCGCCGGTTCAGTCCGCCAGCGGTTGCTGCAGCAGCCTTTGCACGAAGCGGCGGCGCTCGTCGCGCTGGGCAGTGCTGCCGGCCGGGCTGAGAAGTGACTCGGCGATCAGGTAGCTGTAGCAGAGCTGCGCGCGCTGGCGTGCCTCGGCGATCGGGAAGCCGAGCGCGGAGAACACCTGTGCGATGTAGCCCACGCGGCTGGCGTCGGCCTCATCGACCGCGCGCCGCGCCATCGCGTCGCGCCGCGCCCAGGCACGGATGGCGAGTTCGATGCGCGCCGCGCGTGCCGCCGCGCGGCCGCGGTGCGGCAGCGAAAGCACGTCGGCCACCTGCTCGCGCGGGTCGCTGTGGGCCGTTTCCAGGCGCGCGGTGAGCAGCTCGGTGGCGCGCTGGCGCCAGGCTTCCAGCACGCGCGAGAGCAGGTCCTCGCGGTCCTTGAAGTGCCAATAGAAGCTGCCGCGCGTGACACCCAGGTCGCGCGCCAGCACGTCCACGCGCACGCTGTCGATGCCGTGGTCCACCAGCACTTCGGTGGCTGCGTCGATCCAGCGCTCGGGCGTAAGCTGTTCGCGGGCGGCGGTCTTGGTCATCGCGGGCGGCAGCATGTCGCCATGCAGTACTGTATGGAAGCTGGTGGAAACCCTGAATCGAGTTTCCAAAGGGGACTCTACCATCCGCGCCCATACAACATACAGAACTGTATGGAGACGCCGATGAACGCCGACTTCTTCAGCGACCCCCGCCTGCTGGCCCCGCCGCGCGCCGTGCGCATCCCCTTCGACGACGGCAGCTTCGTGCTGCGCAGCCCGGAGCCGCTGAAGCCCTATGCGCGCTGCATCGGCGAATGGCTGGAACGCTGGGCGGTGGAAACGCCCGAGGCGCCGGCCTTCGCCGAACGCAACGCGGACGGCAGCTGGCGCCGGCTGAACTGGCGCGAGACGCGCGAGCAGGTGGGCCGCATCGCGCAGAGCCTGCTCGGCCTGAAGCTGCTGCCGCAGGCGCCGGTGGTGGTGCTGTCGGACAACGCCATCGACCACCTGCTGCTGATGCTGGCCACCATGCACGTCGGCCGCGCGGTGTGCACGGTGTCCAGCGCCTATTCGCGGCTGACGAAGGACTACACCAAGATCCAGGGCATCCTGAACACGCTGGGGCCGGCGCTGGTGTATGCGTCGGACGCGGCGGTCTACGGGCCGGCCATCGCCAGCGCCGGGCTGCACGCCGTCACCGTGTTCAGCCGCGGCGCCGAGACCTTCCCGGGCGCGCTCTCGTTCGACAGCCTCACGCGCACCGCCGAAGGTCCGGCGGTGAAGGCAGCGTTCGAGTCCATCACTGCCGACACCCACGCCAAGTACCTGCTCACCTCGGGCTCCACCGGCCACCCCAAGGTGGTGATCAACACCCATCGCATGTTGTGCGCCAACCAGCAGATGGTGGCGCAGGTGTGGCGCTTCCTGGAAGTGGAGAAGCCGGTCATCGTCGACTGGCTGCCCTGGAGCCACACCTTCGGCGGCAACCACAACCTGAACATGGTGCTGCGCAACGGCGGCACGCTGGTCATCGACGAGGGCCGCCCCGCGCCCGGGCTGGTGGAGAAGACGCTGGCCAACCTGGTGGAGGTGCGGCCCACGCTGCACTTCAACGTGCCGCGCGGCCTGGACATGCTGCTGCCGCTGACGGAAGCCGACCTGGAGAAGGCGAAGGCCTTCTTCGCCCGCCTGCGCGCCGTGTTCTACGCCGGCGCCGCGCTGCCGCAAGCCAGCTGGGAACGGCTGCAGGCGCTGGCGGTGAAGGTGCGCGGCGAGCCGGTGTGGCTCACCACCAGCTGGGGCTCGACCGAGACCTCGCCCGCCATCACCAGCGCGCACTGGAAGCTGGAGCGGGCCGGCATCATCGGCAACCCGATGCCGGGCACCGAACTCAAGTTCGTGCCCAACGGGGAGAAGCTGGAACTGCGCGTGCGCGGCGTCAACGTCTTCCCCGGCTACCGCGACGCGCCGCACCTCACCGCGCAGGCCTTCGACGCCGAGGGCTACTACTGCATCGGGGACGCCGGCTATCTGGTCGACGAACGCGCGCCCGAGAAGGGCGTGGTCTTCAACGGCCGCGTGGCCGAGGACTTCAAGCTCACCACCGGCACCTGGGTCTCGGTGGGCACGCTGCGCATCAAGGTGGTCTCGGCACTGTCGCCGCTGGCGCAGGACGTGGTCGTCACCGGCCACGACCGCGACGAGGTCGGCGTGCTGGTGTTCCCGACGCCGGGCGCGGCGGCGCTGGACCCGGACGAACTGAACCGCCGGATCGCCGCCGCGCTGAAGGCGCTGAAGTCCGAAGGCCGCGGTTCTTCGCAGGCGCCGGGCCGCGCGCGCGTGCTCAAGGAAGCGCCCAGCGCCGACGGCGGCGAGATCACCGACAAGGGCTACATCAACCAGGGCGCGGTGCTCAAGCGCCGTGCCGACGAGGTGAAGGCCCTGTACGAAGGCGCACCCGGCACCATCTTCGCGAAGTAGGGCTCATGTGGAACTATGAAGCGCCGCTGGCGCACATGCGCTGGGTCATCGCCCAGGTGCTGAAGGCGCCCGCGCAATGGGCCGCCACGCCGGCCTTCGCCGACCTGGACGAGGACACCGCGGCCGAGGTGCTGGAACAGGCGGCGCGCTTCGCCGCCGGCGTGCTGCTGCCGCTGAACGCGAAGGGCGACCAGCAGGGCTGCCGCCTCGAAGGGCGCGACGTCATTACGCCCGAGGGCTACCCCGCGGCCTGGGCCGCCTTCGTCGAAGGCGGCTGGCCGGCGCTGGCCTGCGACCCCGCGGTCGGCGGCCAGGGCCTGCCCCAGCTGCTGAACGCGGCGCTGTACGAGATGCTGGTGGCCTGCAACCACGGCTGGACCATGTACCCCGGCCTGCTGCACGGCGCCTACGAGACGGTGAAGGCGCACGGCAGCGCCGAGCTGCGCGAACGCGTGCTGCCCAAGCTGGTGAGCGGCGAATGGCTGGCCGCGATGGCGCTGACCGAACCGCAGGCCGGCAGCGACCTGGGCTTGGTGCGCACGAAAGCCGAGCCGCGGCCGGACGGCACGCTGGCGATCACCGGCAGCAAGATCTTCATCTCCGGTGCCGACCACGACATGAGCGAGAACATCGTCCATCTCGTGCTCTGCCGCCTGCCCGACGCGCCGCCCGGTACCAAGGGCCTCTCGCTCGCGCTCTGCTCCAAGTTCCTGCCCGACGGCACGCGCAACGCGATCCACGTCGACGGCCTCGAACACAAGATGGGCATCCACGGCAGCGCCACCTGCGTGCTGCGCTACGAAGGCGCCACCGGCTGGCTGGTGGGCGAGCCCGGGCGCGGCCTGCAGGCGATGTTCCTGATGATGAACGCGGCCCGCCTGCACGTGGGCCTGCAGGGTTTGGGCCACCTGGAGATGGCGTCGCAGAACGCGCGCCGGCAGGCGCTGGAGCGGCTGCAGATGCGCGCCGCCGTGCGGCCTACTGGCGCGGCGCCGGCGGCGGCCGACCCGATCGCCTGGCACCCGGCGATGCGGCGCACGGTGCGTGGTCTGCAGTCGCTGGCCGAGGGTTTCCGGGTGCTGGCCTACCGCACGGCGATGCGCATCGACGCCGGCGAGAACGGCGACGCGGCGGCACACGACGAAGCGGCGCTGCTCACGCCCATCGTCAAGGCCTTCGGCACCGAGTGGGGCTTCCGCGGCGCGAGCGAAGCGCTGCAGGTCTGGGGCGGCTACGGCTACGTGCGCGAAGCCGGCATCGAGCAGACGCTGCGCGATGCACGCATCGCGATGATCTACGAGGGCACGAACGAGATCCAGGCGATCGACCTGCTGCAGCGCAAGGTGCTGGGCGGGCTGGCGCCGGCGTTCGAGACACTGCTGCAGAGCCTGCAGGCCGACGCCGACGGCAGCCCCGCCGGCCGCGCGCTGGCGCAGCAGGTGCAGGCTGCGCGCGAAGCCGCCGCAGTGGTGCGCGCGCGCAGCGCCGACCCCGAGGCCGCGCTGGCGGTGGCCGACGACTTCCTCGCCGGCTGCGGCTGGCTGCTCATGGCCTGGGCCTGGTGCGTGTCGTCACGCGCGGCGCAGCAGGGCGGCACGCCATGGCACGACGAGCGCGCGTCGCTCGCGCAGCATGGCGTGGACTGGTGGCTGCCGCAGGCCGCGGTGCACTGGGCGCGCGTGAAGGCGGGCGCGCCGCTGGGGGCGGTCGAAGCCTGAAGCGTCAGGCTGGCGGCGCCACTTCCGCGCCTTCGATGCGATGCCGCTTCATCGCGTCGGCCACGAAGCCGCCCGCATTCATCTCTTCCACGAACGCGGCCAGCGCCTTCTGCGCCGCTTCGCCGCGGGTCTTCGCCACGCCCATCGCCTGCTGGATGACCATGAAGCGGCCCGGCAGCAGGCGCAGGCCGCCCAGGCGCTTCGCGTCGGCTTCCAGCTGCTGCTTCACGCCCGCAGCCACGTCCAGCTTCTGCTGCACGAAGGTGTCGACCACCAGCGGGCTGCTCGGCGCGCGCACCAGCGTGGCGTGCTTGATCTCGCGCGTGAGGTACAGGTCGTAGGCGCTGCCCTGGCCGACCGCGATGCGGGTGCCGGCACGGTCCACTTCCTCGTTGGCCTTCAGCGGCGAGCCTTCGGCCACCAGGTAGCAGCCTTCGATGAGCACGTAGGCCGCCGTGAAGGCGATGCCGGCGCCGCGCACGGGGTCGATGGCGAAGAAGCCGATGTCGGCTTGCCCGTTCGTCACCAGGTCCACCGAGGCGGCCGCGGTCTTCACCACGTTCAGTGCCACCGGCACGCCCAGGCGCGAGGCCAGCTCGCGCGCCAGGTCGACCGAGATGCCCTGCGCCTGGCCCTGCGCGTCGGTGCCGGCGAGGATGGGGTTGCCCAGGTTGATGGCCGCACGCAGCGTGCCGGTGGGCGCGAAGACGGCGCGCAGCGCGGGGTCGAAGGTGGCGGGGCCCATGCGCGGCCTCAGACGTGCAGCAGCGCCGCGATGCCCAGCGCCACGCCCAGGCCGGCGACGCCGAACATGCCCCATTCCAGCCACTTGCGCCGCGTGAGCAGCGCGATGGCGGCGAGCGCGATGGAGATCTGCAGCGCGGTGGTGGCCTGGGCCCAGCGGTGGTGCAAGTGCATCTCGGCGTCGGACTTCAGGTCCCACTCCTTCGCCTCGGCTTCCAGCTTGTCGGCGGCGAGCTTGATCTCGGCCTTCTCGCCCTTGTAGCGCTCGACTTCCTTCTCGTAGACCGGCTTCCTGTCCTCCGGCACGATGGCCATCGCCAGTTCCGAGAGGTTCTGCTTGCTGCTCTTGGCCTGGTAGTAGTTCCACTGGTTCGACGCCTCGGTCTTCTTGATCGCGGCGTTGTTCTTGTACAGGCCCGCATTGGCCTGCGTGGCGCCGCCCATGTACGAGAAGAGCGCGCCGATGGTGGCCAGGATGGCGGTCATGACCGCGATCTGGCCCGAGAAGCTGTCCTTGTCGCCGTGCTGCGCGGCGTGCTCGAGTTCGTGGTCGTGCGGTCCGTGGACGTGGAAGCCGTGGCCTGACATCTTGGTGTTCCTCCCTGGGATCAGCGGGTGCGGCGGTAGGTGACGAAGGCGTAGTCGAAGTCGTTCGGCGGTCCGGCGTGGTGCGCCTCGCGGTCGATCTCGGCGAAATGGGTGCGGTCGAAGGCGGGGAAGTGCGTGTCGCCTTCGAAGTCGCGGTCGATCTCGGTCAGCACGAGCAGGTCGACCTGCGGCAGGACGGCGGCCCAGAGGTCGGCGCCGCCGATCACGAAGGCGCGCATCTCGTCGGCCACCAGGGCCAGCGCCTCTTCGGGGCTGGCCGCGGTCTCGGCACCTTCGGCCTTCCAGCCGGCGTTGCGCGTGACGACGATGTTGCGCCGCCCCGGCAGCGGGCGGAAGCGCGGCGGCAGCGAGTCCCAGGTGCGCCGCCCCATGATCACCGGGTGGCTGAGGGTCGTGCGCCTGAAGTGCGCCATGTCCTCGGGCAGGCGCCAGGGGATCGCACCTTCGCGGCCCACGACGCCGTTGCGCGCCACCGCCGCGATGAGTGCCAGCACCGTCATCAGACCGCCACCGGCGCCTTGATCGCCGGGTGGTGCTGGTACTCCAGGACCTCGAAGTCCTCGTAGTCGTAGTCGAAGATCGAAGGCGGCCGGCGCCGGATGTTCAGCACCGGGTAGGGGTAGGGCGCGCGCGAGAGCTGCTCGGTCACCTGCGCCTCGTGGTTGCGGTAGATGTGGCAGTCGCCGCCGGTCCAGATGAAGTCGCCCGGCTGCAGGTCGCACTGCTGCGCCAGCATGTGCGTCAGCAGCGCGTAGCTGGCGATGTTGAACGGCACGCC
>CAYVXO010000134.1:0-16535 GCA_964454485.1 uncultured Rubrivivax sp.
CTGCCGAGGAGTCGGGCCACTGGCCCGACGCGGCCTGCAAGGCCGAGCATCGCAGCAGGCGCGGCCGCGCGCGTATCCGCGCGCTTCGTCATCATGCTCGTCGCGTCTGTCCGAGCGCAGTGAGCGAAGCGAACGGAGCGAGTTAGGCGACGGGCCGCGACTGCGAGAAGCGCAGGGTAGTCGGTGCCTGCGGCACCGACCGCCGGGATCTCGCGCTGCGGGCTGCCCGGGCAGCCCTTTGCGCGCGCAGACGGTAACGCGCCAACACCTGCTGGAGCGCACGGCCGCAATGCGCCGCAAAACGCCATCATGATCACCGTCCACCTCATCGAATCCCGCCCCGACGGCCGCAGCGTCGACCACGCGGTGCCGGCCAAGCCCGGGCAGTCGCTCATGCAGGCGGCGGTGAAGGCCGGCGTGGACGGCATCGCGGCCGACTGCGGCGGGCTCATGACCTGCGCCACCTGCCATGTCTACCTGCGCGACGAATGGGTCGCGAAGCTGCCGCCGCCGAACGAGGAAGAGGTCGCCTTCCTCGAGTTCACCGCCGCCGAGCGCCGGCCCGGCAGCCGGCTGAGCTGCCAGATCGCGCTCACCGAGGCGATGAACGGGCTCACCGCCGACCTGCCCTCCAGGCAATACTGAATGGACGCGCGCGCCGTGGCCACGCCCTACCTGCAGCTGGCCGGCATCGGCAAGACCTTCGGCAGCGGCGACCGCCAGGTGCAGGCGCTGGGCCGCGTGGACCTGGACGTGGCCGAAGGCGAGTTCCTCGCCATCGTCGGCCCTTCGGGCTGCGGCAAGAGCACGCTGCTGCAGATCGCGGCTGGGCTGGCGCCGCCCAGCGCGGGCGAGGTGCGCTTCCGCGGCGCGCCGGTGACGGCGCCGCCCGCAGGCATCGTCTATCTGTTCCAGCAGTACGGCAAGTCGCTGCTGCCCTGGCGCCGCGTGGTCGACAACGTGGCCTTCGCCATCGAGCACCGGCCCGGCGTCAGCCGTGCGGCGGCGCGCGAGACCAGCCGGCGCTACCTGGCGATGGTGGGGCTGGACGAGTTCGCCGACCGCTTCCCCTGGCAGCTTTCGGGCGGCATGCAGCAGCGCGTGACGATCGCGCGCGCGCTCGCCGCCGAGCCGCGCGTGCTGTTGATGGACGAGCCCTTCAGCTCGGTCGACGCGCTCACGCGGCTGGAGCTGCACCAGCTGGTGCTGGACCTGTGGGCGAAGCACCGCTTCACCGCGGTGCTGGTCACGCACGACGTCGACGAGGCGGTGTTCCTGGCCGACCGCGTGGCGGTGCTGTCGGCGCGCCCTTCGCAGGTGGTGCAGGTGCACGACACCGAACTGCCGCGCCCGCGCGACAGCCTGGCCACACGAGAGCTGCCGCGCTTCCTGGCACTGCGCCACGCCATCCTGCAGGGGTTGCTGAAGCGATGACCGCGCGCACGCTCCGCTGGCACGACCCCGAACGCTGGCTCGGCGCGGCCACGCTCGCGCTGCTGCTCGCCGCATGGGAAGCGGCCGTGCGCAGCGGCGCCGTCAACAAGGCGCTGCTGCCGGCGCCCAGCATGGTGGCGTCGAAGCTGGCCGCCATCGTGGCCGCGGGCGAACTGTGGCGGCCGCTCGCCGAGACGCTGGCACTGCTGGCGCTGGCCTACGGGGCCGCCTGCGCGCTGGCGGTGGGCACCGGGCTGCTGATGGGCCGCTTCGCCTTCGTGCACGGCCTCTTGGAACCGCTGGTGGAGGTGCTGCGCCCGCTGCCCAAGCCGGCGCTGCTGCCGCCGCTGATCCTGTTCCTCGGCCTGGGCGCGCCGATGAAGCTGGCCGTGGTGGGCCTGGGCGTGTTCTTCCCCGTGCTCATCAACACCGTGCAAGGCGTGCGCGGCACCGAGCCCGTGCTGCTGGACGCGGCGCGCACCTTCGGCCACGGCCGCGCGCGCACCCTCTTCACCGTGGTGCTGCCGGCCGCGCTGCCGATGGTGCTGGCCGGCATGCGCGTGAGCCTGGGCCTGGGCCTGGTGCTGGTGGTGGTGGCCGAGATGATGGCCGGCACCGGCGGCGTGGGCTACCTCATCCTGGACATGGAACGCTCGTTCCGCGTCGGCGAGATGTACGCGTGGATCGTCATCCTGGCCGTGCTCGGCTGGGGCCTGAATGCCTTGTTCGTGCGCCTGGAAGGGCGCGTCACGCACTGGTCGCTCGCCAGCCGCGAGTAGGCCGGACTTTTCCATCACCACCCGAGGAGCCTGACCCATGTCGATCAAGCAATGGCTGGCCGCGGCCGCGGCGGCGCTGGCGCTGCTGCCGGCCTTCGCGCAGCCGGTGAAGCTGCGCGTGAGCACCATCCCCATCATCGACACCGCACCGCTGCAGGTGGCGATGGCCAAGGGCTTCTTCGCCGCCGAAGGGCTGGAGATCGACACCACGCCCACCACCGGCGGCGCCGCCGGCCTGCCGGCGCTGGCCGCGGGGCAGGTGCAGATCACCTTCAGCAACATCATCAGCGTGGTGCTGGGGGCCCGGCAGGGCCTGGGCTTCGAGGTCATCGCCGCCGGCAGCGGCACCGGCGACAAGCTGCCCGACCTGGCCGGCATCGTGGTCAGGAAGGGCAGCCCGCTGAAGACCGGCAAGGACCTGGAAGGCAAGCGGCTGGCCGTCAACACGCGCAACAACATCATCTGGCTCTACGCGCGCGCCTGGGTGCAGGCCACCGGCGGCAACCCCGACGCGGTGACCTACCTGGAAGTGCCGTTCCCGCAGATGATCGACGCCGTCAAGGGCGACCGCGTCGACGCCGCCTTCGTCGTCGAGCCGTTCATGTCCTCGGGCGTGCAGTCGGACGCGGTGACCATCGTCGGCTGGCCCTACTTCACGGTGCAGAAGCACATCCCGGTGGGCCAGTACGCGGCGACGAAGGAGTTCATCGCGAAGAACCCGCAGGTGATCGAGAAATGGGTGCGCGCCTACAACAAGGCCGTCGACTGGTGCAACCAGAACGTGGGCAGCGACGAGTGGCTGAAGATCGTCTCCGGCTACACCAAGCTGCCGCCCGAGGTGCTGAAGACGCTCTCGCTGCCACCCTACGAGAAGACGGTGGACCCGGCCGCGGTGGACCAGGTCATCGAGCTCATGCGCAAGCACAAGATGATCGAAGGGCCGTTCGACACCAAGGCGCTCTTCTACAAGACGGCGCTGAAGTGACATGAACGCCACGGTCGTCCGCGGCCGCCTGGTGACGATGGACCCGGCGCGCCCGCGCGCCGAGGCGATGGCGGTGCGCGAAGGCCGCATCCTCGCCGTCGGCACCCTGGAAGAGGCGCGCGCCGCGGCCGGCGCCGGTGCGCGCGAGATCGGCTACCCCGAAGGCGCGGTGGTGCCGGGGCTGATCGACAGCCACAACCACATGCACTGGACCGGGATCCAGTCGCGCCTGGTGGATCTCTCGGCCGCGCGCTCGATCGCCGAGCTGCAGGCCGCCATCCGCAGCTGGGCCCAGCGTCATCCAGAAGCACCCTGGGTGACCAGCGGCAGCGGCTGGCACGTGGCCACGCTGGCCGAGCAGCGCTACCCCACGCGCCAGGAGCTCGACGCCGTCTGCCCCGACCGCCCGGTGTACCTGCCGCGCGTGGGCCATGCGGCGGTCGCCAACACGCTGGCGCTGCAGCGTGCCGGCATCACGGCCGACACGCCAGACCCGCCCGGCGGCCGCATCTCGCGCGCCGCCGACGGCACGCCCGACGGCCTGCTGCTGGAGCCGCCGGCCTTCGAGCCGGTGGCGCGCCTGGTGCCGCCGCCCACCGCCGCCGACCAGGAAGGCGCGCTGCGCGAGATCCAGCAGCGCTACCACGCGGCCGGCCTCACCGGCATCATGGACCCCGGCGTGACGCCGGAGATCATGGCCGTCTACCAGCGGCTGTGGCAGCGCGGCGAACTCTCCGTGCGTTCGGTGCTGATGCCGCTGGCCGATTCGAGCCGGCCGCTCGAAGAGACGCTCGCGCGCATCGAAGGCGCCGGCCTGCGCACCGGCTTCGGCGACGCGCGGCTCAAGCTGGGCGGCGTCAAGCTCTTCCTGGACGGTGGCGCCTCGCTTGGCACCGCGCTGATGCGCGAGCCCTACCCCGACGAGCGCTGCAACTGCGGCATCCAGGTCACGCCGACCGAGTCGTTCCGGCGCATCGCGCTGGCCTGCGCGCGCCACGGCTGGGCTATGGGCGTGCACGTGGTGGGCGGCAAGGCGATCGACATCGCGCTCGAGGTCTTCGCCGAGGTGAACCGCGAGGTGCCGATCCGCGACCTGCGCTTCTCGCTCATCCACGCCTACCTCTGGCCCGACGAACGCAACATCCGCCAGGCCGCGGCGCTGGGCGTGGCGGTGGCCACGCAATGCTCGATGCAGTACACCTTCGGCCCGCTGCTGGTGAAGCGCTTCGGCAGCGTGCTGATGTCGCTGGCGACGCCGGTGCGCAGCTGGCTCGACGGCGGCGTGCGCGTGGCCGGCGGTTCCGATTCGCCGGTGACGCCCTACGCGCCGCTGCTCGGGCTGTGGCAGGCGCGCACGCGGCGCATCGCCGGCAGCAGCGAACCCATCGGCCGCCAGCAGGCCGTGACGGGCGAGGAAGCGCTGGCGATGATCACGCGCGACGCCGCCTGGATGGCTTTCTCCGAGCACGAGCGCGGCATGCTGAAGGCCGGCCTGCTGGCCGACTGGACCGTGCTCTCGGTCGACCCCGTGACCTGCGAGCCCGACGAACTGGAGCAGGCGCGCGTGCTCGCCACCGCGGTCGACGGGCGGGTGGTGCATGAAGCCTAGGCTTTCCGGCTTCCTGCTGCTGGCCGCGCTGGCGTTGCTGTGGCAGGTGTCGGCCACCTCGTGGGTGAACAGCACCAACTGGCCGCCGCTCACGCAGGTGGCGAAGTCGCTCGCCGAGGGGCTGCGCTCGGGCGAGCTGGCGCAGGTCTTCGGCTCCAGCCTGGCGCGCATGGCGGCCGGCTTCGCAGTCGGCTCGCTGGCCGGCGTGGCGGTCGGGCTGGCGATGGCGCGTTCGCGCTGGGTCGACGCCGCGTTCGGGCCGCTGGTGGAACTGCTGCGGCCGATCCCGATTCCCGCGCTGGTGCCCCCGCTGATGCTGCTCCTGGGGCTGGACGACGCGATGAAGGTCACCATCGTCGCCTTCTCGGTGTTCTTCCCGGTGCTGGTGAACACCGCCACCGGCGTGCGCTCGGTCGAGCCGGTGGCGCTGGACCTGGCGCGCACCTTCCAGGCCGGCGCGCCGCGCACGCTGTGGAGCGTGGTGCTGCCCTCCGCGCTGCCCTACATCATGGCCGGGCTGCGCACGAGCCTGGCGCTGGCGCTCATCGTCACCGTGGTGGCCGAGATGATCGCCGGCTCGGCCGGCCTGGGCTTCCACCTCGTGACCATGCAGTACGCCATGCGCGCCGGCGACATGTATGCCGCCATCGTGCTGCTGGCCGCGGTGGGCTACGCGCTCAACCGGGTCATGCTGGCGCTGGAACGCCGCGTGCTTCACTGGTACCAGCGGGCGGAGACCGAATGAACCTGCGCACGCAGACCTGGCGCATCGGCAGCGCCACCGTCACCCGCATCGAGGAACAGCTGGGCCCCGGCAGCTTCCCGCCCGAGGAATACTTCGCCGGCTTCGAGCCCGAGGTGCTGCAGCGCCACCTGTCCTGGCTGGTGCCGCACCATTACCTGGCGGAGACACGGCAGCTCGTCACCAGCGTGCATTCGTGGCTCATCCGCACCCCGCGCCGCACGGTGCTGCTGGACTGCTGTTCCGGCAACCACAAGGACCGCCACTGGTGGCCGCGTTTTCACCAGCTGGACTCGCCCTTCCTGCAGCGGCTGGCCGCCGCCGGCGTGGCGCCGGAACAGGTCGACACCGTGCTGTGCACGCACCTGCACGCCGACCACATCGGCTGGAACACGCGCCTGCTGGACGGCCGCTGGGTGCCCACGTTCCCGAACGCGCGCTACCTGTTCGGCCGCACCGAGTGCGAGCACTGGGACCCGGCGCGGCACCCCGAAAGCGACGACCCGCACCGGCGCATCGCCTGGGCCGACAGCGTGCTGCCGGTGCTCGAAGCCGGCCAGGCCGAGCTGGTTGACACGCCCTGCGCCATCGACGACCTGCTGACGGTGGAAGCCGCGCCCGGCCACACGCCCGGCCACGTGCTGCTGAAGCTGCAGACCGCGGGCGGCGGCGGCGTCTTCTGCGGCGACGTGCTGCACCACCCGCTGCAGGTGGTGGCGCCGCACTGGAACAGCCGCTTCTGCGCCAGCCCCGAGGAAGCGCGCGCCACGCGCCGCCGCGTGCTGGAGCATTGCGCGGCCAGCGGCGCGCTGCTGCTGCCCACGCACTTCGGCGCGCCGCATGTCGCGCGCGTGGTGCGGCCGGGCGAAGCGCCGCTCTTCGTGGCGCCCGTAGGCGGCTGAAGCCGCTACAAGGCCGCGGCCAGCTCCGGCACGGCGGCAAAGAGGTCCGCCTCCAGCCCGTAGTCGGCGACGCTGAAGATCGGCGCCTCGGGGTCCTTGTTGATCGCCACGATCACCTTGCTGTCCTTCATGCCCGCCAGGTGCTGGATGGCGCCCCCCCAGTTGCCGCAGGCCACGTAGAGGCTGGGGGCGACGATCTTGCCGGTCTGGCCAACCTGCCAGTCGTTCGGGCCGTAGCCGGCGTTCAACGCAGCTGCCTTCGCCCAGAATCTCCACAGCCTTCGACCGCCATCGGTCAGCAAGCCTGAAGAGTGCAAGGGCGCAGTCGCCCTGCGCGCGACACAATCGGTCCTTCTGACGGTGGCACCGTCAGACCACGGAGCCGATGGACAAGAAAGATCTGCCCGAGAGCGACATCTGCGACAAGCTCATCCGACCGGCCATCGAAGCGGCCAGTTTGGGCGGCTTGCTGCAGATCTACCGCGTGTACCGCCGCCTCTGCGCCTACCTGCGCCAGCGCCTCGCCACCGCCCAGGGCACTCAATCCCACCTCGCCGACACACTGGTCGAGCAGGCCCTCGCATGACCCCGCAAGAACTCGACGCGCTGCTCGCGTTGCCCGAAGAGAACGAGCACGTCGAGTTCAAGGCCGCCCGCAACAACTTCCACTTCGACAAGCTCGTCGAGTACTGCGCCGCGCTGGCCAATGAAGGCGGCGGGCGCATCGTGCTGGGCGTGACCGACCGGCCGCCGCGGCAGGTGGTGGGCACGCAGGCCTTCGAACTGCCCGCGCGCACCTGCGGTGGCCTGCATGAACGGCTGCAGATCAAGGTGCTCTGCCACGAGGTGCAGCACCCCGAAGGGCGTGTGCTGGTGTTCGAAGTGCCCGGCCGGGCGCGCGGGCAGGCGCTGCACGTGGACGCTCGCTACCTGATGCGCGCCGGCGACGAACTGGTGCCGATGTCGCAGGACCGCCTGCGCGCCATCTTCGCCGAAGGCGAGGCCAACTTCGTGGACCGCTTCGCGGCCACCGGCCTGGACGAGGCGGGCGTGGTGGCTCTGCTCGACGTGCAGGGCTACTTCGACCTGCGCCAGCGCCCGCTGCCTTCCACCCGCAGCGAGATCATCGAAGCGCTGGCGGCACGGCGCTTCGTCGCGCGGCAGGGCGACGGGCTGGCCATCACCAACCTGGGCGCGCTGGTGCTGGCCAAGCGGCTTTCGGACTTCGACAGCGTGGCGCGCAAGGGCGTGCGGGTGATCGTGTACGACGGCATCACCAAGCTGCAGGTGAAGGACGGCAAGGACTGGGTGGCCGACGCCGGCTACGCGGTGGGCTTCGTGAAGCTGGTGGACCAGATTCACGCCGAGACGCCGGCCAGCGAGGAGATCCGCGCCGCGCTGCGCCAGACCACGCATGCCTACCCGAAGAAGGCGCTGCGCGAGATCCTGGGCAACGCGCTGGTGCACCAGGACCTGGCCGAGCGCGGCACCGGCGTGGTGGTGGAGGTGTACGACGACCGCGTGGAGATCGTGAACCCCGGCCTGCCGCTGCTGCCGGTGGACCGCTTCATCGACGAGAACCAGTCACGCAACGAGCGCCTGGCCGACGCCTTGCGCCAGCTGGGCGTGTGCGACGAGCGCGGGCACGGCATGGACGCGGTGGTGACGCACATCGAAGCGCACCAGCTGCCGCCCTACCAGTGCCGGCTGGGCACCCGGCACACGACGGTGGTGCTGTCACGCTACAAGGGCCTGAACAAGCTGGCGCCCGACGAGCGGGTGCAGGCGGTGTACCAGCACTGCTGCCTGCGCTTCGTGAGCAACCAGATCACCAACAACGAGTCGATCCGGGAACGCTTCAAGATCGAGAAGCAGAACGCCGCCCAGGCCTCACGCCTGCTGCGCGAAGCGCTGGAAGCAGGGCGCATCAAGGCCGTCGACGCGAACGTCGGCACGAAGCTCATGCGCTACGTGCCCTACTGGGCCTGATTGTTTGATGCCAATGCCGCCCGGGCCGGGAGGTCGGGCGCAAGTCGTTGATTTAACGGGCTTAATTGCTTGATGGGTGCTTGATCGGTGGGCTGGGCAAGGCAGCAGCAGATTGCTTGACGGCAAAGGGCTGCCGGGCGCCGGCAAAGGGCAAGCGCCTCGCCGAATCAACACCTTGCGTGCTTGACGGGTGCTTGATCGAGGCCGAATCAGCCCCCGCCCTTGCGCGCCCCCAGCGCGCGCAGTGCCGGTATTTCCAATCGCCGGCGGTCCGCGTCTGGCGCTGCCAGCGGCGCCACTTCGTGCCCGCAGGCACGAAGTGGCGCCGGCACCCACCATCGCTTCGGTGCCGACCACGGTGCCGTCCATCACGATGGCATTCATGCCCACCACCGCGTCGGCTTTCACGCGGTACCCGTGCAGCACGGCGCCGTAGCCGATGTGGCCGATGTGGCCGTTCACGCCCACCACCACCCCCTGGTTCGGGAAGCTGTGCAGCACGCAGGTGTCCTGCACGTTGGCGCCGGCGTGGAACTCGATGCGGCCGAAGTCGCCGCGCCGGCAGGCGCAGGGGCCGATGTAGCAGCCGGGGCCGACGATCACGTCGCCGATGAGCACGGCCGTGGGGTGCACGTAGGCGCTGGGGTCCACCACCGGGACGACGCCGTCGATCGAATAGCACGGCATGGCGTCCTTCTTCAGCGGTGCTTGAACTCGGGCTCGCGCTTGTCCAGGAACGCGCGCATGCCCTCGTGCGCGTCCTCGCTCGCGAAGCGGGCGTGCATCTCGCGGCGCTCGAATCGCAGCCCTTCGGCCAACGGCGACTCGAAGGCGCGGTTGACGCTTTCCTTGATGGCCATGAGCGCCGGCAGCGAGAAGCCGGCGATGGTGGCGGCGAGCGCGCGCGTGGCCTCGATCAGCTCGGCTTCGGGCACCACGCGCGAGACCAGGCCGTAGCGGTCGGCCTCGTCGGCGGTCAGCGTCCGCGCCGAGAGGCACATGTCCATCGCCTTGGCCTTGCCCACCGCGCGCGGCAGGCGCTGCGTGCCGCCGGCACCGGGCAGCATCGCCAGCCGGATCTCCGGCAGCGCGAACTTCGCGTTCGACGCCGCGACGACGATGTCGCAGGCCAGCGCCAGCTCGCAGCCGCCGCCCATGGCCCAGCCCGCCACGGCGGCGATGACCGGCTTGCGCACCGCGCGCAGGGCCTCCCAGTTGCGGGTGATGAAGTCGCTGCGGTAGACGTCCATGTAGGTCCAGTCCACCATCGCCGCGATGTCGGCGCCGGCCGCAAAGGCCTTCGCGCCGCCCGCGATGACGATGCAGCCGATGCCTTCGTCGGCGTCGAGCGCGCGCAGCGCGGCGCCCAGTTCGTCCATCAGCGCGTCGTCGAGCGCGTTGAGCTGGCGCGGGCGGTTCAGCGTGAGCCAGCCGACGCGGCCTTCGCGCGCGACGAGCACGCGCGGTTCAGAGCTGTCCATCGCGCAGCATCTCGCGCAGGCGGAACTTCTGGATCTTGCCGCTGGGCGTGGCGGGCATCGCGTCGCGCAGCACCAGCCGCTCGGGGATGTACTGCAGCGCCACCTTCTGCTCCTTCAGGAAGGCCACCATCGCGGCCAGGTCCAGCGTCTGGCCGGGCTTCGGCACGACGATGGCGCAGGCGCGCTCGCCCAGCCGCTCGTCGGGGTAGGCGACGATGGCCACCTGCTGCACCGCCGGGTGGCGGTAGAGCAGCACCTCGATCTCGAAGACGGGGATGTTCTCGCCGCCGCGGATGATCACGTCCTTGCTGCGGCCGCTGATGCGCACGTAGCCGCGTTCGTCCACGCGCGCCAGGTCGCCGGTGTCGAACCAGCCTTCGGCGTCGGTGCCGTTCCACTGCGGGCGCTTGAGGTAGCCGCCGAAGTTGGAGGCGCTGCGCACGAGGAGGCGGCCGCTCTGGCCCGCAGGCACGGGCTTGCCGTCGAAGTCGACCACCTTCAGCTCGGCGCCGGGCAGCGGGCAGCCGTCGGTGCTGAAGGCGCGCTCGTCGGCGTCGTCCGGCAGGATGGTGGTGACGGCGCCGTTCTCGGTCATGCCCCAGGCGGAGACGATCTTGGTGCCCAGCACCTTGCACGCCTGCTCCACCAGCGGGCCGGGGATGGGCGCGCCGGCACAGAGGAAGGTCTTCAGCGTCGGCACCGGCGTGCCGCCTTCGGCCACCGCCTTCGTGAGGTCGGTGAGGAAGGGTGTGGAGGCCATCGTGAAGCTCACGCCTTCGGCGTTGACCAGCCGCACCGCCTCCTTCGGGTCCCACTGGTCCTGCAGCACGGCGGCGCAGCGCAGCAGCACCGGCATCATGAGGCCGTACATGAATCCGGTCTGGTGCGCCATCGGGCTGGCCATCAGCACCACGTCGCGCTCGCTCAAGCCCAGCCGTTCGGCATAGGGGCGGATGTTGGCGAACAGCGTGTTGGCCGAGTGCATCACGCCCTTGGGCTCGCCGGTGGTGCCGCTGGTGTAGATGAGCTGGGTGACGTCGTCCGGGCCCGGGCGATCGCGCCTGAGCCGTTCGGCCGCGCCGGGTTCGTTCTCCCAGGCGGGTCCGGAAAGCAGCGCCTCGAACGAGTCCGGCCCCCGGCCGTCGACCACCACCACGTGCTGCAGCGCCGGCAGCGTGGGCTTCAGCGCCCGCGCCATCGCCTCGTGGTCGAAGCCGCGGAACACGGTGGGCACGACGAGCACCTTCGCTTCGCCGTGCTGGAGCATGAACGACAGCTCGCGCTCGCGGAAGATGTGCATCAGCGGGTTGGCCACTGCACCGATGCGCGAGCAGGCCAGGTACAGCACGGTGAACTGCCACCAGTTGGGCAGCTGCATCGCGACCACGTCGTGGCGCCCCACGCCCAGCTTCGCGAGCCCCAGCGCCACGCGGTCGGCCATGCGCGCCAGCTCGCGCCAGGTGAAGCGGCGCGTCTCGCCGCCTGCGCACACGGCCGTGAGCGCCAGCCGGTCGGGGCAACGCTCCAGGCAGGCGTCGAGCTCGTCGTTGATGGTGCGGTCGGTCCACCAGCCGCGGGCGATGCTCTCGGCGCGGCGCGGCGCCAGCAGCACGGGGTCGAAGTCCATGGTCCTTGTCTCCGTTCTTCTCAGGCCGGCACGGCGGCGCGGCCGGCGCGCGTGCGGGCGATGATGGTCTTCATGATCTGGGCCGTGCCGTCGCCGATCTGGAAGCCCAGCAGGTCGCGCAGGCGCTGCTCCATCGGGCCGCGGTCGTAGCCGCCATGGCCGTGCATCAGCAGGCACTGGTGCACGGTGTCGTAGGCCAGCTTGGGCGCCCACCACTTGCACATGGCGGCCTCGGCGCTGTGCGGCAGGCCGCGGTCCTTGAGCCACAGCGCCTGCAGGCAGAGCAGGCGCGCCGCTTCGACCTGGGTGTCGCAGTCGGCCAGCGTGTGCGAAACGCCCTGGAACGCGGCCAGCGGCTTGCCGAAGGCCTGGCGCTCGGCGACATGGGCCCAGGTCTCGTCCAGCGCCGCGCGCGCCACCGCCAGCACCTGCAGGCCGATGAGCGCGCGGCTGAAGTCGAAGCCCTGCATCACCTGCACGAAGCCGCGGTTCTCGTCGCCCAGGCGGTGGTCCACCGGCACGCGCACGTTCTCGAAGAACAGCGAGCCGCGGCCGATGGCGCGCTGGCCGTGGCAGTCGAAGCGGTTGCGCGTGAGGCCGGGCAGGCCGGCCGGCACCAGCAGCGCGGTGACGCCGTGCGCGCCCGAATCGACGCTGCCGGTGCGGCCGAACACCACCACCGCGTCGCACTGGTCGGCAGCGGAGATGCTGGTCTTCTCGCCGTTGATCACGTAGTGGTCGCCCTGGCGTTCCACGCGCAGGCGCAGGTTGGCGGCATCCGACCCCCCGCGCGGTTCGGTGAGCGCGATGGCCACGAGCGCCTGGCCCTGCGTGAGCCGCTGCAGCCAGGGCGTCACCACCTCGGGCCGGCCGTGTTCGGCCAGGATCTGGCCGTTGAGCGACGCCAGCAGGTTGATGTAGCTGATGCTGAGGTCGGCGCGTGCGATCTCCTCGTGGATGACACCGGCCGCCAGCCGCCCCAGGCCCTGGCCGCCGACGCTTTCGGGCAGCTCGGGCGCGATGAAGCCCATCTCGCCCATCTCCTTCATCAGCGCGCGGTCCAGCACCCGGGCGCGGTCGCGTTCCAGGAAGCCGGGCGCGACGCGCTCGGTGGCGTAGCGGCGCGCCGTCTCGGCCAGCGCGAGCAGGGCGTCGTCGAGGTAGGGGTTCATCGCGCGGCCCGCACTCACTTCGCGTATTTCCGGAATTCGGGCTTGCGCTTCTCCTTGAGCGCCGCCACGCCTTCGCGCGACTCGTCGGTGTCGTAGTAGAGCTTCAACGCGTACATCCCCATGCCGGCGATGCCGGCCTGGTGCGCCGTGTCCATGTTGAAGCTGCGCTTGGCGATGGCGATGGCCGTCGGGCTGCGTTCGCAAATGGTCTCGGCCCATTCCTGCACGGTGGCGTCCAGCTGCTCGGGCGGCACGCAGACGTTGGCGAGACCCATCGCCACGGCCTCCTGGCCGGAATAGCGCTTGTTGAGATACCAGATCTCGCGCGCCTTCTTCTCGCCCACCACGCGTGCCAGGAAGGCGGTGCCGTAGCCGGGGTCCACCGAACCCATCTTCGGGCCGACCTGGCCGAAGATGGCCTTCTCGGAACAGATGGTGAGGTCGCAGATCGTGCACAGCACGTTGCCGCCGCCGATGGCGAAACCCTGCACGCGCGCGATTACCGGCTTGGGCACGTTGCGGATGGCGTCGTGCAGCTCCTCCATCGGCAGGCCGATGGTGCCGCGGCCGTCGTAGTTGCCGTCGTGCGCGCTCTGGTCGCCGCCGGTGCAGAACGCGCGGTCACCGGCACCGGCCAGCACGATGCAGCCGACGGCGCGGTCGTAACCGGCCTTGTTCAGCGCCTTGATGAGTTCGTCGCAGGTGGTGCCGCGGAACGCGTTCATCTTCTCGGGCCGGTTGATCGTGATCCACGCGACGCCGTTCTTCACTTCGTAGAGGATGTCCTGGAAGTCCATTGCCTTTGCTCCTTCAGCCGTTCATGGTCAGGCCGCCCGAGACGCTGAGCACCTGCCCGGTCACGTAGGCGGCGTCTTCGCTGGCGAAGAACAACACCGCGCCCGGCAGGTCGCCGGGCTGGCCGATCCGGCCCAGCGGGATGGCGCGCGTGAACGCCTCCATCAGCTTTTCCGGGTTGCCCGCACCCTGCTTGTATTCGTCGAAGAGCGCGGTGTCGGTCGGCCCCGGGCACACCACGTTGACCGTGATGCCGTGGCGCGCATGCTCGCGCGCGATGGTCTTGGAGAACGCGACCAGACCGCCCTTGCAGGCCGCGTACACCGCTTCGCCGCTGCTGCCCACGCGCGCGGCGTCGGAGGCGATGTTGACGATGCGGCCTTTCCTGCGCGACGCCATGCCCGGCAGCACCGCGTGGTGCATGTGCAGCGCGCCGGTCAGGTTGATGGCGATGAGCTTGTCCCACTGCGCGGGTTCGGTCTTCGTGAAGGGCTTGAACACGTCCCAGCCGGCGTTGTTGACCAGCACGTCGACCGGGCCCAGCGCCTGCTCGCAGGCGACGACGGCGGCGTCGACGCTGGCGCGCTGCGTGATGTCGCAGCGGAAGGCCTTGGCGCGGCCGCCTTCGGCACGCACGGCGGCGGCCACGGCCTCGGCCGCTTCCTGGTTGAGGTCGAACACCGCGACCCTGGCGCCTTCGGCGCCGAAACGGCGGCAGGTGGCCCCGCCGATGCCGCCGCCACCACCGGTGACGACGACGACCTGGTTCTCGAAACGCTGCATCATGGACTCGCCTTCGGTTCGCTATACGTCAACATATTGACGTATATTAGGCACTCGATCCCGCCTGCACAAGTGCGGCCCGCGTCAACGTGTTTGATGGTTTTCCCTATGTCAACATCGTCGTCGACAAAGTTCGAGATGGCCAACCGGCTGTTCTTCAGGCTCTACCAAAGCGCCAACATGTTGCACAAGACGGGCAGCCGGGCGGTCGAAGCCGAAGGCCTGACCACGCAGCAGTGGGCGGTGCTGGGGGCGCTGTCGCGCGACACCGCGCAGGGCGGCATGAGCATCGGCGACCTGGCGCGCTACCTGATGGTGAGCCGGCAGAACCTGTCGGGCCTGATCGGGCGCATGGAACGCGACGGCCATGTGGCCGTGGTGCCGCACGGCCAGGACCGCCGCTCACGCGTGGTGACGATGACGGCGCAGGGGCGCCACGTCTGGCAGGACCTGGCGCAGCCGAAGATCCGCGCCTACTACGAGCAGGCGCTCGAAGGCTTCTCGGTCAACGACATGGCGCACGTGCTGCACTACCTGTTGCGGGTCGTGGAGAACATGCAGAAGCTGGACGGCGTCGACGATGCGACGCCCGAATCCTAGGTCCGCGTTTCGTACACACCCAGCTTGCGGTGCAGCGGCGCCTCGTCGGCGACGAACAGGAACGCCGGCTCGCGCGCCGACGCGTTGGCCAGCGTGACCGCGGTGTAGCCCGGCGTGCAGGCGGTGTCGGCAGCGCCGAGCGTGAACGAGGCGCCGTCCTCGGTGGTGAGCGTGGCCCCGCCTTCGATGGCGTGGACCACCGCCGCCGGCGAACGCGCGGGCAGGCGCAGCGTCTGCCCCGGGCGCAGCATGAGCGCGTAGAAGCCGAGGATGTTCTCGGCCGGCGCGCCGGTCTCGGGGTTCACGTACTCCACCTGCACCGCTTCCAGGTCTGGGCGGTCGTCGGCCAGCGCGACGAGCGCCGCGCGCGCGTCCACCCAGGGATAGCGCAGCATCGGGTAGGCGCTGCCGCCGCGGCCGAACGCCGGGCTGGGCGCGATGCCGCCGCGCGCGTAGGCGCGGTTGCCGCTGCCGGTCTTGTGCGCCTGGCGCGTGCCGCCGGTGACGTAGCTGGTCTCGGTGTAGTAGACCAGCGGCAGGTCCAGCACGTCGAGCCAGACCACGGGCTCGGTGCCGTCGTGGCCATGCTCGTGCCAGAGGCCGGTGGGGGTGAGGATGAGGTCGCCGCGGCTCATGGGGCACTTCTCGCCTTCCACCGTGGTCCAGGCGCCGGTGCCTTCGACCACCATGCGCACCGCATTCGGCGTGTGGCGGTGCGACGGCGCCCACTCGCCCGGCAGCAGCAGCTGCATGCCCAGGTAGATGGCGGCGCTGGCCTGCATCTTCTCCAGCCCGTGGCCGGGGTTGGCCATCACCAGCACGCGGCGCTCGGCCTTCTCCATCGGCGTCAGCTCGCCGGCGCGCATGAGCAGCGGGCGCAGCGTCCGGTAGGGCCAGCAGGTGGCGCGCGTGCGCCGCGTCGGCACCTGCGGCGGCAGCACCGCGCGCAGGCTGGGCCATAGCGGCACCAGGTTGAGCTTCGTCAGTTCGTCGCGGTAGTCCTGCGGCAGGTCTTCCAGGCGGCCGAGTGCTTCCATGCTTGTCTCCGGGGCTTCAGTCGCGGGCGAAGACATTGTCCAGCTTCCGGCGACCCGGACTGGCGCCCGCCGGGCATTCGCAAGCCGCAAGCGCGGCCTTGCCCAAATTCGCATGGCGCCGCGCCGCCGGCGCGGCCAGCATGCGGCGCCAACGACCATGACCGCCACCCTCAACGCCCTGCCCCCCGTCAGGCCCGACTGGCTGGCCCGCCACCACGAGGAAGCCCTCGAGCCCGGCCTGCCCATCGTCGACCCGCACCACCACCTGCTGGACCGGCCGGAGCACGGCACCTACCTGCTGCCCGACCTGCTGGCCGACCTGGGCAGTGGCCACGACGTGCGCGCCACCGTCTACGTGGAGTGGCAGTCGATGTACCGCGCCGACGGGCCGCCCGAGATGCGGCCGGTGGGCGAAGTCGAGTTCGCCAACGGCGTGGCCGCGATGGCCGCGAGCGGCCGCTACGGCGGCGCGCGCGCCTGCGCCGCCATCGTCGGCCATGCCGACCTGACCCTCGGCGCGCGCCTGGCCCCGGTGCTGGACGCCATGGCCGCCGCCGCCGGCGACCGCTGCCGCGGCGTGCGCTTCATCGCCGCTTCCGG
>CAYVXO010000135.1:0-16442 GCA_964454485.1 uncultured Rubrivivax sp.
CGCTGCCGCGTCCCGGCCGCGACGGCGGCGCTGCTCGCGGCCCAGCCGGCCGCGCTGGTCGACTGCACGACCGAAGCGCCGGTCTTCTTCCCCGTGCCGGCCGACGAACCCTTCGGGCCCGCGCATGCCGTGCTGGCGCCGGACACGGCGGCGGCGATCTGCACGCCCGCCGGCGGCGAAGCCGAGATGGGATGCTTCCACCACGGGCGCCGCCGGCCGGTGCACCTGCGCGGCGTGGTCTCGGTGCGGACCGCCGACCACGGCTACGTGCTGCGCGACCTCGTTTTCGAGCGGCCGCTGGTGGCCGAGGTCGGGCGCGGGCCGCTGCGGCTGGCACGCTGCGCGCTTGCCGGCCTGGCGCTGGACGGGCCGAAGCGCGCCTTCGACGCCGTGGTCGCCACCGACACGCTGTTCGGCCGGCTCGACGCCGCCGCGCGGCCCGTGCAGCTGGAGTACTGCACGGTGCTGGGCGCGCTCGGCGCCGGGCGGCTGCATGCCAGCGACTGCATCTTCGCCGGCACGCTCGAACTCGGCGGCTCGCCGGCGCACTGCATCCGCTTCTCGCGCGTGCCGCCGTCGAACACCCGCCAGCCGCGCCCGCATTGCACGACCGAGACGCCGGTCTTCGTCGAGCGCGACTTCGCGCGCGGCGCCGCCGGCTGCGGCGTGCTGCACCCGGCCACGCCGGCGTCGATCGCCGGCGGCGCCGAGGACGGCGGCGAGATGGGTGCCGGCCATGCCTTCGCCCACGCCCGGCAGCGCACGGCGCTGGCCGACAAGCTGGCCGACCACCTGCCGGTCGGCTTGGAGGCGGTGCTGGTCGGCGACGCGCGGCTGGACGTGCTGCCGCCCCTGGAACGCGAATGAAGTCCCCGCAGGAGTTGCCATGAAGACCCAGATCTCGCGCGCGAGCGACCGCCCGGAACGGCGCTACAGCGGCGTCTACCAGCAACAGGGCCGCATGATCACGGACGCGGACTGGAACGAGCTGGTCGAGATCCTGAAGCGCCGCCTCGACGACACGCTGGCCGACGTGGTGGGCAGCGGCATGCCGCAGGGCCGCCCGCTGCGCCTGGCCGAAGCCGGCGGCCAACCCGTCATCGTGCCCGGCGAGGTCTACGCCGACGGCCTGCACGGCCGGGTGGCAGGCGACGCGCCCCTGGCGCTCACCGCGCAGGTCGACTTCCCCGGCGCGCGGCCGATTCCCGCGGGCACCGATGCCTGGGTCTATGCCGACCTGTGGGAGCGCAGCGTCGACGCGCTGGAGGACGGTGCCCTGCGCGACCCCGGACTGCACGGCGCCGACACCACGACGCGCACCCAGACCATGGTGCAGGTGAAGTGGTGGCCGGTCGGTGCCGAGCCGGCAGACCCCTGCGCCAACCCGCGCATCGGCGATGCCACCGTCCAGGTGAGGCTGCCCGACGCCGGCAGCGCGGCGGTCGACGAGGACGGCTGCGTCGCCGTCGACGGCAGCAGCGTGCGCATCGGCAACTACCTGTTCCGCGTCGAGGTGCACGAGGTCGAGCCGCTGGCCGAAGGCGCCGTGAAGCTGACACTGAAGTGGTCCGGCGAGAACGGCGCCGAGCAATGCGCGGTGGCCGCGGAGGGCGGCGCGGCGCCCGACCTGGCGAACGTGCCCGAGGAGTTCCTCGCCGGCCCCTGGAGCTGGGAGCTGTGCGACGACGCGGGCGAGAAGCGGCTCGGGGTGCACCCGCGCGAGGCCCGGCCGGCGGCACGACCGCTGCTTTCGCGCACGCCGCAGCAGACCGACCTGGACCCGACGGTGCGAGCGCTGAGGCGCTGGGACGGCCATGCCCGCTTCACGGTCAGCCGCCAGGGCGCGGTGACCTCGGCCGTCGATGGACAGGACCACGGCCAGGCCTTCGGTGCCGCCTCCGGGCCGGGGCACGCCGAGGCGACCAGCGGGACGGGCGGGCGGCGCGGGCTGCGCCTCACGCTGGCGCAGCTGGAGTTCGAGATCCGGCTCGACGGCCGCAGCTTCCTGAGCGGCGACCACTGGCTGGCGGTGGTGCGCGAGAACGCCGTCGACGCGGCCCGCGTGACCGTGCTGAACGACGGTGCCGCGCTGGGCGTGCGGCACCACTACCTGCTGCTGGGCGAATGGCGCGGCGGCCGGCTGGTGCCGCCGGCGTCGGGCAGCGAGGCCGAGCGCCGGCGCTCCTTCCCGCCGCTGTCGGCGCTCGAGGCCGATCGCATCGGCTACGACCCATCGGCGACACGCGACCGGTGGCTCGACATCGACGAACGGCCCATGCTGGCCCCGCGCTGGGCGCGGCGGATCGGCGCCGCGGGCGACGACACGGTGCGTGCCCTCGGGGCGGACGGCGAGGGCAACATCGTCGTCGCCGGCGCTTTCGAGGGCGCGCTGGACGCGGCCGGGGTGGCGGCCGTCGGTGCCGGCACGTCCAGCCACGGCGTCTACCTGGCCAAGCTGGCGGCCGACGGGTCGGTGCGCTGGGTGAAGGCGTTCGCTGCCGGCGCCGGCAGCCAGGCACAGTCGATCGCGCTGCATGCCCAGTCGGGCCGCATCGCGCTGGCCGGCAGCTTCGTCGGCAGCATCGACTTCGGGGCCGGGCACTCGCTCGCGGGTGCCGGCGGGCGCCATGCCTTCGTCGCCTGCTTCGGCGCCGACGGCAGCTGCCGGTGGGCGCAGAGCTTCGCCGGCAGCAGCCAGGACATCGGCTATGCGGTGGCGGTGGACCCGACCGGCCACGCCCTGCTGGCGGGTTGTTTCACCGACCGCATCCGGTTCGGCACGACCGAACTGCCCGGCAGCGGTCGCCTCGATGCGTTCGTCGCCCGCTTCGGGCTCGACGACGGTTCGTTTGTCTGGGCACGCTCGTTCGGTGCCGCAGGCTATGACGTCGGCCATGCGATCGCCTGCGACAGCGCCGGCAACGTCTTCGTCAGCGGCTTCTTCCAGGGCAGCATGGTCGTGGGCGATGGCCATCCGCCGCTGACCAGCGGTGGCAAGTCGGACGTGTTCGTGCTCAAGCTCGACGCGCAGGGCCGCACCCTGTGGGCAGCCGGCTACGGCGGCACGGCTTCGGACTACGGGCGCGCGATCGCGGTCGACCGCGAAGGCCATCTGCTGGTCACCGGCGCGTTCCAGGGCCAGCTGCGCTTCGGGGCGACGGTCGCGCCGCTGGTGGCGGGCGGCGGCTACGACATCTACCTCGCGCGTCTGTCGGGAACCGACGGTTCAGCGCTGTGGTCGAAGTCGTTCCCGGCGGCGTCGGCCCAGCAGGGACGTGCGATCGCCGCCGACGCGGCCGGGCGCGTGCTGCTCGCCGGCGAATTCAGCGGCCGGCTGGACCTGGGCGGTGGCGTCCTGGTGGCCGAGCACGACAGCGATGCTTTCGTCGCCCTGTTCGACGGCGACGGCCAGCACCTGTATTCGCTGCGCTGCGGCGGCGGCGGCGCGGAGCTGGGCCGCGCGGTGGCGGCGCTGCCCGGCGGTGGCATTGCGCTCGGAGGATCATTCGTCGGCTCGGCGACGATCGGTGGCGTCGCGCTTGCAGGCCGCGGCGGGCGCGAAGCCTTCGTGCTCGCACTCGGTCCCGCGACCGGCGGGCCGATCACCGTCCAGCAGGCGATCGACCAGCTGGCGGGCGGCCTGGAGTCGAGCGACATCGACTACGTGCTGCCGGGTTGCGGCCCGGGCATCGGGTCGACCACCGTGCAGCGCCGCCTCGCCGAGAAGGCCGGCTGGTCCGCGACCCAGCGTGTCAAGCTCGACGCGCTGCTCGACGCGCTCCTGTGCCAGCTCGACGCGACCGCCGTGCCGGCCGCTCTGGCCGGGCAGCCGACGACCGCGCAGGCGGCGCTGGACCGGCTGTGGAGCGAGAAGGTCGCGAAGGCGGGCGACACGATGACCGGCCCGCTCGCCGTGCAGGCCGACGTGCACGTGCGCGACCGGCTCGGCGTCGGCACCGCGACGCCGGGCGCCAGGGTGGCGATCGACGGCGGTCTGCACGTCGGCGGCGACTCGGATCCCGGCAACGACAACCTGCAGGTCGACGGCAGCATGCTGTTCGAGCGCAGTGCCAGCAGCGCGGCCGCGATCCGGGTGCTGCGCGGCGCCGGAAAGCCCGACGCCCAGCTGGTGTGGGACGAGCCCAGCCAGCGCTGGAAGGCGACCTCCGGCGGTCAGCTCGTCGACATCGCCTACGCGACCAATCTGGATGCGCTGACCAACGGCTCGGTGGCCGACTCGCTGCACCGGCACAGCCAGCTCTACCCCAGTGCCACCGGCGCCGCCGCGCTGAGCGTCGACGCGAACGGCCGCATCGGCATCGGCACCGGGACGCCGGACGCGCTGCTGCAAATCGCGGCCGCTCCGCAGCAGTCGATCTCCGACGGTGCGGCGCGCATCGCCAGCCGCAGCGGGCTGTTCGGGCGCCTGTACTCCTGGGGCGGCGACGGGTTCTTCGTCGGGATCAGCGACGAGGGCGCCAGCGGCAAGGACGCCGTGCTGGCCTGGAACAGCGGCAGCGGCGTGTCGCTGCGCTTCCTGTCGGTGCCGCCGAGCGGCGGCACGCGCGAATGCCTGCGCGTGGACCAGGACGGCATCGTCAGCATCGGCGGCTCGGCGCGCCAGACCTACGCGGTGCTGCAGGTCGAGGGCACCGTCAACGCGACCGGCCAGGTGTTCTTCGACCAGACGCTGGCCGACGTGAGCCAGATGACCAACGTGGCGACGGCCTCGACGGTGGCGGTCGCGTTCGGCAACCTCGGCGCCCAGGTCGACGTGCCGCAGCGCACGCGCGTGCGCGTGACGGTGGACGTGGTGCCGGGCATCGTGATCCTGATGCCCCAGACCCGCGACTGTTGTGTGTCGTTCTACGCGCAGACCGCCGACGCCAACCGGGTCCTGCTGTGGCAGGGCAAGTTCAGCAACCCCACCAACCAGGCGCCTGGCTATCCGCTCGCGCCGCCGAGGCCGATGATGGCCGACCTGTGGCTGCCCGCAGGCGTGTCGCAGGTGCGCGTGATGTGGGCGGTGGACAGCGGCGTGCAGGCAGTGGTGCAGGGCAGCTGCGGCCTGCGGGTGGAGCTCTAGGAGAACGACGATGCATGTCATCCGCGAAACCGGTAGCGGCCGCGTCCTGCACATCGACCATTCGCGCTCCGCCGCGCCGCGGCCCGGGCACGAGGTCTATGCCGACTTCGACCCCGAGACGATGGTCGTCGGCTGGACCGCGCAACGCCACGTCCCGATCCACTTCGACATCGACGGCGCCGGCCGCATCGTCGAGCTGAGCCTGGACGAGGCGGCTGCCGCGGGCCGGCACGAGCTGGCGCCGACGCAGAAGCTGGTCGACGGGCGCATCGTCGACAAGAGCGAGCAGGAACTGATCGAGCAGGGGCAGCTCGAGCTGGCTGCGCTCAAGCGCCGCGCGGTGGAGGAACTCTCGGCCGCGTCGTTCGCCTGCCGGCAAGCGATCCTGCCCGACTACAAGCTGCAGAACGCGCTGCTCGGCATCTACGACGAAGCCACGGTGGCCGCGTTCCGCGCCACGGTGCAGGCCTTCCGGGCCGCCTTCCACCGCGCGCGCGAGGCCATCGAGGCGGCGCCCGACCTGGCCGGCCTGCGCGCCGTGCGGGCCGAGTTCCCGACCGCGCTGGCCGCGGCGGCGGGCCCGGCGGGTGAGGAGGGCGGATCGTGAAGGTCGAGGCACGCCCCGAACGGTCCGGCCCGGCGCCGCGCCGCAGCCGCAAGGCGGCGGCCCCGGACGCGGCGCTGCCGGAGGCGGTGCGCCAGGTGCTGCGTGGCGTGCTGACCGGCGGCGAGGCGGTCGAACGGGTCGCGGTCGGCCGCAGCGACGACGCCAGCGAGCGCGAGGCCGACGCGGCAGCGCGCCGGGCGTCGGCCGAAGGCTCCGCGCCCGCCCCGGCGCAACGGCAGGTGCAAGGCGGCACGAAGCCGCTGGGCCGGGCCTTGCGTTCCCGGCTCGAGCGCTCGCTGGGCACCGCGCTGCCTGAGGTGCGCGTGCACGACGACGCGGCCTCGCATTCGGCGAGCCGCGCGCTCGGGGCGCGGGCCTTCAGCGCCGGGCGCGACATCTGGCTCGGCGCCGGCGAGTCGGCGAACGACCTGGCGCTGATGGCGCACGAGGCCACCCACGTCGTCCAGCAAGTGCGGGCCGGGCCCGGCGCCGGCCCGACGCTGCGGCGCAAGGAAGGCGAGGCGCCGGCGGAAAAGCCGCGCGGCTCGGCCGAGATGCTCCACATCACCGGCGAGGAGCTGGCCCGGGTCATCAACATCCGCTTCAGCCGCAGCGTCGAGGACTGGCGCAGCTTCCTGAAGGGGGCCGACAACTGGGACCGCGCGCTGGAGCTGAACGTGTTCCTGGCGCTCGCCACCGGCCATACCGATTACATCCAGACCGGCGACGAGACGGTCGAACGGCGGCCGCCGCGCGAACCGGTGCCGAACTACCCCACGATCGGCCCGCCGCGCCCGGCGGGCGGGCCGGCAAAGCCCGTCAGCGTCTCCTTGCGCGATCTGCGGCGCGAGCAGATCAAAGGCCTGCCGCGCCCCGACGCCGCGGCCTGCACGCGCCTGATGATCGCGCTGCTCAGCACGCGCGACATCGACCTGCGCGAGATCGGTGTCCTGAGCCCGGCCCTGGGCTATCTGCTGGGCCGCTTCGTGACCACGTACTACCCGGCGGCGATGAAGCAGGTCGCCAAGGACGTCGGCCGCGCCGGCAGCGTGGCGAGTTCGCAGATCGACCCGTCGGCGATCGACGACTTCCTGGGGCAGGCCGAGGCCTCGTTCTCCGACACGCGCGACCTCGAGGAGAAGCGGAGGACGACCCTCGGCCGCGGCGGGGCGCCTTACACGTCGGTGACGCCTTCGCGCCTGGGGGAGATCGGGGTCGCCGGCGCGAAGGCCGGCCCCTCGCCGACCGATCGCCTGCAGGCTTCGGCGCTGGCGGGCGCCCAGCTCGCGGCGACGGCGGCGATCGGGGCGGCGGCCGATCCGCAGCGCAAGGAGGCGTGGGGCGGCATCGCCGAGCGCTTCAAGCGCGAGATCGCGCAGCACGCGCGCGTGCTGAGCGGCATCGCGAGCCGCAACGACCGCCTGGCCGCGATCGAGAAGGCGATCATCGAGATCACCTTCGCCGCGTTCTCCTCCGGCATCGGCGCGCTGGCCAACGAACTGAGGGCCTTCGGCGCGGCGCGCAAGGCGACGCTCAACCTGCCGCCGGCGGTGTACGTCGCGGCGGCGGTCGACGCGGCCCAGGCCGGCACGTCGAACATCTCGTCGAGCCTGGCCGGGCTGAGCGGCTCGGCGCTGCGCAGCGCCTTCAAGGAGCAGTTCGCCGTCACCGTGCAGGAGAAGGTCAACATGGTGCGCGACCAGCTGTCGGGCGAACAGCTGAACGCGGTCGTCGCCGTCGCCGCGGTGCTCGAGGGGGCGTTCCTCTACCAGGTGGGCGGCTGAAGGCTTGCATCGGATACTGTATGAACGTACAGTATCCCGGTGGAAGTTTCCTCTGCCACCGCCGTTGCCCTTGCCGCCGCCGCCCCGCTGCCGCCTTCGCGCGCGCCGGGCGGCGGTGCTTCTTCGGCCGGCGGCGCGGGGGTGCTGCCCACCCTCGAAGACCTGCACCCCGCGCTCTGGCGCGCCCACCAGCTGGGCCGCGCGCGCGAAGCCGCCTGCCCCAGCGGCTACCCCGAACTGGACGCGGTGCTGCCCGGCGGCGGCTGGCCGGTGCGCGCGCTCACCGAACTGCTGCTGCCGCACGCCGGGCTGGGCGAGATCCGGCTCGTCGTGCCCGCGCTCGCGGCGCTGCAGGCGCGCCAGTTGGGCGTGATGCTGTTCGACCCGCCGGCGCTGCCCTTCGCCTGGGCGCTGGGTGCCTGCGGGCTCGACCTGCAGCAGCTGTACGTGGTGCGCAGCCGCGCCGCCGCACGCGGCCGTGCCGCCGGTCCCTTGCCGGCGGCCGACGTGCTGTGGGCGCTGGAGCAGTCGCTCAAGAGCGGCCACCTGGGGGCCGCGCTCGCCTGGCTGCCGGCGCGCCTGGCCGCCGACACGCTGCGCCGCCTGCAGCTGGCCGCGCAGGCGCACGACGGCCCGGTCTTCCTGCTGCGCGCCGAAGCCGAACGCCTGCGCCCCAGCCCGGCGCCGCTGCGCCTGCTGCTGCACGCCGCCGGCCCCGACCTGCTGCGCGTGCAGCTGCTCAAGCGGCGCGGGCCGCCGCTGGCGCAGCCGCTCGTGCTGGAGCTGCCGGCCGTGCTGCCGGCGCCGGTGCTGGCGCGGCTGGACCGTTCCGCTTCCCACCCTCCACCCCGGGAGACCGTCCGATGACATCCAAAGCGAGTGGCACCTTCGACGTCACGCTCAGCCCCCAGCCCGACACCTTCCCCGAGCGCCGGCTGCTCGCCAAGCGCTACCACGGCGTGCTGGACGCCAGTGCCGAAGGGCAGATGCTGTCGGTCATGGGCGGCCGGCCGGGGTCGGCCGGTTATGTCGCGATCGAGCGCGTGACCGGCACGCTCGAAGGCCGGCGCGGCAGCTTCGCGCTGCAGCACAGCGGCCAGATGAACCGCGGCGCGCCCACGCTCGAGATCACCGTCGTGCCCGACTCCGGCACCGGCGAACTGACCGGGCTGGCCGGCCGCATGGGCATCCGCATCGAAGCCGGCGGCCGGCACTTCTACGACTTCGACTACACGATCGAACCATGACCGCTCCCACCCCCGCCGCCGAGGTGGCGCGCGAGTTCTGGCGCCGCATGGCCACGAACGACTTCGCCGCCGTCGCGCCGCTGCTGGCGGAAGACTTCGTGCTCGACTGGCCGCAGTCGAACGAACGCTTCCGCGGCGCCGCCAGCTTCGTGCGCATGAACGCCGAATACCCGGCGCACGGCCCCTGGCGCTTCACGGTGCACCGCATCGTGGGCGGGCAGGGCGAAGCGGTGTCCGACGTCAGCGTCACCGACGGCGTGCAGCAGGCGCGCGTGCTCTCGTTCTTCGACCTCGAAGGCGAGCGCGTGCGCCGCATGGTCGAGTTCTGGCCCGAGCCCTTCGCGGCGCCGGCGCACCGCGCGCACCTGGCCGAAGCCATCGAAGGCGACCGCGATGACGACTGACAACCCGGTCGTGCTGCGCCCGCTGGAGCCTTCGCGCCGGGCCGACTTCGAAGCCTTCTTCGCCGGCGACGCCTTCGCCGACAACCCGCGCTGGGGCGCCTGCTGGTGCCGGTACATGCACACCGGCCGTTCGAAGGTCGTCTGGCGCGAACGCACCGGGGCGCAGAACCATGCCGCGGCCTGCGAGCGCATCGCCGAAGGCCGCCTGCAGGGCTGGCTGGCCTGAACGGGCACGCCATGCGGCAGTCCGGCGCATGCTCTGGATCGCGCTCCACCTGCCGCTGCTGTCGCTGGAAGCCTTCTGCGCCACGCTGAGCGAGGCCGACGCCGCGCGGCCGGTGGTGCTGGTCGCCGAGCACCGCATCGAGGCCGTCAACGCCGCCGCCGCCGCGCAGGGCGTCAAGCCCGGCATGAAGCGCGCCACCGCGCTGGCGCTGGCGGCCGACCTGCTGGCCGGCCAGGCCGACACGCTGCGCGACGCCGCCGCGCTGCAGGCGGTGGCGCACGCGGCGCTGGCCTTCACGCCGATGGTGCTGCTGGAGGACGCGGCCACCGTGCTGCTGGAGGTGCAGGCCAGCCTGCGCTATTTCGGCGGCCACGCGCGGCTGCTGGGCCGGCTGCGGCTGGCGCTGAAGCCGCTGGGGCACGTGGTGCGCATCGCCAGCGCGCCCACCGCGCTCGGCGCCGCCCTGCTGGCGCGCTGGCGCGACGACCTCGCCGAAGGCGCGCATGCCACGAAGAAGGGCGCGCTGGGCGCGCTGCTCGACGACGCCCCGGTCTGGCTGCTGGGCCCCGGGCGCGAGCACTGGGAGGCTCTGCAGGGCATGGGGCTGCGCACCTTGTCCGATCTGCGCGTGCTGCCGCGCGCCGCGCTGGCGCGCCGCTTCGGCGAAGGCCTGCTCGACGACCTGGACCGCGCGCGCGGCGACAAGCCCGACCCGCGCCGGCCGCTGGTGCCGGCGCCGGCCTGGGACGGCCGGCTCGAGCTCTTCGCGCGCGCCGACTCCAGCGCGCAGGTGCTGGCCGCCGCCGGCGTGCTGCTGGCGCGCCTGGTGGCCTGGGCGCAGTCGCAGCACGCGCGCATCGCCGCCTTCACGCTGGCGATGCGGCACGAGCCGCGCCACCGCCGCGACGAAGCGCCCGAGGCCGAGGCGACCACGCTGCGCGTCGAACTGGCCGAACCTTCGCTCGACGCGGCGCACCTGCAGCTGCTGCTGCGCGAGCGGCTGGCACGCGTGGCGCTGGCCGCGCCCACGCTGGAGCTGCAGCTGCACTGCCACGAGCTGGTGCAGGCCGCGCCGCCGAACGCCGAGCTCTTCCCCACCCGCCAGAGCCAGGCCGAAGGGCTGACGCGGCTGCTGGAGCGGCTGCGCGCGCGGCTGGGCGAAACGCAGGTGCTGCGCGTGGTGGCGCTGGCCGACCACCGGCCCGAACAGGCGGGCCGCCTCGCGCCCGTGAGCCAGCCGCTGCCGGCCGCGGCGGTGGCCGCGGTGCCGCCCGCCGGCGACCTGCCGCTGCACCGCCCGGTGTGGCTGCTGCCCGAGCCGCAGCCGCTGGCCGAACGCGGCGCGCTGCCGCTCTTCGAAGGGCGCGAACTGCAGCTGCTCACGGGCCCGGAACGCATCGAATCGGGCTGGTGGGACGACGCCTTCGCGGCACGCGACTACTTCATCGCCCAGGCCGCCGGCGGCGCGCTGCTGTGGGTCTACCGCGAACGGCTGCCGCAGCCGGGACCGAACTGGTTCCTGCAGGGGCGCTTCGGCTGACGCATGACATGATGGGCGCACCTTGCGCCCGTCCACCCCGCCCTGGGTCTTCCTGCTGCTCGCCATGCCGTTCGGGGCGCAGGGCGGCTTCCTCACGGTGACGCTGGCCTTCGGGCTCGAGAAGGCCGGCGTGGCGGCCGACGCCATCGCCACCCTCATCGCGCTGTCGTACCTGCCGCACACCTGGAAGTTCGCCTGGGCGCCGCTGGTGGACCTGACCTGGACGCGCCGGCGCTGGTACGCGGCGGCCACCGCGCTCAGCGCCGCCGGCGTGGCGGCGATGGCTTGGTGGGGCACCGACGCCGGCCACTGGGCGCTGCTCACCGCCGCGGTGCTGGTGGCCAACGTGGCGGCCACGATCTCCGGCATGGCCGCCGAGTCGATGATGGCGCACGGCACCGCCGAGGAAGCGAAGGGCCGTGCCGGCGGCTGGTTCCAGGCCGGCAACCTGGGCGGGCAGGGCCTGGGCGGCGGGCTCGCGCTGTGGCTGGTGCAGGGCGCGGGCCTCACGGTGCCGGCCTCGGGCGCGGTGCTGGGCCTGCTGTGCGCCGGCTGCATGGCCGGGCTCGCGCTCGTGGCCGACCCCGGGCCGCAGGCGAAGGTGGGCGACCTGCCCGCCGCGCTGCGCACCCTGTGGACCGACCTGCGCTCGGTGGCGCTGTCGCGCACCGGCGCGCTGGCGATGGCGATCTGCTTCCTGCCCATCGGCACCGGCGCGGCGTCGAACCTGTGGGCCACGATCGCCGGCGACTGGCAGGCCGGTGCCGGCACTGTGGCGCTGGTGAACGGTGCGCTCACCGGGCTGGCCTCGGCCTTCGGCTGCCTGGTGGGCGGCCAGCTGTGCGACCGCATGGACCGCAAGGCGGCCTACTGCCTCTTCGGCGCCCTGCTGGCGGCGCTGGCGGTGGCGATGGCGCTGTGGCCGCGCACCGAGGCCGCCTTCGTCGGCTTCGCGCTCGTCTACGCGGTGGTGGTCGGCATGAGCTACGCCGCCTTCTCGGCGGTGGTGCTGGAAGCCATCGGCCGAGGGGCCGCGGCCACCAAGTACAGCCTGCTGGCGTCGCTCTCGAACGTGCCGATCGCCTGGGTCACCTGGGCCGACGGCCAGGTCTACGCACGCGCCGGCCCAGCGGCGATGCTGCACACCGAGGCCGCGCTGGGTCTGGTCGGGCTGGTGCTCTTCGTCGCCGCCGCGCGCTGGCGGCGGCGCTGAACGCGCCGGGCGCCTACTTGCCCGAGCTGTAGTTCGCCGGCAGCCAGTCGTAGCCGCTGCCGTTGCTGCGCAGCTTGCCGATGCCGGGGAAGGACACGTGCGCGATCGCCACGTAGTAGCCCTTCTTCGCCGCGTCGGCGTAGTGCTTCTGGCGCTGCGGCATCGCCGCCTTGGAGTCGCTGTCGAACTGGATCGTCACCGTGGGCTGCACGAACTGCACCGCCGCCACGTGCATCAGGTCGCCCCAGACGACGAGCTTGTTGCCGTCGCTTTCGACCGCGTAGATCGTGTGGCCGGGCGTGTGGCCGGCGGCGGGGATGGCGCGGATGCCGGGCACGAGCTCGGTCTCGCCGTCGAAAGTCTTCAGCTTGCCGGCATCGACATAGGGCTTGAGCGAGGCCATCGCGCCCTGGAAGAAGCCCTTGTTCGCCTCCGGCGCCGCGTCGAGGTTGGCCTGGCTGAGCCAGAACGCGCCTTCCTTGGCGTGGGCGCGGATGGTGGCGTTGGGGAACACCATCTTGCCGTCGGCCGCCAGCCCGCCGACATGGTCGGGGTGCATGTGGGTGACGTAGATCTCGTCGACCTGCTCGGGCGTGTAGCCCGAGGCCTTCAGGTTGGCGACCAGCTTGCCCAGCGTGGGGCCGAACAGGCCCGCGGCGCCGGTGTCGATGAGCACGAGCTTGGTGCCGGTGTTGACGAGGTAGCCGTTGACCGAGGTCTCGACGGGCGGCTTCAGGTAGCTGCGCGCCAGCAGCGCCATGATGCGGTCGGTCTTGGCGTTGGTGAGCAGCTTGTCGACCGGCAGGTCCACCGTGCCGTCGGACAACGCGGTCACCTCGAAGCGGCCCAGCATCATGCGGTACCAGCCGGGCGCCTGGCCCTTGGCCTGCGGGGCTTCGGCCTGGGCGGCGAAGGTGGCGGCCAGCAGGGCAGCCGCGAAGAGCTTTCTCATCATCGTTGCGTCTCCTCTTGCGAAGGGGCGCAACGATAGCGGCAAACGGCGCGCACTGCAGCGCGCCGGGCTTCAGGCCAGCACGCGCGAGAGCCAGGCCTGCAGCGCCTGCACTTCCTCCATGCAGACCGAGTGCTCCATCGGGTACTCGTGCCACTCGACCTCGTGCCCCAGGCCGACGAGGGCGTCGCGCGCGGCGCGGCCGCGTTCCGGGCTGACGACGCCGTCGCGTTCACCATGCGCCAGGAAAACCGGGGTGTCGCGGTTGGCGGCATGGCGCTCGCCGGCGGCGGCCGCGGCCAGCGGCAGGTAGCCCGACATCCCGGCCAGCCCGGCCAGCCGGTGCGGGCAGCGCAGACCCGCACCGAGCGTGATCGCGCAGCCCTGCGAGAAGCCGGCCAGCACGATGCGGTGCGCCGGCATGCCGCGCGCGATCTCGCGTTCGACGAGCGCGTGCACGGCGGCGAACGACTCGCGCAGGCCGGCTTCGTCCTCGCGCCGTACGAGGTCGGTGCCCAGGATGTCGTACCAGGCGCGCATGCGGTAGCCGCCGTTGATGGTGACCGGCCGCACCGGCGCGCGCGGCAGCACCCAGCGCACCGGGCCGACCGCCGAGAGGTCGATCTCGTCGGCCATCGGCAGGAAGTCGGTGCCGTCGGCGCCCAGGCCGTGCAGCACCACCACGGTGGCGGCGGGCGGCGCGTCGCCGGCGAGCTCGATCGTCTGCATCAGTAGTTGAGCCCCATCGCGTCGCGCACGTCCTTCATGGTCTGGCGGGCCACGGTGCGCGCGCGCTCGGTGCCCATCTCGACGATCCAGTGCACCTGCTTCGGGTTCGCGGTGTAGGCGGCGGCGCGCTCGCGCCACGGCGCCTGCTCCTTCAGGATGGCGTCGATCACCGGCTGCTTGCAGTCCAGGCAGCCGATGCCGGCGCTCTTGCAGCCCTTGACGACCCAGTCCTGGGTCTCCTGGTCGCTGTAGACCTGGTGGAAGGCCCAGACCGGGCATTTCTCGGGGTCGCCGGGGTCGGTGCGGCGCACGCGCGCGGGGTCGGTGGTCATGCCGCGGATCTTCTTCGTCACCGTCTCGGGGTCGTCGCGCATGAGCACCGCGTTGCCGTAGCTCTTGCTCATCTTCGCGCCGTCCAGGCCCGGCAGCTTGGCCACCTCGGTGTGCAGCGCCTGCGGCTCGGTGAGGATGCTCTTGCCGCTGCCCTTCAGGTGGCCGAGCAGCAGTTCGGTGTCGGCCTCGCTCCAGCCGGCCACGTTGGCGGCGGCCTTCTTCACGATGCCTTCGCCCTTGGCCAGGGCCTCGGGCGAGCCGGTCTCGCCGAAGGCCTTGCGCTGCTTCTCGAAGTAGCGCGCGTCGTCCTTCGCCAGCTTGGCCAGCGCGGCGGCGACCTGGGCTTCGAAGTCGTGCGCGCGGCCGTACAGGTTGTTGAAGCGGCGCGCCACCTCGCGCGTGAGCTCCACGTGAGAGGCCTGGTCCTCGCCCACCGGCACGTAGCTGGCCTTGTAGATCAGGATGTCGGCCGCCTGCAGCAGCGGGTAGCCCAGGAAGCCGTAGGTCGCGAGGTCGCGGTCCTTGAGCTTGTCGATCTGGTCCTTGTAGGTCGGCACGCGTTCCAGCCAGCCCAGCGGCGTGCCCATCGCCAGCAGCGTGAACAGCTCGGCGTGCTCGGGCAGGCGGCTCTGGATGAAGATGGTGCTGCGCTCGGGGTCCAGGCCGGCGGCCAGCCAGTCGATGACCATCTCGTAGACGGTCTTCTCGATGACCTCGCGCTCCTCGTAGTGGGTGGTGAGCGCGTGCCAGTCGGCCACGAAGTAGAAGCAGTCGTACTGGTCCTGCAGGCGCACCCAGTTCTTCAGGGCGCCGTGGTAGTGGCCGAGGTGCAGGGCGCCCGTGGGGCGCATGCCGGAGAGTACTCGTGGTCGCATGGGGCGCGATTCTGGCAGACGCCCGCTCGCTACACTGGCTTCATGACGACCCCCACGCTCCGCTGCCCCCCGAGGGGGCGCTCAGCCGCCTTGGGGCGGCCCGGCGGCCGCTGATGAAGCGCATCGTGATCCTCGTTTCCGGCCGCGGCTCCAACATGGAAGCCATCGTGCAGCGCTGCGCCAGCGAAGGCTGGCCGGCGCGGGTGGTGGCCGTGCTCTCGAACCGCGCCGACGCGCGCGGCCTGGCCTTCGCCGCCGCGCAGGGCATTGCGACGGCGGTGGTGGAGCACCGCGCCTTCGCGCGCCGCGAGGACTTCGACGCCGCGCTGGCACAGGCGATCGACCGTTTCGAGCCCGACCTCGTCGTGCTGGCCGGCTTCATGCGCATCCTGGGCGCCGACTTCGTTCGCCGCTACAAAGGACGGCTGCTCAACATCCACCCTTCGCTGCTGCCGGCCTTCACCGGGCTGCACACGCACCGGCGCGCACTCGAGGCCGGCTGCAAGGCGGCGGGCGCGACCGTGCACTTCGTGACGCCGGAGCTGGACCACGGGCCGATCGTCATGCAGGCGGTGGTGCCGGTGCTGGCCGGCGACGACGAAGAGACGCTGGCCGCGCGCGTGCTGGCCAGCGAACACGTGATCTATCCGCTCTCGGTGCGCTGGTTCGTCGAAGGGCGGCTGAAGCTGGAGGGCGGGCTCGTGCGCCATGCCGAAGGCGCTTCGCAGGTCCTGATCTGATGCACCCGAACGCGCTGCTCGACCTGGCGACCGAACTGCTGAAGACCGTGCTGGTGTTCGACCAGCCGGCCGACCAGGTCGTCTCCGCCTTCTTCCGCAAGCACCGGGCGCTCGGCCACCGCGAACGGCACACGCTGGCCGAGACCACCTACGCGGTGCTGCGCCAGCGGCTGCTGTTCAACCACCTGGCACAAAGCGGCAGCGGCGCGCTCGAACGGCGGCTGGCCATGCTGGCCTGGCAGGGCAGCGACACCTTCCTGCGCGGCGCGCTCGGGCCGCAGGAACAGCAATGGCTCTCCGAGGTGAAGGCGATCGACCGCGCCAGCCTGCCCGACAAGCTGCGCCACAACCTGCCCGACTGGCTGGCCGGCGCGCTGATCAAACAGCTGGGGCCGGACGAGTTCTGGCCGCTGGTGGCCGCGCTCGAGCAGCCGGCGCCGCTGGACCTGCGCGTGAACACGCTGAAGGCGAAGCGCGACGAGGTGCAGGCGGCGCTGCAGGCGGCCGGCATCGAGTCGACGCCGACGCCCTTTTCGCCCTGGGGCCTGCGCGTGCAGGGCAAGCCGGCGCTCAACAAGCTGGATCTCTTCACCTCCGGCGCGGTCGAGGTCCAGGACGAGGGCAGCCAGCTGCTGGCACTGGTGACCGACGCCAAGCGCGGCGAGATGGTGGTCGACTTCTGCGCCGGCGCCGGCGGCAAGACGCT